>DASXRO010000166.1:0-21915 GCA_036506555.1 Gaiellaceae bacterium
CCCCTTCGCGATCGCCTGCGGGAACGCCGTCATCGTCAAGCCGTCGGAGCAGGACCCGCTCACGATGGAGCTGACGTTCGAGCTGATCGACCGGATCGGCCTCCCGCCCGGCGTCGTCAGCCTCGTGAACGGCGGCAAGGACGCCGTCAATGCGATCCTCGAGCACCCGGGCATCGACGGCGTCTCCTTCGTCGGTTCGACGCCGATCGCCCGCTACATCTACGAGACCGCGGCAAAGCACGGCAAGCGCGTCCAAGCGCTCGGCGGGGCGAAGAACCACGTCGTCGTCATGCCGGATGCCGAGCTCGAGTCGGCCGTCGACGGCGTCCTCTCGTCCGCCTTCCACGCAGCCGGCCAGCGCTGCCTCGCCAACTCGGTGTGCGTCGCTGTCGGCGATGCCTACGAGCCGCTCAAGCAGCGGCTCGCCGAGAAGGGCGGCGCGATGGTGATCGGCGACGGGTCCGACCCGGACACCGAGGTCGGGCCGGTGATCTCCGGCCCCGCCCGCGAGCGCATCCTCGAGTGGATCGACAAGGGCGTCGCCGAAGGCGGCGAGCTCGTCCTCGACGGGCGCGGCAAGGGTTCCGAGGACGGCAACTTCCTGGGCCCGACGATCGTGGAGGCGGCTCCCGATGCCGAGATCGCCCAGGAGGAGATCTTCGGCCCGGTCCTGACCTTGATCCGCGCCCGCGACCTCGATCACGCGCTCGAGATCATGAACGCCTCTCCGAAGGGGAATGCCGCCTCGATCTTCACGACCTCTGGCGGGGCGATGCGCAAGTTCCGCTACGAGGCGCAGGCGGGGATGATCGGCGTCAACATCGGGGTTGCCGCGCCGATGTCCTTCTTCCCGTTCACGGGCTGGAAGGACTCCTTCTTCGGCGACCTACACGCGCACGGCCGCGACGCGATCGAGTTCTACACCGAGAAGAAGGTCGTGATCACCCGCTGGCCCGAGTAGTCGCCAAGCGTCTGGAGTTCGCGGTCACAGAGCGCCTGGGAGATCCGGCGCAAGCGGAACCCGACTGGACCGCCGAGCACTTTCTTCTTGCAGCCCTCGCACGCTGTTCTCTCACGAGCCTCGAGTTCTATGCCACGCGTGCCAACATCGCCGTCCGCGGAACCGCGTCGGCCGAAGGGGTCGTGACGAGGCGCGACGACGATGGGCGCTACGCCTTCGTCGAGATCGAGTGTGGACTCGACGTCGAGCTCGACCCGGCACCCGAGGGAGACGCTCTCGAAGAGCTCCTCGACCAGGCCGAGTGGGGGTGCTTCATCGGCGCGTCGCTGACCGTCAGTCCACGCTACGAGTGGCGCGTGAACGGCGAGGTCGTGCGCTGAAGATTCTGATCCTCGGCGGAACGCTCTTCGCCACCTCGTGGAAGCTGCGCTCGCCCGCGGGCACGTGGTGACGATCTTCAACCGCGGGCAAACGAACCCGGGTCTCTTCCCGGAGGTCGAGAGGCTTCGCGGGGACCGCGACAGTGACCTTTCGGGGCTCGCAGGGAGGGAATGGGACGCCGTCATCGACACGAGCGGTTACGTTCCGCGTGTCGTGCGGACATCCGCCGAGGCTTTGGCCGACAACGTCCGGCACTACACATTCATCTCGAGCTTGTCCGTTTTCTCTCCTCCTTCGAAGCACGGCCTCACTGAGAGCGACGCGGTCACGACGCTGACGGACAAGACCAGCGAGGACGTGCAAGCGTCGTATGGCCCGCTCAAGGCGCTCTGCGAGCGCGCTGTCGAAGAAGTATTTCCCCGCCGGTCGCTCAACCTACGTCCGGGGATCCTCGTCGGGCCTCACGACCCGACGAATCGTTTCGCGTACTGGGTGCGTCGGCTCGCCCGGGGAGGGGACGTGCTCGCACCATCACCGCCCGAGCAGCCCGTGCAACTCATCGACGTCCGAGACTTCGCCGCCCGGAACGTTCGGATGGCGGAGCTACGACAAACCGGCACCTTTCACGCGACCGGCGAGCCGATCTCGTTCGCCCAGATGCTCGACGAGTGCGATGCCACCGTGGACCGAGAGGCGCGTCGGGTCTGGGCGGACGAGGACTTCCTGCTCGAGCAAGGCATCGAGCCCTTCGCGGATCTTCCTCTCTGGCTGGCGACCGGCCAGAGCGAGGAATGGAGCGGTTTCTTCTTGATCGATGTTTCAAAGGCCGTGGCGCACGGCCTCTCGTTCCGGCCCCTATGCAAGACGGCGAGAGACGTTCTCGTCTCCGCCGACGAGCCGACAGGAGTCAAGTTCGGCGTCGAAATCCCACCCGAGGGGCTGGATCAGAGGCGCGAGGATGAGCTCCTCGAGGCCTGGAAGGCCCGGGCGTGAGCACCGTCGCCCTCGACGTTGCCGCCGTCCGCGCGCGCTTTTCGGCGCTCGACCGCTCCACCGCCTTCCTCGACGGGCCGGGCGGGACGCAGACGCCCGACTCGGTGATCGAGGCGATGGCCGGATACCTGCGCGAGGCGAACGCGAACCTGGACGGCGCTTTCGAGACGAGCCGCCGAACGAACGAGGTCGTCGCATACGCGCACGAGGCCGCGGCACGGTTCCTCGGGGCCGGGCCGGACGAGGTCGGCTTCGGCCAGAACATGACGACGCTCAACTTCGCCCTCTCGCGGACGGTCGGCCGCGAGCTTCGGGCGGGCGACGAGATCGTCGTCACCCGGCTCGACCACGACGGCAACGTCGCGCCCTGGCTCGAGCTCGCCCGCGACCTCGACCTCGTCGTGCGCCACGCGGACTTCCGCGACGAGGACTGCACGCTCGACCTCGACGATCTCGAGCGCCTGCTTTCGGAGCGCACACGGGTCGTCGCCTTCCCGTGGGCATCGAACGCCCTCGGGACGATCACGCCGGTCCGGCGGATCGGCGAGCTCGCCCGCGAGGCGGGGGCGCTCGCGTGGGTCGACGCCGTTCACTACGCGCCGCACGGGCCCATCGACGTGGCGGCGGTCGGCGCCGACGTCCTCATCTGCTCGCCCTACAAGTTCTTCGGGCCGCACCTGGGGCTCTTCTACGGCAGCCGCGAGGCGATCGAGCGCTGGCGCCCCTACAAGGTGCGACCGGCGGCCGACGAGCCGGTGGGGCATCGGTTCGAGACGGGCACGCTCGCACACGAGTCGCTCGCGGGAGTCACAGCCGCGGTCGAATACGTCGAGTCCCTCGGCTGGGACGCGATCCAGGCACACGAGCGAGAGCTCGGGCAGCGCTTCCTCGAGGGCCTTCCAGACGGGTATCGGCTCCACGGCATCGCCGCGATGGAAGGACGCACGCCGACGTTCGCGCTCACGCACCCGCGGCACTCGCCGCAGGAGCTCGCCACCCGGCTTGGCGAGCGCGACATCGCGACCTGGTGGGGCGACTACTACGCCGTCGAGGTCATGCAGCGTCTCGGTCTCCCGGACGGCGCCCTGCGCATCGGCTTCGTCCACTACAACACGACCGAGGAGGTCGACCGCGCGCTCGCCGTCCTCGGCGAGCTCGCCTGATGCTGCGGCTCTACTGGGCCCGGAACGACGGCATGAGCGGCCACGTCTTTCTCGACCCGGTGGACGTGGAGCGCCTGCGCCAGGAGATGCTGCTGCAGGGCGTGATGCTTCCGCCGCTCGAGCCGGGAGTCCACATCACGGCGACCGAGGTCGACACGGCCCTCGAGAGCGCGGCGTCCGGGCCGATCGCTCTCGAAGACCCAAAGCTCTGGGCCGACTGGCTCGCCTTCCTCCAGGGCGCGTCGCTCAACGGCGGCCTGCTCGTGCGCTAGCTGTAGGAGCGCCGCGCCGCGTCCCAGCGGGGGTCGTCCCAGCGGATCAGGTCCGGGTTCACGCCGCGCCGTTCCGCGAGATCCAGCGTGAGGAGCTGGAAAGGGACGATGTCGACGACCGGATGGACGGTCGGGACGAGGGTCGTTTCGGCGCCGATCTCGCCGAGCGCCCGCACGACGTCCAGGGCGCGGTCGGCCGCGCGTCCCTCCCCCTCCAGGACGAAGACACGCACCCGCTCGTCGATCGCGGCCAGATGGCCATGGAGGATCTGCTCTGTGTGATGCGCCTCGGCGGGGATGTAGGCGCCCTCGCGGAGCTTGAGCACCGCTTCCTGTGCGGTAGGCCAGTCTCGGCCTGCGCCGACGACGACTACCCGCTCCCAGTCCCCTCCCTCGACGAGCTCCGCGATCGCCTGGTCGACGGCCAGACGAAGCCACCTGACGTCCTCGCCTCGCAAGGCGGCGAGCGCGGCGACCGCGCACGTGTAGCTGACCGTGTGGCAGTAGGACTCCTCGATCGCCGGAGTGACGACGAGCACCTCGTCAGCGAGCTCGGCCAGCGGGCTCTCTTGCTTGCCGGTCACGAGCCAGACGGGCCCGTCGAACGCCTCGGCCGCCTCGATCGTGAGCCATGTCCCGCCCTCGTGGCTGATGCAGACGAGTAGCTCGGCCTGGGGCGGGGACATCGCCGCCTCGAGCGCCGGCATGGCCTCGCCGCCCGTCTGGGCCGCATGGAAAGACGTCCCGCAGCCGGTGTAGACGACACGGCCCTCCGGCAGACGCCGCCCGCCGACTCGCGCGGGCACGCCTCGCAGCCACTCGGGTTGGTCATAGATCGCCTTGCGGGTCAGCTCGCCGGCCATGGGGGAGCGCGAAGGTAACATCCCCGCGGATGGAGGGGTTCCGTTTCGTGCACCCGCAAGAGGTCGCGTTCCGCGACCTCGATGTCTTCGGACACGTGAACAACGCTGTCTATCTGACGTATCTCGAAAACTCGCGGATCGGGTACATGCGAGAAGTCCTCGGCATCGAGTCGTTCGACGACCTTCTCGTCATCCTCGCCAACGTGAACATCGACTTCCGCTCTCGCGCAACTCTCGGAGAGACGCTCGAGATCGGAGCACGGACCTCCCGCATCGGAACGAAGAGCTTCGACCTCGACCATGAGGTACGGGGGCCGGACGGCCGCCTGGTCGCCGCCGCGGCCACGACGCTCGTCGCGATCGACTACCGCGCGGATCAGACGATTCCCCTGCCCGCCGGGTGGCGCGAGCGCATCGGGGCCTACGAGGCGAAGGACTTCGCAACCGCATGAGCGCGTTCGAGACGACGACGCTCGCGAACGGCCTGCGTGTCTTGACCGCGCCGATGCCGCACGCCAAGTCGGTCGCGTGCTTCGTCATGCTCGCAGCGGGCTCCCGTTACGAGACGAGGGACACGAACGGGATCGCCCACTTCGCCGAGCACATGTTCTTCAAGGGCACGGAGCGCCGGCCGACGGCCCGGCAGATCGCGGGCGAGATCGACGCCATCGGCGGCGAGTTCAATGCGTTCACGAGCAAGGAGTACACCGGCTATTACGTGAAATGTGCGGCCGAGCATCGCGACATCGCGCTCGACGTGCTCATCGACATGCTCCGCCACTCGAAGTTCGATCCCGAGGAGATCGACCGCGAGAAGGGCGTCATCGTCGAGGAGATGAACATGTACTACGACACGCCGCGGGACTACGTCGACGGTGTCTACGACGAGCTCCTCTACGGCGATACGCCGCTCGGCTGGGACATCATCGGGCGGAAGGAAACGGTGCGGGCGGCGAAGCGCGAGACCTTCATCGACTATGTCGAGCGCTGGTACCGGGCTCCGCGGATGGTGGCGGGCGTGGCCGGAGATCTCGGCGAGGGTCTCGTCCCGCAGCTCGAGGCGCTCCTCGGCGACGTGCAGGACGGGTCGAGCGGCGAGCCGCCGCCCGCCGAGTGGCACCAGGACGCCCCGCGGGTGAAGCTGCACACGAAGCAGTCCGACCAGGCGCACATCCGTGTCGGCGTCCACAGCTACCCGCTCGTGCACCCCGACCGCTATGCACTCGGCCTCCTGGCGACGGTGCTCGGGGGCGGCATGTCCTCGCGGCTCTTCACCGAGGTTCGGGAGCGCCGCGGCCTCGCCTACTACATCTACGGGCACCAGCAGGGCTACACGGACACAGGCACGCTCTTCGCCCAGGGTGGCGTGGACATACAGCGGATCGACGATGCGGTGCGCACCGTTGTCGCCGAGTTCGGCCGCATCGCAGCTGAGCCGATCGAGGCGGACGAGCTCGAGAAGGCGCGCAACTTCGCCAAGGGCCGCCTCGTCCTCTCCCTCGAGGATCCGAAGGGGATGATCCTCTTCGGCCTCCGAAACGCGGTGCTCGAGGGGACGCTCCGTGAGCCCGAGGAGGTCCTCGCCGGCCTGGACGCCGTGACGATCGAGGACGTCCAGCGGGTCGCGCAGGACATCATCCGCGAGGACCGCCTCAACTTCGCGCTCATCGGGCCCTTCGACGACTCGGAGCGCTTCCAGAAACTGCTGGCCCTTTCAGCCTAGTCCGGGGTCAGACCCCGGCCATGGCCGTTTCGAGCCGCTCGGCTTGCCAGCGGTGCTTCGCGAACCCGCATGGAAAGGCAATTGCTGACCCTTCGAGAGATGGCCGCTCCGGACGCGTCCGGGGTCAGACCCCGGACATGGCCTAAGGGGCCAGGTCGTACGAATAGCCGCTGCCGAGGCGCTCGATGCCGTCGTCGGTGACGACGACCGTGTCCTCGAGGCGGCAACCGCCGAAGCCCTTGCGGTAGAGACCCGGCTCGACGGCGAGCACGTCGCCGGCGACGAGCTCGACCCCGGTGCGGCCGAGGCCCGGCTGCTCGTGCACCTCGAGACCGACGCCATGGCCGAGCGAGTGGAAGAAACCGTCCTCCAACACCTTGCCGGGCGTCTTCGTCAACTGCGTCGTGAAACCGTGTTGCTGGAAGAACTCGCAGACCGCTCGGTGAGCCTCGGAGCCCTTGACGCCGGGCCGGATCACCTCGTAGGCGAGGTCGAGCGCTTCGCGCACGAGCGCGTGGTAGCGCGCGAGTTCCTCCGGCGGCTCGCCCACGCAGAAGGTACGCGTCATGTCCGTGTAGCAGCCGGACTCAGGATCCTGCGGGTAGAGGTCGACGACCACCGGCTCGCCGAGCTGGATCTCCCCGTGACCCGGCTCGTGACCGACCGCGGTCTGCGCCCCGTGCGAGATGATGAGGATGTCCGGGACGATCGCGCCCGCTTCGCTGAAGACGCGCATGGCCTCGCCGCGGAGACTTTCCGAGGTCGCCCCGCCCGCTCGCAGACCGGCCCTGACGGCGTCCATTGCCGCCTCCGCCGCCTGTTGAGCGCGCCGAATGCCGGCGAGCTCCTCCTTCGTCTTCACGCGGCGGCGACCGTCGAAGAGGTCCCCATCGACGCGCAACTGCACGCCGTTGGCGCGCAGGTGGTCCGCGATGTCGAGCGGGAACCAGCGCGGCGCACTCGCCTCTTCGATGCCGACGCGTCGGCAGGCGCGCAGGGTCAACTGGCGGTCGAGCTCGTCCGAGCTGACGCCCTGCGCGATCAACTCGTCCATGCCGAGCTCGTCGAGCGGCACCGTCTGGAGGCCGTTCAGATCCTGCATGCGTGGGATCTCGAGCGAGCCCACGAACGCGTAGCGCAAGCCGTTGCGCTCTGCATAGAGGAACGGATCGGGGACGGCGACGGGGACTTCATGGCGCAGCTCGGGCGAGCGGACCGTGTCCGCGTAGATCAGCAAGTCCCCCACGCCTCCATCCTACCCAGCTAGATTCCAACCTCGTGGAAGAGGCTGTAGAGCGCGCGCGCCGGCTGGTCGCCGCCTACGAGGAAGAGCTCTGGAAGCTCGTCCCGAAGGGCACGGAGATCTTCGACGCGCACGTGCACCTGGGGCGCGACATCGACGGTTTCGTCGCTCCCTACGAGGACCTCATGTCGGTGCTCGCGCGCTACAAGGCCAAGCGGGCGTTCGCCTTCTGCCTCGACGAGCCCGACCGCGAGCCGGCCTTCCGTGCAGCGAACAACCGCACGCTGGAGGCCGCCGAGCGCTCGGGCGGCGTCCTCATTCCCTTCGTCCGTCTCGACCTGGCGCAGGAGCCGATCGAGGAAGCGACGCGCTGCCTCGACCTCGGCGCGCGCGGGATCAAGCTCCACCCGCGCGCACAGGGCTTTCTGCTGAACGACGAGCGGCTGGCGCCGGTCTTCGCGCTGGCGGCCGAACGGCGTGTCCCGATCCTCATCCATGGAGGCCGCGGCCTGCCGCCGATCGCCGACCACCTGAGCCGACTCGTCGACGCCTATCCGGACGCGCAGCTGATCATCGCCCACGGTGGCATCGCCGATCTCGCCGCCCTTTCGGAGGCCTTCGGCGGCCGCGCCGGCGTCTTCTTCGACACATCCGTCTGGAGCGCGATCGACCTCCTCGACATGTTCCAGCGCGTCTCGCCCGAGCAGGTTCTCTACGCCTCCGACTATCCCTACGGCCAGCAGCCGAGCTCCCTCTTCATCTCCTTGAGGACGGCCCGGCTCGCGGGTCTCACCGAGGAGCAGGTCCTCGACATGCTCGCACGGTCGGCGACGCGTATCGCCGACGGCGACCCGCCGCTCGCGCCCACCGCGCCGAACGGCCGCCGGATGCTCGAGCAGCCGATCACCCTGGCTCGGATCCACCACTACCTCACGATGGCCACCCCGCTCCTCTGGACGAGGCAGACGGACACGATCGGGGTGCTCGGGCTCGCCCTCAACGCCTGCAGCGAGCGTGACGGCTTCGAGGAGACCCGCGCCCAGATCGCCGACCTGCTTTCCTGCGCGCGCGAGCTCTGGCGAACCCTGCCTGAGACCGAGACGGAGGGCGAGAGGATCGACCTCAGCCGCATGACCTTCCGCCTCATCCACCTGGCCGACATCCTCGCCGTCACGACCTCGGAGTGATCGCCGCGGTCGTGCTCGCTGCGGGAGCGGCGACCCGCTTCGGCGCACCCAAGCAGGAGCTGCTCTTGCCAGGAGTGCTCGACCGCCTCGCAGAGAGCCCGGTGGACGAGGTCGTCGTGGTCGCGGGCGCCCACCCGCTTCCGACCGATCGCGCGCGGGTGGTCGTGTCGCCCGAGTGGGAGCGCGGGCCGGGGGCCTCCCTCCGCTCGGGTCTCGCGGCGCTCGGCGCCGGCGTCGAAGCCGCCGTCGTCTGCCTTGCGGACGGGCCCAACCTCGCTCCCGACGCCGTTCGGCGCGTGCTCCGGGCCTGGCGCTCGGGAGCCGGACCCGTCGTCGCCGCGAGCTACGCGGGCGCCCGCGGCCACCCGCTGGTCATCGGGCGCTCGGCCTGGGACTCGGTGCCGGACGAGGGAATGCGCGACCTACCGGTCGTCCTCATCCCCTGCGACGACCTCGGCGCGCCCGGAGACGTCGACACGCCGGAGCAACTGTGAGGCGCCGCCTCTCGAGGCCCGCCGTCCTCGCCGCGGCGATCGTCCTCGTCTCACTGGCCGCCGGGATCGCCTACGCGGTCGTGACCGGGCGCAACTCGTCCGGAATCGTGGACAACCGGCGCGACCTCGCCGCAGCGGGCGTCTACCCGGGAGCCCAGCGCGTCGGGAGCGGCAGTACCGCCGCCTTCCCCGAGAACGGCCTGCCCGTGCCGCGCGGCATCGTGACGACGGCCGCCTTTCGCCCGCCGTCCGGGACGAAGCAGATCGACGTGGTCGACTTCTACGTCACACGCCTGAGGCAGCGCTGGACGCCGAAGCTGGAGCGCTCGCTCGCAGGACCGGAGGACGAGCGCGCGTTTCGCGTCACGTTCTCGAAGGGCGACCGCTGCCTCGCGCTGCTGACGGCGGGGATGCTCGTGAGCCAGGAGGACGAGCGCGTGTACACGCTTTCGGCCTATCCCGGAGCAGACAGCGGCTGTTAGCCCTCAACCGCGCCCGCTCCCTGCCGATGTACAGGAGGTTGCAACCAGCGTTCACCGAACACTGACCCGCCCATGGCGATCTCGCCTTTCGGAGCCGCACGCCTCAGCCGCCGCCTGACCCTCGAGCAGGCCGCCGCGCGGGCCAACATGGACGTCGACGCGGTCAAGTCCCTCGAGGACAACTGCGTCTACCGGTTCGGCTCGAATGCCGACGCGCTCGCCGCGGCTCTCGTCTACGCGGCGGCCCTGGGAATCTCCGAGCGGGAGGCGCGGCGGCTCGCCGGGCTGCCCGTGCCGTCGCGGCTCGATCCGTGGTCCTATCGCCGAACGTTCGCGTCGCTCGCGTTCATGCTGGGCTGCGCCGCTCTCCTCTGGTTCGTCGCGCGGCCGGAGCTCTTCCCGAGGCCGCCGGCCGCCGCGCCCGCAGCGGCTGCCGTTCGCAAGTCCGCGCCCGTGCCGCTCCCGCCTCGCTGGGACATCGAGGTGGACGTCTACAACGGAACCACGGTCGGCAACGCCGCAGCCGGGATGGCGAACCAGATCGCCGGCCTCGCCTACCGGATCGACACGGTCAAGGACGCGAAGCAGAAGAACTACCGGCGCACACTCGTCTACTACCCGCCCGGCGCCGAGGCCATCGCCAAGCGCCTTGCCGGCGAGCTCGGGGTCGGCACGGCAGCGCTCCCGGGCGGGGACAACCCGCGCCGACTCGTCGTCATCGTCGGCCGGAACTAATAGAGCGGCGTCCGCAGGGCGGCGAGCTTCGCCTTCAGCTCAGGCGTCATCTCCTCGGTCCACGCCTGGCGCACGTACATGCGCAGCTTCTCCTCGAAGCGGTAGCGCTTGCGGCAGTAGGAACAGGCGTCCAGGTGAGCTTCGGCCTCGGCGTGCTCGGCCTCCGACAGCTCGCGGTCCAGGAAGGGCTGGAGGACCTCCTCGCACTTCTCGCATGGATTGAGCATCACGCCCCCTCCTCCACGGCAACCTCAGCCAGCGCCTGTTTCAGGATACGCCTGCCGCGGTGCAACCGGGACATCACGGTCCCGATCGGGATGTCGAGGATCTGGGCGGCGTCCTGGTAGGTGAAGTCGCCGATGTCGACGAGGACGATGACGTCGCGGAAATCATGCGGGACGGCGGATAGGGCCTCGACGATCCCGTCCTGCGAGAGCCGCTCGACGATGCGCTCCTCGTCCTCGGCGCCGGACTCGGCCTCGAGGCGGTTGTAGAGAAAGTAGTCCCCTTCCTCGAGCGGCTGCGTCGTGGGGGCGCGCTGCTCGCGACGACCGCGGTCGATGTTCAGGTTCGTGAGAATCCTGAAGAGCCAGGCGCGGAGGTTGGTACCCGGTGTGTAGGAGCGCCAGCTCCGGAAGGCGCGGGCGTAGGTCTCCTGGACGAGGTCTTCGGCCTCTTCGCGCGTCGGGACGAGCCGGCGCGCCACCCGGTAGACCTGATCCGACAACTGCAGAACCTCCTCCTCGAACCGTGCACGCTCGCGCGCGTCTTCTGCGATACGTCGAGCATCGGTCTCAGGCTGGTTACCGCTCACCGCCCGGACCCTAACAAGAGGAACGGGAGGCCTCCCCGCGGTATTCCCTACGGCATGAGGAGCGGGAAGCCGGCGCGCTCGAGAGCCGCCACGATTTCCTCGCGGGCGATGCGCTCGTCGTCCCAGGCGAGGGTGACCTCGCCCATGAGATTGGCGTTCGCGGAGTCCAGCCCCTCGAGTCCCTGGAGGGCGCCGCCGAGCCGCATCACGCAGCGCTCGCAGCGAATGCCGCTCACCTGGATCGTCTCGGAGGTGACAGCCATGCCTCGATCCTACGTGAGCGCCACGAGGTGCCTGCAGAGCGCCTCGAGCCCCTCGGCGCGGCCGAGCTCGAGCTGCTCGCGAGCCTGGTCGAGCGGCCCGACGGGCTCGACCACCTCGGCCCGGAGCCGCCCGGCAAGCTCTTCCAGCAATTCCGAGACGGTGGCGAGCCGCTCGCCGTCGGGATGGATCAGCCGCGCTTCGCGTCCGAAGCGGAGCGCCGCCCAGCGGTTCTCCGCGTACGCCCCCCGGTCGGCGGGCCCGATTTCGTGGGAGGAAACCACGAGGGCATGGACGAGCCCGGCGAGCGCCGCTGTCGCCTCGAGGCGAGTCGGCTGGTCGGGCATGCGGATCTCGAGCGTGCCGTAGCGGGGATGCGGGCGGACGTCCCACCAGATCCGCGTGTACTCGTCCGCGAGACCGAGGGCGAGTAGCCGCTCGGCGAACGCCTCCCACTCGGCGTAGGACGCGAAGACGGGCGGTGCGCCGCTGCGCGGCAGGAGCGCGAGGATCTCGGCTCGGGCGGAGGCGAGACCTGTCTCGCACCCGGCGACGTAGGGGGAATTGGCGGAGAGCGCGAGGACGAGCGGAAGCCAGGGGAGCACCGCCTCGAGCGCCCCGATGCAAGCCTCCGGGCTCGCAACGCCGACATGGACGTGGAGCCCCGAGCAGTACTGGCGGCGGGCTGAGGAGCCGGCGTACTCGACGAAGCGGCGGTAGCCCTCGTGCTCCGTGATCGGCTGCTCCTCGGAGACGGCCGTGGGCCATGTTCCCGAGGCGGCGAGGACGAGGCCCGCGCCCTCGGCACGGCGCTTTGCCTCGGCGCGCAGCTCACCGAGCTCGGCGACGGCATCCGTCACCGAGCTACAGATCCCCGTGTTCAGCTCGACCACGGCCGCAAAGAGCTCCGCCTTCAGACGCGTGCCGTCGAGCTCCTCGCGTGGGAAGGGAGCGGGCGCAAGCGTCCTCGCATCGAGAGCAAAGAGCTCCTCCTCGATCCCGACGGACCACGGCTCGCTTTGCCCGAAGGCATGCGGAATCACCGCGCAACTCTAGGCTAGGGCCTAGAAAAGGTGGCCGGAGGCCCGGGCAGGCGGGCGGGCCTCCGACCGTTACTTCCGGTTAGCCAAGCTGGCGATTCGGCTTCCCGGAAGCGGGCCCCTGGGGGAAGGGGCCATGGACGCCGTTATCCGACTGGGGTGTTCGGTTGGCGCCCAAGCTTTACCGTCACTTCCTTCGTCTCGTTCTGGCGTTTGATCTCGAGCGTGAGCTCGTCTCCCGGCTTCTTGGCTGCAACTACGCGCCGGAGCTCGTCGGCGGATTCGATTGCCTGTCCGTCGGCCTTCGTGACGACGTCTCCGCCCACGAGATAGCTCTCGCCGTCGACGACGACCTGCGAGCTGCCGCCCCGCAGCCCTGCCTCCGCCGCGGGGCTGCCCGAGCGCACCCGCTCGATGAGCACGCCGTGATTCGCCGGCAGGCGCACGTTGGACGCGAGATCGCTCGAGATGGTCGCCATCTCGATTCCGATGTAGGCGTGCTCGACCCTTCCGTGCTCGAGGAGCTGCGACACGACCTCCTTGACCGTGTCGATCGGGATGGCGAAGCCGATGCCGACGTTGCCGCCTCCCTCGCTCGAGCTCTCGATCTGCGAGTTGACGCCGATCACCGTCCCGTCGGCGTTCAGAAGCGGACCGCCGGAGTTCCCGTGGTTGATCGCCGCGTCCGTCTGGATGACCTCGTCGATGGCGAAGCCGTTCGGAGCCGTGATCTCCCGTTGGAGCGCGCTCACGATCCCGGCCGTCACCGTGCGCTCGAGCCCGAACGGGTTGCCGATCGCCACGACGGCGTCGCCGACCTTGACCCGGTCGGAATTCCCGAGGTCGAGCGGCGTGAGGGCGCGGCCCTGGGCGCCCTTGATGCGGAGCACGGCGATGTCGGTCGAGGGGTCGCGTCCGACGACCGTCGCAGGCATCTGATCGTTGCCCGAGAAGCTCACCTCGACCTTCGAGGCTCCTTGGACGACGTGGTAGTTCGTGACCACGTGACCCGCCTTGTCGATGACGAAGCCAGAGCCGAGCGCGCGGGATTCCTGGGCGCCGAAGAAGGGGTTGTCCGACACCACGGACGTGGCGAGCACCTGAACGACGCCTCGCCGCGCGCTCGCGAAGATGTCCGAGATCGTCTTGCCGGTGTGACTGTTGAAGGCGGTCGACTCGGTCGTCCCCGAGCTCACCTCGCGGATAACGGTCGTCCCGCCCTCGTCCCCGACGGCGCGGTCGATTCCCACCGCAACGCCGCCACCGAGGAGGGCGGCCAACAGGAGCGCGCCACCGCGCGTCCAAAGCGCCTGCATGGCAAGCTTTATAGCGCCGGGCTGTTTAAGGGCGGGTTGAGCTGGGTTAAGACGAGGTTAAGCGGCTTCCCCGGCGACTTCGTCGGTCAGGAGCCCCAGCGCTGGATGAGGAGCGCCAGGGTGGTCGCCACCTCGGCGATCGAATCGAGGTCGACCCATTCGTCGACTCCGTGCAATCCGTCGCCGGTCGGGCCGTAGCAGACCGCCTGCCCGGGCTGGAAGAACCGGAGGTCGGTCGTCGCCCGCGCCGGCTCGGCATTCAACTCGGCGCCGCGCACCTCTCGATGACACTCAGCGAGGAGCCGGACGAGCGGGCTTCCTCGATCGAAGGAATAGCCGCGCGCCCGGAAGCCGCGGAACTGGACGTTTGCGCCTGGGTCGGCGCGCTTGACGGTTTGGCTCACGAGGGACTGGGCCTTCCTCGGCGTCAGCCGGATCGGGAAGGCGAGCCGCACATCGAGCTCGGCCCGCCCGGGGGTCATCGAGGGCCAGTCGCCTGCGTGAAGAGCTCCGATGTTGAGGAGATAGGGTCGTTCAACGCCCGCGAACTCGGCCTCCGGCTCACGGTTGAGCTCGGCCTCCAGCTCGTGCAGCGCGGCTGTGACCGCGAACGCCGTCTCGATCGGGTTCGAACCCTCATCGGCGTGGGAAGCGTGTCGCGACCGCGCCTCGAGAGTGATGCGCGCCCAGATGACGCCGGGCGCGACGAGATCCATGCTTCGGTTGGTCGGCTCGGCAATGACGACGCCGTCCGCAACCGGCCCGGCGAGACAGGCTGCGAGCGTGCCGTTACCGCCGCACTCCTCTTCGATGACGCTCTGGTAGACGAGCGGCCCCGGAAGAGGGCCCGCTGCAAGCGCGGCTTCGACAGCCAGCAACATGGCCGCGATACCCCCCTTCATGTCACAGGCGCCCCGCCCGTAGAGCCGCCCGCTCTCGATCTCACCGCCATAGGGCGGCTTCGTCCAGCGCTCGAGCGGTTCCTCGCTGACCACGTCGACGTGACCGTTCAGGAGGAGCGAGCGCCCCTCGCCCCCCGAGAGAGTGCCAACGAGGCAGCGACGTCCCTCGTATGAGATCAGCGGTATGCCGCTATCCGGATGCTCCGCTAGCCGGTCTGTATCAGGTTGCACCGATTTGACGGCGAAACCGAGGTCCTGAAGCCGCTTCTCGACGAGCTGCTGCGCAGGCTCCTCGTGGCCGAGCAGACTCTGCACCCGCACGAGCTCCTGGAGGAATGCGACGGTGTCCGGAAGCGCTCTCTCGACAGCCTCGCGCGCCGTCAAGAGGCTGCGACTCGCTCGAGGACGAGGCGCTCGCGCTTGTACGGCAGCGGGACGGAAGGATCGTCCGAATCGATCTCGCGGCCGAGCCGGTGGCCGTCGAAGATCGCTTCCGCGATGAGCCGAGGGGCGACGCAGTCCCCGATGCGGTAGAGGGCCTCGACGCCTTGCTCGCGCAGTGCCTCCGCGTCCTCCCGGAGCTCGAGGTAGAGACCTTCCTCCGACAGCCGCTGCGTAACGAGCACGACCGCGTCGGCCTCGAGCTCGAGTGGCTCGCCGAGGTGGTCCTTCGCCGAGATGCGCCCGGCCTCGATGCCCGTCGGGAGCACTCCCGTCCGCATCGCGATCCCGGCCTCGTGCAGGTGCTGACGCAGGAGAGCTCCTTCCAGCGTCTCGTCCGAGAGAGGCGAGATGAGGTCGTGGCACGTGACGAGCTCGACCTGGAAGCCGTCGGCCACGAGCTTCTCCGCGATTCCCGGCGCCACGAAGTAACCCTCTGCATCGAAGACGAGGACTCGCCTGCCTGTTGGAACCTTCCCCTCCAGCATCACCTGCTCGGGGGTGAGGACGTGCTGCAGAGAGGCGTCGGCGCCCGGAATCGGATCGTGTGTGACGAAGTTGACCCCGTCCGTAGCCCAGCGCGACCCGGTGGCGACGACGACGATCTCCGCGCCGTACTCACGCACGCCGGCCGCGTCGAGCCGGGTGCCGGTGATCACCTCGACGTTGCCGAGCTTCTGTAGTTGCACCGCCCGCCAGTTGACGACCCGTGCCCATTCGCCGAGGCCGGGAAGGCGCGGGATCCAGCGCATGATCCCGCCGAGCTCTTCCTCGGCCTCCACGAGGTGAACACGTCGGAAACCGCGCTTTCCGAGCACGATCGCGCACTCGAGCCCAGCGGGCCCGGCGCCGACGACGAGCACGTCCCGGTCGGCGTTCTGGGCTCGCTCGAAGCGCTCAGGGTGCCAGCCGCGCCGGTACTCCTCGCCGGCGGTCGCGTTCTGCGTGCAGCGGATCTGATTGCCGTACTCGGCCCCGGCGGCGCAGATGTTGCATCCGATGCACTCGCGGATCTCGCCGTAGCGGCCTTCCTCGATCTTCTTCGGGAGGAAGGGGTCGGAGATCGAAGGCCGCGCCGCTCCGATCAGGTCCCAGGCGCCGGTCTGCACGATCTCCGCCATGCGATCGGGGTTCGTCAGGCGTCCCACCCCGACGATGGGCTTGGCGGTCACCTCGCGCACGCGGCCGGTCCATTCGAGCTGATAGCCCTCCGGAAAGAAGCGTGAGGCGCCCGAGTCCTTCGACCACTCGGTGATCGAGCCGACGTTGACGTCCCAGAGATCGACGAGCCCGTTCGCAAGCGACACGAAGCCGAGCCCCTCGTCCAGCTCGACCCCAGCGGGGCCGAGCGCCTCGACGCAGAGCCTGACGGCGATCGCGCACTCGTCGCCGATCGCCTCGCGCACGAGCTCGAGCGTCTCGAGCCAGAAGCGGGCGCGGTTCTCGAGCGCGCCGCCGTACTCGTCGGTGCGCCGGTTGTAGTAGGGCGAGAGGAACTGGAGCGGCAGGTAGCTGTGGCCGCCGTAGACGTAGACGATGTCGAAGCCCGCCTCGCGCGAGCGTCGCGCGGCCGCCGTCCAGTCCGCCTGCACCCGGCGGATATCGTCCTTCTCCATCCTCTTCGGGACGACGAAGGGGTCGTAGTCGCTCGCCAGCTGGGAGGGCGCAACCGCCGGGACGCGCGCGTCCCGCGCACGAGCGTGGGCGCCTCCATGCGCGAGCTCGATGCCGGCGAGGGCGCCGTGGCCGTGCGCGTCGTCGCACATGACCGCGAGGTTGCGCAGGTCGTCGTCGTCCCACATGCGCGTCGAGAAAACCGGCCAGAAGTCGGAGTCGACGCTGACGAGAGCCTCCTCCGTGCACACGGCCGCCCAGCCGCCTTCGGCCTTCATGCCCCGAAAACGGGCTTGCGAGGCCGGCTTCTCGCTGCCGAAGCCGGTGCAGTGGGGCACCGCGTAGAAGCGGTTTCTCAGCGTCTTCGGCCCGATGCGGACGGGCTCGAAGAGGACATCGTGGCGGGGATCGCGCGGCATCCGCCGGGATAGGATCGCGCCTATGGCTCAGGCGGTCAAAACGCGTACCGGCGGGCGGCTCGTCGTCGAGACGCTCGAGGCGCTCGGCGCCGGGGTCGTCTTCGGGGTCCCGGGAATCCACGCGCTCGCCATCTGGGAGGGGCTGCGGACGAGCTCCGTGCGCACGATCGGCCTCCGCACCGAGCTGAATGCCGGTTTCGCCGCGGACGGGTATGCGCGCACGTCCGGGAATCCAGCCGTCCTCCTGCTGTCCACCGGCCCAGGAGCGCTCGTCTCGCTTGCGGCCCTCATGGAGGCCGCTACCGCCCACGTCCCCGTCGTCGCGATCGCGAGTCAGATTCCCCGCGACCTGATCGGACGCAAGCGGGGCTATCTGCATGAGCTCCCCGATCAGCTGGCCTCTTTCGCACCCGTCGTCAAGTGGGCCGCGCGCGCCGAGTCGGCCGAAGCCGTCCCCCAGTTCCTGGCCCAGGCGTGGGCACACGCCCTTGCGCCGCCGTCCGGCCCGGTCTTCCTCGAGATCCCGGTCGACGTCCTGGCGGGGGAGACCGACGCCCCCGCAAAGGTAGGCGCGGGGCATGCCCCGCCCGCTCAGGCCGCCACGAACGAGCGACTGGAAGAGGCCGCTCGGCTCCTGAACGAGGCCGCGCGCCCTGTGCTCTGGGCCGGGGGCGGCGCGTTGCGCTCCGGCGCGTGGGCGGAGGTCGCCGAGCTCGCGCACCGCCTGGACGCGCCGGTCGCGACGACGTACATGGGCAAGGGCGCCTTTCCGGCAGACGACCTGCTCTCGGTCGGCTCGGCATGCGACGAAGGCGCCTTCAACGAGCTGCTCGAGGAAGCCGACGTCGTCCTCGCGGTCGGCACGGAGCTGGGCGCGGAGACGACCGGGCAATACACACTCAACCTTTCGGGCGCGCTCATACAGATCGACATCGCGGCAGAACGCATCGGAGCCTCCTACCCCGCTCTCGGGCTCGTGGGGGACGCCCGTGCCACGCTCGCCGAACTGCTGCCGAAGGTGAACGAACGACCGCGCGATGGAGCGGGCAGGGCGAAGGCGGTCCGCGAGCGCATCGGCCACGGCCTCGACGACCAGGACAAGGAGCTCGAGCGCAGCCTCCTCGAGACGATCCGCTTCGCAGTTCCCGAGAACGCCGTGACCGCGTGGGACATGACGATCCTGGCGTACTGGGCCGGTGCCCACTTTCCCGTCGTGGCGCCGCGGACGTTTCTCTACCCGCTCGGCTCGGGCACGCTCGGCTACGCCTGGCCGGCGGCCCTCGGCGCCTCGCTCAGGCCCTCGGACTCGCCGGCACTCGCCGTCGTCGGCGACGGCGGCTTCCTGTACGGAACGCAGGAGCTGGCCGCGGCGCGGCAGTACGGGCTCGACGTGGTCGTCCTCGTCGTCGACGACGGCGGGTACGGAATCCTGCGGGAATACCAGCGGGATTCGTTCGGCGAGACGACGGCCGTCGACTTGGAGGAGCCCGACTTCGTCGCGCTCGCGCAGGCCTACGGCGTGCCCGCCGAGCGAACGACTCCGGAAGAGCTCGCGGCGGCGCTCGAGCGTGCCTTCGCCCACGAGGGGCCGGCGCTCGTCCACCTCCCCGCACTCTTGCGTATGTGGTCTCCGACGGCGTGACCGACTGGAGCGCGCTCGTCCGGCCGTCGCTGCACGGTCTCGACCCGTACCGGCCGGGGCCCAGTCTCGCCGAGCTGAAAGAGAGATACGGCTTGAACGAGGTCGCGAAGCTCAACTGGAACGAAGGCCTCCAGGGGCCGTTTCCAGGCGTTCGCGAGGCGGTCGCGGACGAGTTCAACCGCGCGTGGATGTATCCCGAGCACGCCTACAGCGATTTTCGCGAAGCGGTCGCCGCGTGGCTAGACATCCCCCCGGAGCTGGTAGTCCCGGGGCACGGGATCCAGGCCCTCATCGTCACGGTTGCGCACGCCTTCATCCGAGAGGGAGACGCCGTCGTCGTACCGACGCCCACCTACGGCCTGTACGCGCAGGTGTCTGCCGCCGCGGGCGCGAGCGTCGAGCGCGTGCCCGGCAAGGGCCAACGCCACGATCCCGAGGCGCTCGCGGCCGCCGCGACTCGGGTGGGCGCGCGGCTCGTCTGGCTCTGCGATCCCAACAATCCGACCGGCTCACTCGTCGCAGCAGAGGAATGGAACGCCCTGCTGGAGGGTCTCCCGGAGCGCTGCGCCGTCGTCGTCGACGAGGCGTACATCGACTATGTGCGTCCTGAAAGGAGGTTGCGCCGGGAAGACGACGTCGAGGCCGGGCGGCCGGTCGTCATCCTGCGGACGTTCTCCAAGATCTTCGGCCTCGCGGGCTTGCGGCTCGGCTACGCCGTCGCGCACGAGTCGCTCGCTCCGTATCTCGACGTCGTCCAGGAGCCTTTCAACGTCAACCGCGCGGCGCTCGCGGCCGGCTGCGCGAGCCTGCGCCAATTGCCTGTCATCGAGGAGCGGCGCCGCGAGAACGAGGAGAGGCGTTACGCGCTCGCCGAGCTCCTGCGGGAGCATGGAGCCGAGCCCTTCCCCTCGGAAGCCAACTTCCTCCTCGTCCGGGTCGGCGGCGACGACATCGAGCTCGCGCAGGCCCTGCTCCGCGCGGGGCTGCTCGTCCGGCCCGGCCATGACTTCGGCATGCCGGGCTACATCCGGGTCACCATCGGCCCGCTGCCACTCATGCAGCGGCTGGCTGCGGAGGTGGGGCGAAACCTGGCCCAACTTGAAGGGAGCCGCCATGCATGAGACGCTTGCGCGTCCGCAGCGGCGTCCAGAACGCAACCCTTACGAAGGAGGCTAGAGATGGCGCGGCACCCGAAGGAGCGGTCGAGCGGTCTCAACCGGCGTGAATTTCTTGTCCGCGCGGCCGGAGCCGGCGCGGCGCTTTCGGGCGCCGGCAGCCTGCTGGCAGGTTGCAGCTCGTCGACCACTGCAGGCGCGACGACCGGCAAGAAAGGGGAGCCCGTCGGGCCCGGGGGCCTGCCACTCGCGCGGCCCGACCGCCGCGTCACGCTGCCGTTGTGGGAAGACCCGATCGACTCCGGGCTCGAGCCTGAGACCGGCGGGTCCTTCACGATCTTCAATTACCCCGACTATCTCTACAAGAAGCTCCTGAAGGACTTCGGCAAGAAGTACAAGGTCGACGTCCATTACGGCGCCTTCCAGGACGTAACCTCCGGAATCCGGCGCCTCGCCTCCGGCGGCGTCAAGCCCGACGCCACGAACATCTCGCCCGACCTGCTCGACCTGGCGGTGGCAGGCAAGCTCATCAAGCCGCTCAACCTCGACTACATCCCCAACCTGAAGAAAAACGTCTGGCCCGAGCTCGTGAGCCCGTTCTACGACGGGGACTCTCACTACACGGTGCCCTACACCTGCTACGCGACCGGAATCGCGTGGCGCACGGACAAGGTGACGGAGGACATCGCCGCCATGCCCCAGCCGTGGGACATCTTCTGGCAAGCGAGCGCGTACAAGGGCAAGGTTGCGCTGCTCACCGAGCCGCGCGAGACGATCGCGATGGCGCTCCTGCGCAAGGGTCACCTCGACGTCAACACGGAAGATCCGAAGCTCATCAACCAAGCCGTCGCCGACCTGAAGGAGCTCTCGGACATCTGCAACATCAAGGTCGACGACATCCAGTACGAGGCGATTCCCGAAGGGACGAGCTGGCTCCATCAGGCCTGGTCGGGCGACATGATCGCCGGATACATCTATTACCTGCCGAAGGGGACCCCCGCGACCGCTCTCGGCTACTGGAAGGCGGAGAAGGGCAAGGTTCCGGTTCAGAACGACTGTTGGGCGATCTGCAAGACGACGGACAAACCGGTGCTCTCACACCTGTGGCTGAACTACCTTCTCGACAACGGCGTCGCGTACTCGAACTTCGTCGACTTCAACGGCTACCAGCCCCCGCTGAACGAGATCGACCCTGACGCGCTGATCAAAGACGGAATCGTGCCCGAGCATCTCGCCAACAGCGTCCTCACAAACGACGACTTCGGTCCCGGTTCGCTGCAGGAGATGACGCTCACCACGCGCGGCCAGCAGCTCTGGGAGGACGGGTACTCCGAATTCCTCGCGGGAGTCAGCTAGGGGCAAGCGGTGTACCGGCGCTGGCTCTGGCCCGGGTTCGCCCTCCCGGGCGTAGTCTGGCTAGTCCTTCTCTTCGTGGTTCCGTTCTACGCGGTTGTCGCCGTGGCGTTCGGCACCGTCGACCCCATCCTGTCGGGACCCGTTCCGATCTGGAGCCCGCTCGAGTGGAACGTGGGTTGGATCGTCGAGGTCTTGCACCGGCTGGCGCCGGGCGGCATCTTCTTCGGCGTAGCCGTCCGAACGATCGAGTACGTGGCGATCTCGCTCGCACTCTGCCTCCTGATCGGCTACCCGGTCGCCTACTACATCGCGCGGCAGGCCGGCCGCACGAAGAACCTCCTCCTGATCCTTCTGATCCTTCCCTTCTGGATCAACTACCTGATGCGAATGCTGGCGTGGAAAAACCTGCTCGCGCCGGACGGGTATGTAAACAGGTTTCTCCTCTTCACACACGTACTCGGTCAGCCACGCGACTGGCTGGGCGGCCAAGCGTCGACC
>DASXRO010000167.1:0-19339 GCA_036506555.1 Gaiellaceae bacterium
CGGCGCCCCAGAGGTCGTCTGCCTCCACGGCGTGACGGCCCACGGTGAGCGGTTTCGCAAGCTGGCGGAGGAAAGGCTTGCGGCGCGCTTCCGCGTTCGGGCGCTCGACCTGCGCGGACACGGCCGCTCGACCTGGGACGAGCCCTGGGACCTCGACACCCATGCGGCGGACGTCCTCGAGACCGTTGACGAGCGCGCCGCATGGATCGGCCACAGCTTCGGAGGGCGGATCGTCATCGAGATCGCGGCGCGGCGTCCGGAACTGGTCGATCGCGCCGTACTTCTGGATCCGGCCATGTTCGTGCCGCCTCTGATCGCCGAGCAGCTCGCCGACGAGGCGCTCGCGGAGCTGTCCTTCGCTTCGTTCGAGGATGCGCTGAATTGGCGCCTGCTGCCTGGGGGCCTGGCGCACACGCCGCAGGAGTTCCTCGAAGAGGACTTGGAGCAGCATCTCGCCGCGTCCGACGACGGGCGCTTGCGCCTGCGCTACTCGCCGCAGACGGTCGCCGCCGCCTACCGCGCCATGGGCGCGACGCGCCCACCGCCGTTCGAGTCGGTCCGCCTGCCCACACTGCTCGTGGTCGGAGCCCTCTCCAAGATCGTCGGAGCGGGCGAGTCCGAGCTCTACCGCCGGGCCCTCGGCGACCTGCTCGATGTCGTCGTCGTGCCGGGCGGGCACTCGGTGCTCTGGGACGCGTACGGTGAAACTGCCGACGCCGTCGAGCGCTTTCTGACCTAGCGGGGCGCCTGCATGAACATCCAGCGGTGGCCCTCGAGGTCGGACGCGTTGTAGAGTCGGCCGTACGGCTCGTCCTTGGGCTCGCGCAGGATCGTCGCCCCCGCTGCCCGTGCACGCTCGCAGTGAGCGTCGACGTCAGCGACGTAGATGAGCACGCCGTCGACGACATTCGGAGGCTCGAGCCACTTGCGCGCCTGTTCGCACTCCTCCACGTGGCTCGCGGGGCTCCTGTAGTCCGGGCCGGGCCAGCCGAGCATGACGACGGCGCCGTCGAGCGCCAGCTCCGCATGGGTGACCGTTCCGTCCGGGTCGGTGTAGCGCTCGCCGCGCTCCTGGAAGCCGAACGCCTCGCCCAGCCAGTCGGCCGCCGCCCCAACGTTCTCGTAGGAGATGAACGGGACGGCGCGCTGCTCCATCGCGTCGATCAGGCTAAAGGATCCGTGCCCCGAAAGCGCTCGCCGCGAGCTCGACGGCGAGCCGGCCGGTGGCGTTCTCGCGGTCGAGGATCGGGTTCACTTCGACGATCTCGAAGGAGCCGAACTCACCCCACTCGGCGACGAGCTCCATCGCGAGATGCGCCTCACGGTAGGAAAGCCCGCCGCGCACAGGGGTCCCGACGCCTGGAGCCGCCTCCGGATCGACCACGTCCATATCGAGCGAGACGTGGACGAACGGAGCGCCTCCGACGCGCTCGAGCGCCTCGCGAACGACAGGCTCGACTCCTCGCCGGTCGAGGGCGCTCATGGTGTAGACGGCGATCCCGAGCTCGTGCACGAGCTCCCGCTCGCCCTCGTCGAGCGAGCGAATCCCGATCAGAGCGACATGCTCGGGATCGAGCGCAGGAAGCGGCCAGGCAGCGCTTGCGAACGCTTCGTTGGCGAGCCCGAGCGCCGCCGCGAGCGGCATCCCGTGCACGTTGCCGCTCGGAGAGGTCTCCGGCGTGTTCAGGTCGCCGTGGGCATCGAACCAGACGACGCCACCGGGCCCATACAGGGATGCGAGCGCACCGAGCGTGCCGATGGCGACGGAGTGGTCGCCGCCGAGGACGATGGGCACGAGCTCCTCCCGCTTTGCGGACGCGACGACGCCCGCGATCCGCGCGCAGGCTTCCTTGATCTCGTCGAGGAAGCGCGCCTCGGGGTCCCCCTCGCTCGCCGCCTCGGCCACTGCCGTCTCGACGTTCCCCCAGTCGGCGCATGAGAGGCTCAGGCTCGCGAGACGATCGTCGATCCCCGCGTAGCGGATCGCAGACGGGCCCATGTCCACGCCGCGGCGCCCCGCGCCGAGGTCGAGTGCCGCGCCGATGATCGCCAGCCTCCGTTCGGTCATGCGGGCGGAAGGCTAGACTGTCGCGGCGGCGGCGAGGTAGCTCAGTTGGTAGAGCACACGGCTGAAAACCGTGGTGTCGCCGGTTCGATTCCGGCCCTCGCCACCTCTTCTCGGGCGAGAAAGAAACTAAGGGGCCGGTTCGATTCCGGCCCCTCGCCACCTTTCACCGGGTTCAGATCTCGGCGAAATGGGGCAAGGATTCTTCCCCCACGAATCGCCGAATCGTCCGGACCAAGGGGGATTTCGTGCGCCTGCCGGGGATCCTCAACCTCATTGGCACGGGCTATAAGCTCGTCACCGTGGACGGCCGCCGCGAGCTGCGACAACCCGCTAGGGATCTAAGGTCGCCCGCCTAGCCGTCGTTGTCTCGCCGGGCGCCCGGCGCGAAGAGATCGTCGGGCGCCACGGCGACAGCTGGAAGGTGAGGGTTGCCGCGGCGCCGGAGCGCGGGCGCGCGAACGATGCGCTGATCGCGCTTCTGGCCGATGCCCTTGCCGTTGGGAAGGAACGAGTGCGAGTGGTCTCAGGGCATTCGTCGCGACGCAAGCTGGTCGAGGTCGAGGGACTAAGCGATGCCGAAGCCGGGCAGCTACTCGACGCCGTGGCTCGGAGATAAGCGAAAAACGACGTCCGGGCCGGTGCTACCGCGCCGCGGACGTCGCGTGGCCGCCCATCCTATCCGGGCTCCTTCCGGGCGGCAAGGAACGCCGTCCCGGCTCCCGCCGAGAGCTCCTCGAAGTCGCCGAAGCCGAGGGGCGCCAGACGCGCCCGCAGGGTTTCGGGAGCGACGTAGATCGGCGTTTCCGACCCGAACGAGGACGCGAAGACAAGCCGGCCGCCCGGGGCGGTGACCCGGGCGAGCTCCTCGAAGAACGGAATCATGTTGAGGAGGACGACGAGGTCGAAAGCCCCGCCCTCGGCCGAAAGCTTCGCCCCATCCGCGACCTCGAAGCGAACACGGCTGGCGAGCTCGTCCGGAAGCAAGCGCTCGGCCTCGGCGATCATTTCGGGCGAGAGGTCCACGCCGACGACCTCCGCTTCGGGAAAACGGCGCGCGACGAACCGGGCACCCTTCCCCGTCCCAGTGCCGAGATCGAGCACGCGTCGGGGCGGCGCGGGAAGACGCTCGAGTGCCGCGCCAAGCGGGAGCAGCCCCTCCGGGCCGACCCGGGCCTCCCAGCCCGAGGCCAACCGGTCGAACTGGCCGCGAAGCGGCCGGCGCAAAAGCCGCCAGACACGTGGCCGGCTGACGACCGCCCGCGTCGCGAGCCGGGCAAAGCGCTGCGGAATCCTCAGCCGTTCGGTCAGGCCGGCCACAGGAGCACCTCCTGGCCGACGCGGGCGGAGAGCATGCTCGCGGCGCTGCCCTGGTTGATCGCCAGCGCGATGTTCCGGTAGGCGTCCTCGTAGAGCACGATGTCGCCCGCGCGCACATCCGCGAACGTACGCGCCGCGATGGCGAAATAGCGCTCGAAGCGGACCTCGAGCTCGACTCTCGTTCCCGGCTCGATGCCGACCTTCTCGAGGTGGTCGCTCGTCAGGTTGAGCTGGATGTTGCCGTAGCGATCGACGTACAGCGCCGTGGCCCGGATTCGAGCTTGACCCAACTGGGGCTCCGGCACCTCGAGGCGGGCCAGCCCTGCCGGGTCGAGCGCGGGGCCAAGCTCCTCGAGTGCAACCCCGAGGGCCATATGCGCCGCCGCAGGAGAAAACACGTCCCGGCCGTGGAACGTCCACGAGACCGGGTTGAGCATGTAGTCCTCGTTGGCGATCTCGACCGCCTGCTCGACTCCTCCGAGCCGCTCGGCCGCGACGAGCAGCAACCCGTTGTCTGGACCGACGTAGATGCGCCCGTCGCGGCCCGCGAGCGCGAGCGGCTTGCGGTCGCCGCCGACGCCGGGGTCGACCACGGCGACGTGAATCCCGACCGGCATGTACGGAAGTGTGTTTGCGAGGACGAGCGCGCCCTGGAGGACGTGCTGCGGCGGAATGCCGTGTGTGATGTCGATCACCTCTACCTCGGGGGCGATGCGCTTGATCACGCCGCGGCAGGTGCCTGCGAAGTCGTCCTCGAGCCCGAAATCGGTCAGGAGGGTGATGAACCGGCTTGCGATGCAGCGAGCTTAACCGCTCCCACGAGGCCTTCCAGGTCATGGGTCTCGGCCTCCGCGACGACCGTGAGGCCGAAGCGATCTGCCTCGGCCGTCGTCACGGGGCCGATCGAGACGCAGGGGATCTCGGCCGCGGTGGCTGCGAGCGCTCGCGCCGTGGATGCGGAAGCGATCACCGCGAGGTCGCCGGCGGGAAAGCGTTCGGGCCGGAGCTCGACGGTTCGGTAGAGCGGGACGAAGTCGGCGCCGAGCTCGCGGACGAGCACGTCCCGCGCCCCCTCGGCGCCGGCGAAGAGGACTCGGCCGGCCGGCCGCGGGAGCTCCTGCAGGAGGCCCTCCTGCGTCGAGACGGCCGCGACGAGCGCAGGCTCGACTCCCCGGCCGCGTAGGGCCTCGGCGGTCCCCGGTCCGATCACCGCCACAGGCGGCAGCCTCCCATCGAGGCGGCGGAAGAGCTGCTCGACGCCGTGCCGGCTCGTCAGGACGACCCAGTCGTATCCCTCCACGACGAGCGGAGGCCCGTCGAGCGGCTCGACGCGAATGAGCGGGCACTCGACCGCTTCGAGCCCCTCCTCCCGGAGGCGCTCCGCGAGCCGCGGGTCGGTTCCGGTGACCACCACCCTCATCTCACGTGAGTCGCCGCGAGGAGCTCGTCGGCCAGCGCCTCGGGGTCGTCGCCGCGGCGGCGCTCGACCCAGGCGCCGTCCTCGGCCGCGATGAGAGCGGTGAGAGCGTGGCCGTCGTGGTAGGCGGCCACAGGCGCGAGGCAGCCGGCACCGATTCGGGCCACACAAGCTCGCTCTGCCGTGACGCGCCGGCGGGTCTCCGGGTCGTCCGCATGAGCGACGCGAGCTTCCTCCCCCGCCCGCACCTGGAGGGCAACCGCCCCCTGACCGGCTTCCGGGACCAGCTCGTCCGGATCGAACCGATGGCCGATTTCCGCCTCTAGGCTCAGCCGGTCGAGCCCGGCCGCCGCCAGCACGATCGCGTCCAGGCCGCGCTCGCCCCGCTTGCGCAGGCGCGTGTCGATATTCCCCCGCAGCGGCTCGATCGAGAGCTCCGGCTCGAGCGCGAGGAGCTGCGCGCGGCGGCGGGCTGATGCGGTGCCGATGCGCATGCCGGCGTGCAGCCCGTCCGCCCCGCAGAGAGCATCGCGCGGATCCTCGCGGGCAAGGAAGGCCCCGACGAGAAGCCCGCCAGTGTCCGTCGAGGTCATGTCCTTGGCGGAGTGGACCGCGATATCGATGCGGCCCTCGAGGAGCGCCTCCTCGATCTCCTTGACGAAGACTCCGCGCGCGCCGATCTCCCCGAAAGGCTTCGAACGGTCGCGGTCACCCGTGGTCGTGATCGGGACAAGCGCGACGTCGAGGTCGGGGTTCGCGCGGCGGAGGGTCTCCGCGGCGAGCTCCGCCTGTGTCAGCGCGAGCCTACTGCCCCTTGAGCCCAGACGAACGATCACCTCGTCCTCCTGACGACTCGTCCTCGAGCGCGAATAGGTGCCGGATCGCGTCCGCGTAGAGCACCCCGTCGGCCGCCGCGGCGGCTTCCTTCATCCGGACGGTCGGGGGGTGCAGCAGCTTGTTCACGATCTGGGCCGTCAGCGACTCCACCGCCCGTCGCTGGCTGGGGGAGAGGGAGCCGAGTCGCCCCTCTGCACGGGCGAGCTCCTCCTCGCGGATCGACTCGGCCAGCGCGCGCAGCGATGCGATTGCCGGGACGACGTCGAGCGAGAGGTGCCACTCGCGGAAGCGGCTGGACTCCTCGGCCACGATCGCCTCGGCCCGCACCGCCTCCTCGCGCCGGCCGGCGACGCTCTCCTGAACGACACGCTCGAGGTCGTCCACGTCGTAGAGGTAGCAGCCCTCGATCTCGTTCACGGCGGGGTCGACGTCCCGCGGGACGGCGATGTCGACGAAGAAGATCGGCCGCCCGCGCCGTCGCTGCATCGCGCGAGCGACTTGATCGGCCGAGAGGACGTAGCCACGCGCGCTCGTCGACGCGACGACGACGTCCGCATGCTCGAGCTCCTCTTCGACCGCCTCGAGCCCCACGGCCCGACCGCCGAAGCGTTTCGCCAGGCGCTCGGCGCGCTCGGGCGAGCGGTTGGCGATGAACACGCTCTCCACGCCCCGCGAGATGAGGTTGACGGTCGCGAGATCGCTCATCTTCCCGGCGCCGAGCACGAGGATCCGCCGCCCCTCGAGGCTGCCGAAGACACGCTCGGCCAGCTCGGCCGCCGCCGAGGAGACGGACGCGGGGTTCTCACCGATCGCCGTCTCGGTGCGCACCCGGCGCCCGACGCGCAGGGCTTGCCGGAAGAGGCGGTGCAGCACCGGCCCGGCCGTGCCCGCGTTGCGGGCGAGCTCGTACGCGCCGCGCACCTGTCCCAGGATCTGAGCCTCCCCGGGGATCATCGAGTCGAGCCCGGCGGCGACACGGAAGAGGTGCAGCGCAGCCGCCTCGTCCGTGACCGTGTACACGAGGCCCGCGAGCTCGCTCTCGGCCAGGTCCGCGAGTCCGGTCAGCTCGCCGAAGGCTCGCTCCCGGGCCGCGTCCTCGTCACCGTGCACGAGGTAGAGCTCCGTGCGGTTGCAGGTCGAGAGGACGACCGCCTCCGCATCCCTCTCCGCCAGCCGTTGGACGAGCTCCGGGTTGTCGGCTGCGCTCACGAACAGCTGCTCCCGCAACTCGACCGGCGCGCGGTGGTGAGAGGTGCCGACGAGAACGAGTCGCATGGCTAGAAGTGGGAGACCGGGACGAGGGAGGCGATGACGAAGGCGATGCCCGCCAGGGCGAGGTAGGCGGTGCGCCGTCCGCGCCACCCGGCCTCGAAGCGAAGGAGCAGGAAGCCGGCGTAGGCTGCCCAGACGGCCAGCGCGGCGATCATGAGCGCGTCGAAACCCCCGCCGTCGGCTGCGAGCCGCGCGAGTCCTACCGCGAGACCGAGGGTAAGCGCCGGAAGCGAGAAGGCGATCGTACGGGCGGTCAGGCGGTCAAGCGCATCCTGGGAGGGCGCGCGCTGCCGCAGCACACCCGGCGTCCGCCGCTTGAGGCGCCGCTCCTGCCAGAGGTAGAGGCCCGCGAGGCCGGCGGCAAGCGTGAACCCGGCGAAAGCGGCGAGGACGAGCCCGACGTGGAACGCGAGAAAGACGTCGCCCAGCTCACGGCGCCGCTCCGCCCCCGCGCCCCCCGCGGCCCATGCGACGACGAACAGGGAGACGGCAAGCGGCATGACGACCAACCCCAGGAGGCGGAAAGGCGAGCGGCAGCCCCAGATCAGGTACGCGCCGACGACGAGCCAGACGAAGAGGTTGAGCGAACCCGCCCAGGTCGACCACGGAAACCCATGCGCGCGCGTCGCCTGCGCGACGAGCAGACCGGTCTGGGCGAGCCAGCCGAGCCTCACGCCCCAGATCGCGTAGCGGGCGAGCCTGCCCGGACGGAGGCTGTCGCCCAGGTAGGCAACAGCCGCTTCCGCATAGCCGGCGAGGGCGGGCCAGAAGAGGATCGCAGCGATCTCCACTACGCGGCCTGCTTCCCCTCGGTCTTCCGCCGCGCCGCCTCTTCCAGCTCGGCGACTTCCCGTTCCAGGCGGCCGAGCTTGAACGCGTAGAGCACGACGTAGAGGAGGACGATCGCAAGCACGACGAGGTAGGCCGCGGTTGCGTACTTCTCTGCGCTCGTCACCGCGGCGCCTCCCGCAGCTCGCGCAGGCGCACGTCGAGCCGCTTGCCCATGAGCTCGTTCGTGTAGAGCGTCGCCGCCAGGGAGAGCATTCCCGCCAGGCAGACGAAGAAGGTCGTGAACTGGCTCGCCGTGAGCTTGCTGCCCACGTCGTGGGAGAAGACGACCGGGTGTACGAGATCCTCCGCCAGACGGATGGCGAGGAAGCTGACCGGGATCAGGGCGACCCCGAAGAGGGCGTAGACAGCCGACATGTTGGCCCGTCGCGGACCCGGCTCGACGGAGTAGCGGAGCATGAAGTACGCCGCGTAGAAAAGGAAGAGGACGAGGAAGAGCACGAGCTGGCGCGATCCCCAGACCCACCAGTGACCCCAGGACGTGCGTGCCCAGATCGAGCCGGTGAGAAGGGTCAGGATCCCGAAGATGACGCCCATGTGCACGGCCGTGTAGCTCTCCAGGTCGTAGCGGCGGTCGCGGGTCCAAAGCAGCCGAAGACCCTTCCACGCCGCCCAGCCGAAGCACGCATAGGAGGTCAGCGCGATCGGAACGTGGAAGTAGAAGATGCGCTGGCGAAAGCCCTCGAGCGGCGCGTTGGGAACCCAATAGAAGGCGAGAGCCGTCCCGATGAGGAGCAGGAACGCGGTTGTCCCAGCGAGGACGACCGCTTGGTTATTCCGTAACGACGTACTCAAAGCTCGCCCAGGACAGGATCGCAAAAACGGCGTCGTAGAGCCCCAGGAACGCGAGGTAGCGCCCTGGGCTCGGCGCCACGGACGCCCCCACTCCTCCGACGACGACGGGGATGACGAGCGGCAAGAAGAGAAGCGGGAGGAGGAGCTCGCGCGCCCGGCTCGCCGCTGCCATCGCAGCGAGCAAGGTGCCGACCGCTGCGAGGCCGACGTCGGCGAGCGCCACCGCTGCGATCAGCTCCCATCCGACCGGCCCGAAGAAGAGCGCGAACGCCGGCAGAGCAACGACCTCCGCCGCAACGAGAAAGGCGCCGACGCCGATCGCCTTTCCGAGCCAGATCGCACTGCGGTCACAGGGCGCGAGGACGAGCCCGTCGAGCACGCGCTGCTCACGCTCGGCGACGAATGCACGCACGAGGCCGAGCAGCGCGGTGAAGAGCAGGGCCACCCACAGGAGGCCGGTCTCCGCCGTCTCCGACGTGTCGACCGGGAGCGCGAAGTGAAAGACGACCAGCGTCGAGAGGACGAAGAGAAGCATCGCGGGGAGGGTGTCCCGCGAGCGCAGCTCGAGCAGCAGGTCCTTGCGCGCGAGCGCGGCGACGTCGCCGAGATACGTCATGCGAGCGCGAGCTCCTGACTCGCGAGCGTGCGTACGCGGGCAGGGTCGTGCGTAGCAAGGAGGACGGCCCTGGCTCCGGCGAACTCGGACAGCAGCCCGTCCACCAGGCTCGACGCGTCGGCATCGAGACTGGAATACGGCTCGTCGAGGAGCAGCAGCCGCGGGTCGTGCAGGAGTGTCCGGCAGAGGGCGAGCCGCTGGGCCATGCCCCGCGAGAACGAGCCCACGCGCTCGTGCCGGACCTCCCACAGGCCGAAGCGCTCGAGCAGCATCCCGATCCGCTCACGGCGCTCCGGCACGCGGTAAAGCCGCCCGTAGAGGTCGAGGTTCTCGAGCGCGGTCAGTTCCCGGTAGACGAGCGGCTCGTGCGCCAGGTAGCCGATCTGGCCGCGGTCGGCATCCACCTCGAGCTCGCCCGAGGTTGGTGCCAGGAGCCCGGCACAGAGCGAAAGCAGCGTCGACTTGCCGGAGCCGTTCGGCCCGGTGACGAGGAGAAAGCCGTCGGCGGCGAGCTCGAAGTCGAGGCCGCGCAGGACTCGCTTGGCGCCGAAGTCCCGCCGCAGGCCCCGGGCGCGGATCACAGCACCACGTCCGCGAGGACGAAGGCGAAGAAGGTCACGCTGATGACGCCGTTCATCGTGAAGAAGGCCATGTCGAGGCGGCGCCGGTCGTTGGGCGAGACGAGTGAATGCTCGTAGAGGAGCAATCCCGCGACGGCCCCGACCCCGATCCAGTACAGGGCGCCCACCGGGAGCCCGAAGCCGGCTGCCATGAGCCCCGCCACGGTGGCGACGTGGCAGGCGCGAGCGCCCAGGAACGCGGCCCCGACCCCGAAGCGGGCCGGCAGCGAGTGCAGCCCCTGGGCGCGATCGACGTCCAGGTCGAAGAGCGCGTAGAGGAGATCGAAGCCGGCCACCCAGAAGGCGACCGCGCCGCCGAGCGCCCACGCCTCCCAGGGAAAGTCGTTGGTGATCGCTGCCCACGCACCGAGCGGCGCGAGCCCGTCGACCGCCCCCAGCCAGGCGTGCGAGGCCCAGCTCCAGCGCTTGAGGTACGGATAGATCACGAACGCGACCACGGGGATGGGCCAGAGCCAGCGGACGAGCGGCGCAAGCTGGTACACGGCGACGAGGAACACCCCGAGCGAGGCGAGCGCGAAGGCAAAGACGTGCCAGGGCCTGAGCGCGCCGCGCGGAAGCTCCCGTGCGGCCGTTCGCGGGTTGCGGGCATCGATCCCTGCGTCGATCAGGCGGTTGAGGGCCATTGCAAGACTGCGCGCTCCGACCATGGCGACCGTGATCCAGAGGAGGTCGTGGGCACTCGGAACTCCGTCAACGGCCAGAAACGCCCCGATGTACGCGAACGGGAGCGCGAAGATCGTGTGCTCGACCTTGACGAGCGACGCGAACAAGCGCGGGTAGCGGATCAGCGCCTCGGTCACGTCTGCCTGTGGGACGTTGCCTCGCCTGCCAACAGCTCGAGGGCGTGGGTGAGGGCGGGGCGAAGGACCGCATAACCGTCGCGGCAGCCGCCGGGCGAGCCGGGCAGGTTGACGACGAGCGTCCGGCCGACCGTCCCGGCTACTCCGCGCGAGAGGAAACCGTGGGGCGTCTTCGCCCGGGAGTCCGCGCGCAGCGCCTCCGCGAGCCCGGGAGCGAGACGCTCGACGACGTCGCCGGTCGCCTCCGGCGTGACGTCGCGCGGAGTCAGCCCGGTGCCGCCGGTCGTCAGGACGAGGCGCGCGTCTCGGGCAAGATCGTGCAACGCGGCCGCGATCGTGTCTCGCTCGTCCGGCACGACGCGGCGGGCGACCTCGTAACCATCCTCGGCGAGCAAGCCCGCGAGCAGGTCTCCGCTCGCGTCTTCTCGCTCGTTGCGCGCAACTCCGTCGGAGACCGTCAGGACCGCAGCTCTCATCCCTTCGTCTTCTCGAGCAGGCGCACCTCTTCGACGACCATGCCCGGGTCAACCGCCTTGGCCATGTCGTACACCGTCAGGGCAGCCACGGCAGCGGCGGTGAGGGCCTCCATCTCGACCCCGGTCTGCGCGGTCGTCTCGACCGTGGAGAAGATCTCGACCCCCTCTCCTTGGATGTCGATCGCCACGTCCACGTGCGACAACGGAAGAGGGTGGCAGAGCGGAATCAGCTCGGCTGTGCGCTTGGCCGCCATGATCCCGGCCACCTGCGCGGTCGTGAGCGCGTCGCCCTTGGGCAGCTCGCGCAGCGTCCCGGCGGTCTCGGCGTGCATGCGCAGGAACGCGCGCGCCGAGGCTCGGCGGCGCTCGTGGGGCTTTTCGCCCACGTCGACCATGTGGACGCTTCCCATCTCGTCCACGTGGCTCAACCCGCCGTTTCCAGGCATTTCAGACGGGAAGTCTAGTGCCGCTGCGGCTCGCGGCCGCGTCCAGATCGTCGAGCTGGCTCTCGATCCAGGCGCCGATGTCGTGCTCGCGCACCTGGCGCTTGATCGCCTCGAGGCGCGTCCGGCGTTCCTCGCGCGGCAGCTCCAGCGCCTCGTGGAGCGCGTCGGCCTGTCCGGCCACGTCAAACGGGTTCACGGAGATCGCCCAGCGGCCGAGCTCCTCGTGGGCCCCGGTGTTCTCCGAGAGGATGAGGACGCCGTCCCGCTCGTTTACGAGCGGCGCCTCCTTCGCGACCAGGTTCATCCCGTCGAAGATCGCGTTCACGAGTAGGACGTCGAACTGCTTGTACGCCGCGACCGCCTGCATGAAGTTGTCCTCGACGCGCAGATCGACGGGCACCCATTCGTCCTGACGGAAGCGGTCGTTGAGGACGCGTGCCGCGCGCTGGATCGCGCCCAGGTACTCCGAGTACTCGGGGATGTCCTGGCGGGATGGGTCGAGAAGGACGAGCATACCGACCCGCCCGTGCATCTCCGGATGCGCCTCGAGGTAAAGCTCGAAGGCGCGGAAGCCCCGCACAATGTTCTTGGACGGGTCGGTGCGGTCGACGCGAACGATGAGGCGCTCCGGCCGCGTCTCCTCGATGCGTTCCTCCTCGGCGAGCACGAGCTCGCTCGCCGCAAGGCCGTCGAACTCCTCCGGATCGACCGAGATCGGCCGCACGTGGACGGACGTGAGCCGTCCGCCGAAGTGAATTTCGCCGGCGGCGACGTCGACTTCGGCGGCCACGATGTCGCGCGAGCTGCGCATGAAGTTTCGAGCCCAGCGCTCGGTGTGGAAACCGACGACGTCGTTCGCGAGCATGCCTGCGTGCACGGCCTGGCGAATCGGCTCCGGGAGCACGCGCCAGTAATCGGGCTGCGGCCAGGGGATGTGCACGAACTGGCCCAGCGTCGCGTCGGGCGCCCGCTTTCGCACGAGCGCCGGCGCGACGTACAGGTGGTAGTCGTGGAAGAAGACCGCGGCGTCGGGCCGATCCTCGAGCTCGTCGAGGACGGCCTCGGCGAAGCCTTTGTTGACCGCGACGTACCCCTGGGCCCAGGCGTTGTGCAGCCCCTGGTCGATGTCGGGCGCGTCGGCAAGCCCCCAGAGGTAGTGCTGCAGGAACCAGAGCGTGGGGTTGGCAACGACGTTGTAGTAGAGGTCGTATGCCTGGGGGTCGTGAGCGACGAGGCGCAGCCGGTACGGAGAGCCGTCCTCCGCAGTCTGGACGATCGCCTCCGCGGCGGCCTCTTCGACGACGGCGTGGTCGTCCTCGCTCATCGCGCTCGCGATCCACGTCACATCCTGGTAGCCGGCGAGGCTGCGGAGAGCCGTGACGAGGCCGCCGCCACCCCGGCGCGCGATGCGCTCGTCGTTCTCGTTGCGCGAGAACGTCACCGGTCCCCGGTTCGAGACGAGGATGAGCTTGCGCCTCGGACGCATCCGGTGAGGGTACCCGCCGCCAGCCCGCAGTTAGCTAGACGGCGCCCGCGACGACGAGTTCGGCGCCGGCGAGATCGTTGCCCGCGAGGCGGTTGAAGAGCGCTAGCCAGTCACGGAGCAGCCGCGGCGAGAGGAAGTGTCTGCGCACGTACTCCTTCCCGTGCAGGGCCATGGCGCGCGCCTCGGCAGGGTTTTCGAGAATCGTGTGCAGGGCCTCGGCGCATTCTTCGACCGAATCGACGAGAAAGCCGGTCTGGCGGTCCTGAATCTGGTCGACGATCCCACCCGCGCGGCCGGCGACCATGGGCCGGGCCTTCCAGAGCCCTTCGGTGACGGTGAGGCCGAATCCCTCTCGGATCGACTTCTGGACCAGCGCGGCGGAATGGACCTGGAAGGCGTTCACCTCGACGGAGCCGACGTTGTTGAGGTTGGAGAGGATGAAGACGTTCGGATCCCCCCGTGCAGCCGCCACGGTCTGGTTGTAGTAGTCCCAGCCCTCGGGGTCGTCGTGGGCCATCGAGCCCACGAGCGCGAGCTGGGTGCTTGGGTGGCGTGCGCGGAGCAACCGCCAGGCCTCGATAACGCCGACCGGGTCCTTCCAGGGGTCGAAGCGAGAGATCTGAGAGACGAGCGTCCGGTCGACGTCGATTCCGAACTGGTCGACGATGTACGCCGCGTCCTCGGCGGAAAGGGCCATGTTCTTGGGCGTGAGGGGATCGATGGCGGGCGGCCAGATGTACGCCGGGGGCAGCCCCTCCGCGGCCGGCACGTAGGCCTGTCTGTGGAACACGGTCGCGTCGTACGCGGCAAGCCAGGGGGTGAGGAAGTCGAGCACCTCGCGGTTCGGAGTGGAGAGATCGATGTGGCAGCGCCAGATCCAGCGCTTGGCCGACTCCTTCCTGTGCTCGATCATGCCGGCGGGCTGCGGGTCGTGGACGATGACGAAGTCGAATTCGCCCTCGAGCGCATCCGCGTTCTCGCGGTTGTAGCGGCGGAAGATCTCCTGGTCCTCCTCGGAGAGGCTGCGCGGATTCCCCTGGAGAGCGTTGTGGATCGCCTTGGTCACGTCGAAGAACTCGTCCTGCCCGTAGATGACGCGCCATTCGGTTTCGAGACCCGCGTCCCGCATGAGCGGCACGAGCGTGTAGAGGATCTCGGCGACGCCGCCCCCGAACGCCGTCGCGGACAGGTGAAGAACGCGCTTGCCTGCGAGGGGAGCCGCGAGCGCGCGGATCTGATCCATGAGCCCGCGGCTTGCGATGGTGACGTAGTCGCCGAGAGCCTTGCTCCCGACGTTGACGTTCTGAAGCTGCACGGCGGCGCAGAATACCGACGCGCCCGGTGTCCCTACCCCAGGTACTTCGTGAAGCGCAAGCGCGAGCCACCCTCGCGGCGGGTGCCGATCTCGAGCTCGTCGGTGACCGCCTGGATGATCGCGATTCCGAGCCCGCCCTCGTCGAGCGCCTCCTGTGCGCGTCCGATGACCTCGGGATCGAAGCCGGCCCCGTCGTCGGTGACCTCGACGGAGATGCGGTCGTCGGTCAGCTCGTAGCGGATCTCGACGATGCCTTCCCGCCCCTCCTCGTAGGCGTGTCGCACCGAGTTCGAGCATGCCTCCGTGAGCGCCAGCTTGAGGTCGGCCACCACCTCGGGCGCCAGGGCGCGGGTGCGGGCAAGGCCGGTGAGGGCGAGGCGGCAGAGGGCGACGTACTCCGCCCGCGCGGGAATCGTCAGCGCGACCAAGCCGCCCCGTGCGCTCGGGACGGAGTTCTCACGCTCCATTGACATGGACGCCATACCGTCAGATTCCCGCGGGAAAGCCACTCCAAACCTAGTCGAACCTGCATGATCCTGCGCGACGTCGAGCGCTGGACCGTGCTTACCCGTTCTTTACGGGCGTTCAAACAGCGAGCCGCTTCTGGGCGACGGCGACGGCTTCGGGGTTGGAGTCGATGAGGACGAAGCGCCGTCCAAGCGCCGCCGCGACGGCGCCGAGGGTTCCCGAGCCGGCGAAACAGTCGAGACACCAGTCCCCGGGGCGGCTCGAGGCCTGAACGATCCGGCGCAGAACACCCTCCGGTTTCTGGGTCGGGTAGCCGGTCTTCTCTTTCCCCGTGGGAGAAACGATCGTGTGCCACCAGACGTCGGTCGGGAGCTTCCCCCGCGCCGCCTTCTCGGCGGTGACGAGCCCGGGCGCCATGTACGGCTCCCGGTCGACGGCCTCCGCGTCGAACCAGTAGAGCTCCGCATCCTTCACGTAGACGAGGATCGTGTCGTGCTTGGCCGGCCAGCGGCGGCGCGCACGGGCGCCGTAGTCATAGGCCCAGATGATCTCGTTCAGGAAGCAGTCGCGGCCGAAGATCTCGTCGAGGAGGAGCTTCACGTAATGCGCCTCGCGGTAGTCGACGTGCACGTAGAGCGTTCCGGAATCGGTCAGCAGGCGACGGACCTCCCGGAGGCGAGGCTCGAGGAAGCCGAGGTAGTCCTCGAAGTTGTCCCGGTACGACGATTCGGCGAGGAGGCGAGTGGCGTAGCGCCGGCCCTGGAAACCGGTGCGGTCGCCGTCGGCGGCCGCGACGATGGCGAGCGTCCGCCTGCGCTGCGCCTTTCCCGTGTTGAACGGAGGGTCGAGGTACGCGAGCTGGAAGCTCTCGTCGGCGAACCCGCCGAGGAGCTCGAGGTTGTCTCCGAGGAGAATGAGGTCTTCGCTCGGCCTCCGGCTCACGCATCCCAGCGTAGTGAGCCTATCGGCCGCTTCCCGGCGGGTTGACGGGCCTGTCTCCGAGCACGACCTCGATGACGAGCCGCTGCTTGCCGCGCAGGATGGTCAGCTTCGTCGTCTGCCCGGGGAGAAGCCGCTCGGTCACGGCGCGCACGACGTCCTCGGCCCTCTCGACGCGCCGGCCGTCGATGGCGACGATCAGGTCGCCGCCGGGCCGAAAGGCGATGCCGGTGAACTCCCGCTCCTTCGATCCACCCTTGAGGCCCGCCTTGCTCGCCGGGCTCCCCTCGACGACGGTCTGGATCGCCGCGCCACGGTCGACCGCGAAGCCGAAGTGGTCGGCGAGCTGGGGTGTGAGCGTCTGCGTCGAGACGCCCAGCCAGGCGTAGCGCACGCGGCCGTTCTCGATCAATTGCCGCATCGAGCGCTTGGCGGAGTTGATCGGGACGGCGAACCCGACACCTTCGGCATTCCCCGACACGCTGCGGATCTGCGCGTTGATGCCGACGACACGCCCGCGTGCGTCGAACATCGGGCCCCCCGAGTTCCCGCGGTTGATCGGAGCGTCCGTCTGGATCGCATCGACGAGGTCGTAGCTCGACGTCAGTGATTCAATCGAGCGCTCGGTCGCAGAGACCACCCCCACGGACAAGGAGTTCTCCCTCCCGAACGGGCTCCCGATGGCCGCCACGGGCTGGCCGACGACGACCCGGCTCGAGTCCCCGAGGGGAACCGGGCTGAGCGCATGCTTCTTCGGGTCGACCTTGACGAGGCCCACGTCGTCGTAGACGTCCCAGCCGACGATCCGAGCGGGGACGCGGTCGCCGTCCCGAAACTCGATGAAGACGGACGTGGCTGCCTCCGGCGTGTCGCCTGCGCTGGACTCCCCCGCCGTCGTGACCACGTGCGAGTTCGTGAGGATGTAACCGCTGCGGGAGACGACGAAGCCGGACCCTTGCGCCGCATCGCCGCTCCCGTTCTGGGTGTGCGCGCCGAAGAGCGCGACGATCGTGACGACGCCGGCTACGCGCTGCCGGTAGATCTTGGCCGGATCGAAGTCGTTGCCCGCCAGCGGCTTCCCCGCTCCGCTCTCCTCGACCCGGTTCACAGCAGGCGCAGGAGCCGCCTGGGTGAGCACGATCGTGTCGGTCTCGCCGGAACCGAACCAGCCCGTCGCCTTGGCGATGCCGAGCGCCGCGCCGCTGCCCATGAGGGCGCAGACGACCGCGACGACGGCTAGAGCTCCCGGGCGCACGCTCTTTGCATCGTAGTTGTCACAGAAGAGGTGTCCACGACGGCCATGGCGCAATCCGATGCAGGAAGCAAGCTTGAAAGATGGACTCTGTCAATCCAGAAATCGGGTGGGCTGCAGGCCTCTTCGAGCGCGAAGGTTCGATTGCTCATGTGCGCGGTCGCACCCAACTTCGAATCCAGATGACCGACCTTGAGGTCCTAGAGCGATTTCTTGAGATTGTCGGCGTAGGCAAGATCTATGGCCCGTACACCAAGCCCGCCCGCGACGGCTACAAACGGAAGCCGCGATGGATCTGGATCTGCGACGGGCCATTCGTTCCGGTTCTCTTTCGCACCCTCGCCCCGTGGTTAAGCACCCGCAGGAGGGACCGCGGCCGTGAGATCGGGCTCGATTTCCTGTGAAAAGGCCATGCCTGAAAGAGGCAGTACGAGCGTAAAAACAGTCTCTCCGGGCCTCGAATAGAGCTCAATCGCTCCATCCATGCGCGCTGCGAGCTCAGACGCGATGGCGAGGCCGAGGCCGCTGCCGGACGCCTTGCCGCCGTCTGCGCGGTAGAAGCGATCGAAGAGCCGCTCCTGGTCCGTCTTCGGCACGCCCGGACCATCGTCGCGCACGGACAGCGCCACCCCTCCATCCCTTTCCTCCGCGGCGATGAGCACGTTCGTCCCCGCGGGCGTGTGCCTGATCGCGTTCTCGAGCAGGATGCGCCCGATCTGCAGCACTCGCTGCTCGTCCCCGAGAGCGACCAGCGGCCCGTCAGCCTCCACCTGCAGGACATGGCCCGAGGCCTCGGCGAGAGCCTTGAACTCCTCCCCGACGGTGCGCGCGGTCGCCGCCACGTCGACCGGCGCGCGCGAGACCGCCAGCTGCCCGGCGTCGAGCCGCGAGAGGTCGAGCAGGTCGGTGGCCAGCTTCGTCAACCGCCCCACCTGAGCGGACATCTCCTCGACGAAGTCGCGGCGTTCGCGCTCGTCCAGCTCCTCGTCCGCCATCAGCTCGAGGAAACCGCCCAGGGAGAAGAGCGGCGTACGCAACTCGTGCGAGGCGTTGGCGATGAACTCCCGCCGGGCGTGGTCGAGTTGCGCGAGGTGCAGACGCATGCTGTCGAAGGCTCGGGCGAGCTCTCCGATCTCGTCGTCGACCGGATCCACGACGGGATGCTCGAAGTCGCCGGCGGCGATCCGCTCGGCGGCCTCCTCCAGCCGGCGAATGCGCGCTGAGAAGCGCCACGCGGCCAGCGTCCCGATGAGCAGCGAGACGCCGAGCGCGGCCAGGCCGGAGAAGATCAGCGTCCGCCGGACGAGCGAGACGTTTGCCAGCGCATCGGTGAGCGGAGCTGAGAGGAGCACGACCGTGGTCGCGTCCAGCGGCACCGCCACCTCGGCGCGGTCGTGGCCGGCACGCCTCAGGCGCCCAGTGGCGGTCGTTCGAGTGTCGAGGGCAGCACGGGCGATCGGATCCGTGTACACATCGGTCGATGTAAGCCCGTTCGAGTCGGCGACCGAGATGAGCGAGGTCGGGTTCAGCCGCACGAGCACGACGACGCGGGCGTTCAAGCTGCCGGCGAAGACCTGCGCCAGGGACTGGTACTGCGTCTCAGGGCTCTTCGCCCGCTGGAACTGCTCGACCACCGACTGCGACGAGCTTTCGAGCCCGTGGATCTTGGCGTCCACGAGCCTCGACTCGAGCCGGGGAACGACGGCGAGGTAGACGATGCCGAGCGCTCCGGCGACGATGACGAAGAGCGCGAGCCCGAACTTGAGCGCCAGCCGTGGATGGAGCAGCCGGTTCACGAGGCTTCCCGGAAGCGGTAGCCGACCCCGCGGACGGTGAAGAGGTACTCGGGATTGCGCGGGTCGCTCTCGATCTTCTCGCGCAGGTGGCGCACGTGGACGTCGATTGTGCGGAGGTCGCGGTAGGCGGCGCCTCCGCGCACCGCCCCGAGCAGCATCTCGCGCGTGAACACCCGGCCGGGGTTGGCCGCCAGCGTGCGGAGCAGCTCGAACTCGAGATAGGTGAGCTGTACGGGCTCGCCGCGCACGACGACGGCACGGCGGGGGACGTCGATGCGCAGGCCGTCGACCTCGAAAACGTCGGCACGTGCGGACGCGGCGGGCAGCTGCGCGCGCCGCAAGGCTGCGCGTACACGGCTCCGGAACTCGCCGATGGAGAACGGCTTGGTGATGTAGTCGTCGGCTCCGAGCTCGAGGCCCACGACCTTGTCGAGCTCGTCGTCCCGGGCCGTCAGCATGATGATCGGGACGGCGCTGCGGGCACGTAAGCGCCGGCAGACCTCGAGCCCGTCCACCTTCGGCAGCATGATGTCGAGGATCACGAGGTCG
>DASXRO010000168.1:0-16656 GCA_036506555.1 Gaiellaceae bacterium
GAAGTGGTTCGGGGCCTTCAAGGACGCCCACGACCGTCTGCGCGAGATCGGCAAGCCGACGGTCGCGCGCATCAACGGCGTCTGCGTCGGCGGCGGCAACGAGCTCCAGATGGCGTGCGACCTCGCCGTCATGAGCGACGATACGTTCATCCGCCACGTCGGCCCGGAGCACGGTTCGGTGCCGGCCGGCGGCGCCACCCAGTGGCTGCCGATTCTCGTCGGCGAGCGCCGAGCGCGCGAGATCGTCCTTCTCTGCGAGGAGGTTTCGGCACGCAAGGCCGAGGAGTGGGGGCTCGTGAACCGCGCCGTCCCGGCCGCCGAGCTCGACGCGGAGGTCGACCGGATCGTCGAGAGCCTGGCGCGGATGCTGCCGCAGACGACCCGTTACGCGCGGCAGCACCTCAACTTCTGGCGCGACTTCGCCTGGCATCAGACGATCAACCACGCGCGCGACTGGCTTGCGCTCTCGATGGCGACCGACGAGCCGCGCGAGGCGATCAAGAAGTTCCTGGAGAAGAAGTGACCGTCCTCATCGAGCGCGAGGAGCCGATTGCCGTCGTCCGGCTCAACCGCCCGGAGCAGCTGAACGCCCTCTCGAATCAGCTGATGGGGGAGCTCGTCGGCGCTCTCGAGAACCTCGACGCCGACGAGACCGTGCGGTGCATCGTCGTCGCGGGTGATGAGCGCGCGTTTGCATCAGGAGCGGACATCGGCGAGCTGTCGGATGCGACGCATCTGGAGCTCTACTTCGGCGGGCGGATCGACAAGTGGGACGCCATCAAGAAGATCCGCACGCCGATCGTCGCCGCCGTCTCGGGCTACTGCCTCGGCGGGGGCTGCGAGCTCGCCATGGCGTGCGATCTCATCGTCGCCTCCGAGACGGCCCAGTTCGGCCAGCCGGAGACGAACCTCGGCGTCCTACCCGGCGCCGGAGGAACCCAGCGGCTCACCCGCGCCGTCGGAAAGTCGAAAGCGATGGACGTCATCCTCGCCGGCCGCTTCCTCTCCGCGCGCGAGGCCGAGCAAGCAGGGCTCGTGGCCAGGGTGGTCGCCAAGGAGGCGTGGCTCGAGGAGGCGAAGCGCGTCGCCGCAACGATCGCCGCCAAGAGCCCCGTTGGGGTCCGGCTTGCGAAGGAGGCGGTCAACCAGGCCTTCGAGACGTCGCTTGCCGCGGGCCTGGACGCCGAGCGCAAGGCCTTCCATCTTGCGCTTTCCTCGGAGGACGCGCAGGAGGGCCTGAAGGCGTTTACGCAGAAGCGCGACCCAGACTTCAAAGGCCGCTGAGCTTGCGGTTGCCGACCGCGAGTGCAAGCACGCCGGGAACCTCCGCGGCGGCGATAAGCAGCAGGATCCCGGGCGCGATCCTGACCGACTCGGCCGCCGCCAGCAAGACAAGGATGGTGAGAGTTGAAGCTGCCTGAACGGCGAAGAACAGGGAGGCAAGACCGACGCGCCCGACGAGAGCGGCGACGAAGAAGAAGCTGAGCACGGCGAGCAGCCCGAGCGCGAGCAGTTGGACCGCCTCCCATTGCCAAGCATCGGCGCTCCGTGACCAGCCTGCTCCCTCGGAACACGCTTCGTCGCAGGCCAGCGCCCCGATGAACCAGCCGATCCCGGCGAGGACGATCCCGACGCCGCAGTGGACGAAGGCGAGGCTGTTACGAACCCAGTGATATCGCATACCCGCTATATAGCGGATCTGCGATAGATGTCAACCCGGGCTAGACCGCGAGCTCGACCGGCACGAGCTCGAGGGGCCGGAGCCGCCCGCCACGGACCGTCTTGAGCAGGATCCGCTCCCCGATCAACTCTCCCGCCATCAACCTCTGGAGGTCGTCTACGCCTTCCACCGGTTCGCCGTTCAGGTCGACGATGAGATCCTCGGGCCGCAGCCCCGCCTTCGCCGCCGGGCTCCCTTCGACGACCTCGACCACCTCGACACACTCTTCGCGGCCCAACTCGCGCGCGAGGCGCGGAGGCAGCGGCCGCGAGCCGCCCGCGATGCCGAGGTAGGAACGGCGAAACCGACCCTCGCTCATGAGCGCGCCGATGATCTTGCGCGTCGTGGAGTTGATCGGCACCGCGAGCCCGAGCCCTACTCCGGCAACCGCGGTGTTGATGCCCACGACCCGCCCGCGGCCGTCCGCAAGCGCGCCCCCGGAGTTTCCGGGGTTGAGCGCAGCGTCCGTCTGGATGACGTTCTCGACGATGCGCCCGGCCGCGCGCGAGCGCACGGGAAGAGAACGTCCGAGCGCGGAGACGACGCCCGCGGTGACCGATCCCGCGAAGCCGTTCGGGTTGCCGATCGCCACGACGAGCTGACCTACGCGCAGGCTTTCGGCGTCGCCCAGCTCCGCGGGGACGAGGCTGTCGTTGTCCGCTCGGAGCACGGCGAGGTCAGAGAGCGGGTCCGTACCGACGACCTCCACCTCGACCTCGCGACCGTCGACGAAGGACGCCCGCGAGCGGCCGTCCGAGCTCTCTACGACGTGCGCGGAGGTCAGCATGAAGCCGTCAGGCGTGACAACCACGCCGCTTCCGCCTCCTGCGAGGACGCGCCCGCCGCGCACCCGGCGTGAGATGCGCAGGTTGCCCACCGAGGGCGAGAGCCGCTCCGCGACCGCGATCACCGCTCGCGAGTAGGCGTCCAGCGCCTCCTCGTCCGCGACCTCGTGGGAGGAGATGAACGTAAGATCCGCCACCGATTCCACGCTAGCAGCGGCGGCAAGGTCTACCGAGTGGCAGAGGTCGAGACCCAACGGGATGGGGGCGTGCTCACGGTCACGCTCAACCGGCCCGATGTCCTGAACGCGTTCGATCGCGCGATGCACGAGGCTTTCCGGGGAGCGCTGAAGGAGGCACGCGACCCCGAGGTGCGCGCCGTCGTCCTCACCGGCGCAGGCCGCGGGTTCTGCGTCGGCCAGGACCTGAAGGAGTTCAGCGAGGGCGCCGGCGACATCGCTGGCCGCCTGCGCAAGACGTACAACCCGATGGTCCTCGCCCTCCGTGCCCTCGAGAAGCCCGTCATCGCGGCCGTGAACGGCGCGGCCGCCGGCGCGGGACTCTCGCTCGCCTGCGCGTGCGACGTGCGGCTGGCCGCCGCCTCCGCCACCTTCGTCCCCGCTTTCATCAACATCGGGCTGGTGCCCGACACCGGCGGGACGTACTTCGTCGCCCACCTACTCGGGTATGCGCGCGCGTTCGAGTGGCTGTGCTCCGGGCGGCGACTGTCTGCGGCGGATGCCCACGCCTGGGGTCTCGTCGCCGAGGTGGTCGAGGACAACCGTCTGAGCGTCCGCGCGGCCGAGGTCGCGTCCACGTTTGCGGCGCTGCCGACGCGTGCGATCGGGATGACGAAGCGGTTGCTCGACCACGCTCCACTGGCGACGCTCGGCGAGCAGCTCGAGCTGGATGCGCAGCTACAAGCGGCCGCCGCCGCGAGCGAGGACTTCCGGGAAGGCGTTGCTGCCTTCCTCGAGAAGCGGGACCCCCGCTTCAGCGGGCGTTAGCTCGAGCTCTGACCGCAGTTCTCGAGGCCGATCTTGCGCGCGAGGCGCGTGCTCTCCGCGTCGCTCGCGTCCAGCTTGGCGACGAGCTCCTGCATCTTGGCGTCGTCGCTCGCATGGATGGCGTCCTGCAGGTCGTGGGTGAGATCGAGATTCTTGTCCTGGAGCGCCATCGCCTTGTTCCAGTCGTCCGCGAGCTCGTCGGGGGGCTCGAGAGCCTGCAGCCTGTCGTTGCCCTCTTCGATGATCGGGACGGCCTTGTCGACGAACTCGGCGAGCTCGTCGACCGAGCTCGGCGAGCCGAGGTCGTTCAGCTTGCCCTCGAACTCCGCGCAGATCGCATCGGCCTGCTGGCGAAACTCCGCGGGGGTCAGGCTCTCGCCGCGTGCTCCTCCACCCCCGCCTCCGCCGCAGGCCGCCAGCGCGAGGCCGGAGACTGCGAGGAGAATCGCTAGTCCGCAGCGCATTCCGACAACCCCAGCTTGGTGGCTATTCGATCGGAGGCCTCGTCGGCCGCGTTGCCTTCCTCGATCGCCTTCTGCACCGCCGCCGCGTCGCGTTTCTCCGCTGCATCGGCCAATCTGCGAGCTGCTGGAATCGCCTTCTCGGTTTCGTCGAGCATGCGGTTGTAGTCGCCCTCGAGATCAGCAGGAGGGCGCAGGGCGCGGAGCTCGGCAATGCCCTGCTGGATCACGGGGATCCCTCTTTCGACGAACTGTGGGATGTCAGCCGGTGAGCTCGGGCTTCCCAGCGCCGCCACCTTGGCGTCGTAGCGCTTGCAGATCGCGCTCGCCTGCTGCAGGAAATCCTGCTTGGAGAGCCGCCCGTCGCTCCCGCCGCCGCACCCGGCAGCCAAAGCTCCCACCACGGCGATGGTCAGGACGAATCTCACGCGTGCCCGCAGGCGCCGCAGTGTAGCGTCCCGACCCGACGCGGCTGGGCGCACGTCGTGCAGGTCGAGATCACTTGCCGGCCACACCCCTCGCAGTGGTCGTTCTGGCCGACAGGGAAGCCGCAGAAGGGACACTCGCGCTTCCGGACCCGCCTGAACGGGACCCGCCGGGCGAGGTAGCGCTGCAGCCCCGCGAATGCGACAAGCGTCAGGGCGATACCGACGATCGCGAGGACGAGCGGCCCCAGTGCGAGGGGATCGATGTAGTCGGTGAGGTAGTCGCTCGCCAGTACGAGTGCGAGCACCGCCGTGGCCCCGACGAGCGCGAGCGTGAGCGGGAAGTAGCGAGAGCGGCGCTTTCGCATCTTCCCCAGGAGGACGTACGCGCCTGCAAGCGAGGCGAGGACGAACGCGAGCCGGGCCAGGAACGCGATCAGGTCCGAGTGCCGGGATCCCTGCTGCTGATGCCGGTAGGCCGCCTCGGCCGCAGGCCGCGCCTGCTCAGCCGCCTGCTCGGCGCCGTTCAGCGAGCTTTGCGCGGCAGCAAAGCGGGCTTCCGCTTGGTGGTACGAGCTTTCGAGATCGGCGGCCGGCTGGCCGGCGTCGAGCGCCGTGCGGTACGCCTCCCGCCGAAGCTCGAGGTCGCTCCTCGCCGCCTGCTCCTCTTGCTGCGCCTGGAAGACGCGTGCCTGCGCGTCCACGAAACTCCGAGTGGCCGCCTGCTCTGTCGGGGAGAGGGTGACCTTGGTCGCTTCGCGAACGACGTCGTCGATCTTCTGGTACGCCCAGATTCCGCCGATGAGCAGGAAGGCGGCCATGACCACCGCGAGCAGCCTCTCGCTCTTGGTCGTCTGGATCTCCTCGATGTCGACGACGGACTGCGCGCTGCGGGTTGCGGTGCTCAACGTTCACCTCGCTTGGTCTGTGTCCGCGGCTTGAGCTCGACGATGAGGTCGCAGTCGAGGGCGTTGGCGATGCGGAGGAGGGTGTCGATCCGCGGCGGCCGGCCGCCGCTCTCCAGCCGCGCGATCGCGGACTGGGTCGTGGCGACCAGCTCCGCGAGCTCGGCCTGGGAGAGGCCGAGCTCCTTGCGCCGCTCAGCGACGCACTCGGCGATCTGCGCGAAGAACCAGCCGTCCTCGGCGCCGGCAAGCCGCTCGCGAATGCGCTCGAGGGCTTCTTGCGCGAGACGGCGCTTCTCCCTGGCTGCCTCTTGACTCATATCTCAATTAAGCTATATAGCAGACATGAGATACATGTCAAGGCGGCCGAGCACGCTCCTTTCGACGCTCGCCTGGGTGCTTGCAGGCTTGAGCCTCGCCGATCTGCTCTTCGCGACGACCGGAGGGGCAACGCTGGTCTTCGGCCCGGCTGCCGGTGCCGTGCTGGCTTGGCAAGCGCGAAGTCATGGTGCTCGGGGACGCGTCGTCTGGCTTGGCCTCGGCGTAAATGCGGCAATCCTGGTTACGACCGTCGCCGCAATCTTCGTCCTGGGCGGCTCTTAGGCCGGGCGCCTCGTGGGGCCGTGGCTAGAGCGTCTTGAACTGCTCGAAGGGCTGCCGGCAGCTGGCGCAGTAGCGGATCGAGCGACACGGCGTGGGGCCGAAGAGGTTCTCGAGGCGGGTGTTCTGCGAGCCGCAGTACGGGCAACGGTGGACCGCCGTCTGGATCTGCACGAGATTGGTCGGCCCCACCCCCGGCGTCGGTGGAGCGAAGCCCGACTCACGCAGCTTGCGCCGGCCTTCCGGCGTGATCCGGTCGGTCGACCAGCCTTCCGCGGCGACTTCGATCTCGGGCTCGGCGCCGAGCCTTCGGATCCGCTCCGCCATCTGGTCTCGCATCAACTCGAGCGCGGGACAGCCCAGGAACGTTGGCGTGAAGCTGACCCGGACGTGGCCGTTCTCGACCTCCACGCCGCGGATCACACCGAGGTCGACGAGGGAGACCGCCGGGATCTCGGGGTCGGGGATCTCGGCGAGCGCTTCCCAGACGCGCTCGGCGGTCACCATGCGGCACCCGGCACGGAGCGGCGCACCATCGTCATCTCCTCCCAGAGCGGCCCGAGCTCCTCCGTATGGATGCCGCGCTCGATCGGGTCCACACCTGCCAACCCGGTGCGCTCGCACAGGAGTTCTCGCTGGGAGTCCGGCAGGACTCCCAGCGAATAAGGCCAGAGCTCCTCGACTGCTTCCCGAAACCGGCTCTCCTGCCGCAGACGTTTCTCCCACATGTCTGCGTGGATGCGGTGGTAGGCCTCCTCGCGGCCGATCTTCTTGGCCAGACCCGCAACCTCCGGCTCGCCCGACTCGGCCAGCGCCGCGATGCGGATTGCGTCCGCGGCCTCGTACAGCCAGTGCCTCGCGATCGTCCGGGCCCAGTCCGGGACGAGGCGGAGCTCGACGAGCGGAGCACAGCGGTACTCGTCCGGCTCGCGGTCGAAGGCGAGCGCGTCGGCGCCGGTTCCGAGCTCCTTCGCCGCCAGCTCGTACCACGCGCGCGCGTGCCCGATCTCGGTCTGCGCGATCGAGGAGAACGCGACGTCCTCCTCGAGGAAGGGGGCGATGCCGGTCCACTCCGAGTTCCGCCAGCCGAGGACGAGCTCGTCGTCAGCCAGCGCCAGCAGTTCCTGCGCGTTCACGCGCCTCCTTCAGCCTCACCTTGAGCGAGTAGCCGTCGACTCGCCGGTAGTCGCGGTCGAAGACCTCGGCGACGTATGGGTGCCGGACCTCCTCGACGGAATCCCTCGGCACGATCCAGAGCGCGAACGACTCGTCGCGCCGGCCGTAGAACTCGCGCGCGTAGGCCTCGGCGAAGACGAGGTCGGGCGCTTCGAGCGAACCACCGTGCTGGAACGGCTGGCCCTCCCGTTCCTGGCGAAAGACTTCGTAGATCACGCCGCGTCCGCGAGGAGGGCGTTCCGCACCCAGGCCGTCTCCTCGCGCGACCAGCGGCGGAAGCCGAGCCGCTCCTCCGTCTTCGGCCCGTGCCCGGTGACGACCCACTTGAGCTCCTCCCAGTCGGGCTCGCTGTACTCCCAGACCCCGTCGTCGCGCTTGCGCAGCTTCGGATCCGGAACGGTCAGGCCGAGCTCCCAGATCTGCGGCACGTAGCCGTCGAGGAACTGCTGACGCGCGTCCTCGTTGGCCTGGCTCTTGATGCGCCAGCGGTACATCGGATCGTCCTCCGCGTGGATCGGGTTCCCGTGGAACTGCATGAGCGGCCCCCACCAGCGGGTGACCGCCTCCTGGACGAGCTCACGCTGCTCGTCGGTCCCGGTCATGAGGGCGAGGATGCAGTCGCGCCCGTGGAGGATGTGGAACGACTCCTCCCAGCAGATCTTCTTCATGATCCGCGCGTAGGGCGCGTACGAGCACTTGAGCAGCGCCTTCTGGGAGATGATCGCCGCCGCATCGACGAGCCAGGCGATGACGGCGACGTCGCCCCAAGTCTTCGTCGGGTAATGGAAGACGTTGTGGAACTTCGTCTTGCCGGTGACGAGGTCGTCGAGGCAGGCTTCGCGCGGCTTGCCGAGATCCTCGACGACGCGGTAGATGAGCTGCGAGTGCCCGACCTCGTCCTGCACCTTGGCGGTCAGGGCGAGCTTGCGCTGGAGCGTGGGAGCGCGGAGGATCCACTCGCGCTCGGGCAGCACGCCCATGAGCTCCGAGTTTCCGTGCATCTCGATGAACTTGATGAGCGCCTTGCGGTAGGCCTCGGGCACCGGGTCGCCGGTCTCGACCTGCCCGCCTTCGGCGACGTACGCTTCGAGTTCGGTCTCGTTCATGGCAACCAAACGGTCGTTAGGTAAGAATCTAGCATGACCAGGCGTCAGGAGCTCTCCCGCCAGGCCGCGCGCCTCTTCGCGCAGAAGGGCTATCACGGGACGTCGATCGGCGATCTCGCCCAGGCGCTCGGCGTGCAGAAAGGCTCGCTCTACGCGCACATCGAGGGCAAGGAGGACCTCCTCTACGAGACCATGCGCGAGGGTGCGGCCGCGTTCCATGCCGGGCTCGACGCCATCCCGAGCCATCTGCCCGCCATGGAGAAGCTCCGGCTCGCGTTGCGAGCGCACCTGCGCGTGGTGGCCGACCAGCTCGAGATGGCAACCGTCTTCGTGCAGGAGTGGAAGTACCTCGAGGGAGACCGCCGCGAGGAGATCGTCGGCGAGCGGCGCCGCTACGAGGAGCGCATCCGGGAGCTCTTCCGCGAGGGGCGCGAGCAGAGCGAGCTCCGCACCGACCTGGACGAGAGCATCGCCGCGCTGCTCTTCCTCTCGGCCGCCAACTGGGCATACACCTGGCTCAAGCCGGGAGGCGACACGGACGTGCTCGCGGACCGCTTCTACGCTCTCCTCGTCGACGGGATGCGCGGCTACTCGACCCCGGCTTGAGCGCGGCGCTGATCGTCAACCCGCAGGCCTCGCGGGTCACGCCCGAGCTGACTGTTGCCGTCGAGCGAGAGCTGGCGGCGAGTGGGCCGGTCGAGACGATCCTCACCGAGCGGCCCATGCACGCGGCCGAGCTCGCGGAGATCTTCTGCCGCAGCTGTGAACGGATCTACGTCTTCGCGGGCGACGGCGGGTACAACGAGGTGGCCAACGGGGTCATCGGGGAAGTCGCGCTCGGCTTCATCCCGGGCGGGTCGACGAGTGTCCTGCCGCGAGCGCTCGGGCTCCCCCGCGATCCGGTCGAGTGCGCGAGGGTCCTCGTCGGCGCCGCTCCGCGCCAGATCTCGGTCGGACGCGTGAACGGCAGGCGCTTCACCTTCGGCGCCGGGCTCGGGGTCGACGCCGAGTTGGTGCGTCGAGTGGACGCGCTCGGGCGCGCGAGTGGACGGCGCGCAGGCGATATCGCCTTCGCACGGACACTGTTCGGCATCTTCGCGGAGCGGCGCGGGCGCTTCGAACCCACCATGGAGGTGGTCGGCCTCGGCCGGGTCGCATTCGCGCTCGTCGCCAACTGCAACCCCTACAGCTACGTCGGGCGGCTCCCCTTGCGCGTCGCCCCGAGAGCGCGGTTCGAGCTCGGCCTCGATCTCGTGGCGCCGCGCCTCCTGCGCGGGCGGCTCATGCCCGAGCTCGCGTGGTGGCTCTTCGCGGGGAGGGGGCAGGATCGCTCGTCCCGCGTCCTCTACGTCCACGACGCGGACGAGCTCTCGATCGTCTGCGACGGGCCGACCCCGCTGCAGGCCGACGGCGAGGACCTCGGCGACGAGACCGAAGTCGAATTCGAGGCGGAGCGCGGCGCGCTTCGGGTTCTCGTCCCGCGATAATCCGGGCATGGCCCAGGTGGCGCCCGCCGAGCGGGATCTGCGCAGGGTGATCGGGGACGGCGACGCGCTGCCCGACGGCGAAGTCGACGCCCTCGGCGAGCGCGAGCTTCTCGGTCTCTACCGCGACATGGTTCTGCTGCGGACTTACGACGAGCGTTCGCTCGTCTACCACCGCCAGGGACGCATCGGCACGTACGCGATCTTCTGGGGACACGAAGCCATGCAGGTCGGGGCGGTGCGCGCGCTTGCCGAGGACGACTGGATCTTTCCCTCGTACCGGGAGTCGGCGATCGGGCTCCTGCGCGGCATGCCGGTCGAGACGGTCCTATCCTGGTGGCGCGGCCACCCGGCCGGCTGGTGGGACCCGCGCGAGTATCGCGTGGCCTCCATCACCGTGCCGATCGCGACACACGTCCCGCACGCGGTCGGCTTCGCCTGGGGCAAGCGGCTTCGGGGAGAGTCGGCGTGCGCAATCGCGTTCTTCGGCGACGGCGCGACCTCGGAGGGCGCCTTCCACGAGGGCGCCAACTTCGCGGCGGTCATGCAGGCGCCCGTCGTCCTGCTCTGCAACAACAACCAGTGGGCGATCTCGACGCCGCTCTCGGCGCAGACCCGCGCCGAGGCGCTCGTTGACAAGGCGGCGGGCTACGGGATGCCCGGAGTGCGCGTGGACGGCGGCGACGTGCTCGCCGTCTACGAGGCGACCTCGGAGGCTCTCGCGCGCGCCCGGGCGGGAGAAGGGCCTACCTTCGTCGAGGCGGTCACCTACAGGTGCGCGCCGCACGCGACCGCGGACGACCCGAGCGCCTACATCGACCCCGAGCGGGTCGAGCTCGAACGGGAGAACGAATGCTTCGTGCGGTACGAGCGGTACCTGCGGCGCCTCGGCATCCTCAGCGACGATGTCGCCGAGGAGAGTCGCGCCGAGGCTCTCGAGGCCATGCGGGCGGGCATCGCCGCAGCCGAGGCGCTCCCCGAGCCGGACCCGGATCTCCTGACGAGGCATGCCTATGGCGAGTAAGACCCTTGTCGAAGCGGTCAACGACGCGCTCCACACCGAGATGGAGCGCGACGAGAGCGTCATGGTCATGGGCGAGGACGTTGGGCGCGCGGGCGGCGTCTTCAGGGCGACCGCAGGGTTGCGCGACCGCTTCGGTCCTGACCGCTGCGTCGACACGCCGCTCGCCGAGGCCGGCATCCTCGGCACGGCCGTCGGCCTCTGCATGGCCGGCTGGAGGCCGGTCTGCGAGATGCAGTACGAATCGTTCAGCTACCCCTGCCTCGACCAGCTGATCTGCCACGTCGGCCGGTACCGCTGGCGGACGAACGGCGCGATGGACTTTCCGATCACGCTGCGCATGCCCACCGGAGGCGGCGTGAGGGCGCCTGAGCTCCACGAGGATTCGCCCGAGGCCTATTACGTGCACACGCCGGGCGTGAAGGTGGCCGTCCCTTCCACTCCCGCCGACGCGAAGGGCCTGTTGGCCGCCGCGATTCGTTCGGTCGACCCCGTTGTCATCCTCGAGCCGAAGGTGCTCTACCGCAGCCCGCGCGAGGAGGTGCCGGAGGGAGAGTACGTCGTTTCGCTCGGCAAGGCACGGGTCGCGCGCGAGGGCTCCGACGTGACGCTGATCGCCTACGGAGGCATGGTGCCGGTCGCGCTGGCAGCCGCCGACGAGCTCGACGCGAGCGCGGAGGTGCTGGACGTGCGCACGCTGAAGCCGCTCGACGAGGAGACGCTCCTCGCGTCCGTGGCCAAGACCGGGCGTGCGGTCATCGTGCAGGAAGCCCCGCGCGTGGCGGGGTTCGGCGCCGAGATCGCCGCCGTTCTCGCCGAGAAGGCGATTCTCGATCTGCGCGGCCCTGTCTTGCGTGTGACCGGGTACGACGTCCCCTTCCCGTTCTGGACGATCGAGGACGAATACCTGCCTACCCCCGCGCGCGTGGTCGAGGCTGCCCAGAAGGTCCTCCAGTACTGATGGCCTACGAGTTCAAGCTCCCCGACCTCGGCGAGGGCGTGCGCGAAGGCGAGATCGCCCGCTGGCTCGTGGAAGTCGGCCAGGAGGTCGCGGAGGACGATCCGCTCGTCGAGATCCAGACGGACAAGACGACCGTCGAGATCCCCTCGCCCGCGGCGGGCAAGGTGGCGCGGATCCTCGTCGACGAGGGCCAACTGGTGCCCGTGGGCACGCCGCTCGTGGTGATCGGAGACGGTGAAATAATCGGCTCCGACGCTGTCGCGTCGGAGCCGACGAGGATCCAGGTGACTCCAGCCGTTCGAAAGATCGCTGGCGAGCTCGGAGTAGACCTCAACTCGATCAAAGGTTCGGGACCGGGTGGCAGGATCACGGAGGCCGACGTGAAGGCGGCTGCGCCCGCGCGTGAGGGCGAGCGCCGAGTGCCGCTCCGGGGAATCAGGCGGCAGATCGCCGAGCACCTGACTCGCGCACAGCGGGAGGTGCCCGCCGTGACCGTCGTCGAGGAGTGCGAGTTCACGGAGCTCTCCGAGATCCGTGGCGACCGCTCCTACCTCGCCTACCTCATTGCCGCCGCCGTGCCCGGCCTACGGGAATACCCGGAGCTGAACGCGACGCTCGCCGGAGACGAGATCGTCTACTGGGAGCGCTACGACATCGGGATCGCCGTGCAGACGGACGAAGGGCTCGTCGTTCCCGTGCTTCGCTCCGCCGCCGAGAAGTCCCTCGACGAGATCGAGGCGGAGGCTGCGCGCCTGGCGGAGGGCGCGCGGGCAGGAACCCTGAAGCCCGAGGAGCTGCGCGGCTCCACCTTCACCGTCACCAGTGCCGGACGGCTGGGCGGCCTCTTCGCCACGCCGCTCGTCAACTACCCGGAGGTCGCCATCCTCGGCCTCCACCGGATCGCTCCGCGCCCAGCCGTTCGTGAGGGGGAGGTTGTCGTCCGCGAGCTTGGCTGGCTCTCGTGCACCTTCGACCACCGCGTCGTCGACGGCGCCCGGGCGAGCGAGTTCCTGCTCGGGACGATCCGGCGTCTGGAGGAGCCTTCGGGCTAGCTGAGGGATTGGCGAGCTACGCCGCTTCGACGGCCGGCGGCTCGAGGAAGGGAGAGATCATGCGCTCGATCTGAGGCGCGCTTACACGACCCGCCAGCCGGTCCACGGGCCGCCGTTCCTTGATGAGGATCAGCGTCGGGATCTCGGTCACCTTGAGGCGCTCCACCCACTCCGGCTGTGCGTCGGCGTCGATCCGAGCGACGCGCAGCCTGCCTCGCTCCTTGCGAGCGAGGTGGGCGAGCAGGCTCTCCATCCGGCGGGCGGGCCCGGACCGGGAGGTGGTGAAGAAGAGCAGGACGGGGCTTTGGGGGTTTTTGGGCATGTTCCGTGAGTTCCCACCAACCCCGGTGGTGGAAACTGCCGGAAGGGGTATTTCGATGGGTATTCCCTAAGGAACGCGCGGTTTTGCAGGCCGTTCGGCGGCGGGACCGGGGAGCGGCACGTACTGGACGCTGGGACGCCGGCGCCCTGCCTGCGGGAAGAGCTCCATGAGGTCGTAGACCTCAGGAGGCAGGCCGACCTCGACCGGGAGGCCGAGCGCGCGCGCCTCGTTGACCGTGATCGGATCGTCGTGCGTGTAGTGGCCGCCGGCCAGCTCTTCGGCGATCGAGTCCGCCTTGTCGTCTTGCAGCCGCTCCACCAGCAGATCCCTGACGACCTGCTTCATGTGACGGAGGGCCTTCTCGGCGACGTCGGCCATGATGAGAGTGCGGTCGTCGATTCGCTCGATTGGCTTCTTGGCGACCAGCCGCACGAGCGACGCCGCGGGCAAGTCGCCGAGCTGCGGGTCGACCGGGCCGAGCACCGCGGCGGCATCCATGCGGATCTCGTCGGCTGCGAGGGCGAGGAGCGTTCCACCCGACATCGCGTAGTGAGGGACGAGCACGGTGACCTTGGCGGGGTGGTCGCGCAGCGTGTACGCGATCTGTTCGGAGGCCAGGACGAGGCCGCCCGGTGTGTGAAGGACGAGGTCGATTGGAGTCTCGGCGGGCGTCGTCCGGATCGCGCGCAGGACCGCCTCCGAGTCTTCGATGTCGATGAAGCGGTAGAGGGGGACCCCGAGGAAACCGACCGTCTCCTGGCGGTGGATCATCGCGATCACCCGGCTTCCACGGGTCTTCTGGAGCGTGGTCAGGGCCCGCGCACGCCGGGCGGAGAGCGCCCACCGCTGGACGACAGGGAGAACGAACAGGACGAAGATGAGGACCGTGAAGAGGTTGCCGAGGTCCATCGCGGCGAGGATAGGGATGCCCACGGCTAGACTCGACACGTGGACGGACTCGTCGACTGGTATCTCCTGGGAGTCCTGCTCGGCCTCGGCGTCGCCGACGGCGTCATCGGAAACGGCGTTCGCCGGCCGCCGCTCGCGCTCACAGGCATAGCGATCTTCTGCGCCGCCGTCGCCATCGGGCTCTTTGCGCTCGCGTGGTGGGCGGTCCTGGCGTTCGTGGCCGCAATGCTCTTGAGCTGGGTCGCATTTCGGCGACTGTCCGGGGCGGCGCGCCTCGTCGCCTCGCTCGCCGTCGCCGGGCTCGCCTTCGTCCCGGCCCTCGGCTACGCGCTGGCAGCAGTCGCTCCGGTTGCGGGCCTGCGGCTCGGCCGGCGCGCCGGCTCGCGCTACGCGGGCCTGAGGATCCTTGCCAAGGACTAGCAGGGGACCGTGACCAAGGGCCTCATCCTCACGATCATCGACGGGCTGACCCCCGCGATGATGGAGCGCGGCCTCGAGAAAGGGAGGCTGCCGGCCCTCGGGCTCCTCTACGAGTCCGGCGTCTATGCCCAGGGGACGACGACGTTCCCGTCGGTCACACCCGTCTGCCTCACTTCGATCGCCACCGGGGCGCACCCGGACGTCCACGGGATTCCACACCTCGTCTGGTACCACCGGGACGAGCGGCGGGTCGTCGAATACGGCTCGTCGTTTGCCGCCGTCCGCGCCGCAGGCACGCGTCGCTCGATCCGCGACTCCATTTTCGCGATGACCCACGAGCATCTTTCTCGCGATGCGCTCACCGTCTTCGAGGCGCTCGAGGACGAGGGGCTCGAATGTGGGGCGATCAACTTCACCTGCTACCGCGGGCGTACCCGCCACGCCCTGAAGCTGCCGGTTCCCACCGGGCGCAACCGCTGGTACGAGGCGGCCTGGGGTCCGCGCCGGTTCTTCTTCTTCAATCTCTATGAGTCCGACACAACCGGCGCTCCGCTCGCCATCCGCTCCCGGCCGGAGGGGTCTATCGACGCCTACGCCGCCACGATCGGCCGCTGGCTCGTGACCCGCGACGGCTTCGACTTCCTCGTCTTCTACCTGCCCGACTACGACTACGCCTCGCACATCGTGGGTCCGGAGGGCGCGCTCGCTGCGCTCGAACGGGCCGACTCCTGTCTCGGTGAGCTCATGGCAGCCGCCGGCGGTCCCGAGGAGTTCCTCGACCGCTACGCCGTCGTCGTTTGCTCCGACCACGGGCAGACGCAGGTGGATCGCATCACCCGGCTCCAGGATTCCTTCAGCGATCTCACCGTGTTCACGGGACGGCGAGGAGGCGACCCGGCCGGGTCCGAGGTCGTCGTCACGGCGTCGAATCGCTCGGGCATGGTCTACGCGCTCGACGGGCGACCCGCCCGCGAGCTGGCCGAGCGGCTGGACGGCGCTGCCGGCGTGGACGTCGTTCTGTTCCGGGAGGACGGCGAGGCCGTCGCGCGGCGAGAGCGGGAGGAGATGCGCTTTGCTCCGGACAACGGCGACTGGCGCAGGGGAGGCGACGAGCAGATCCTTGCACCCGCCGACTATCCGAACGGGCTCGAGCGGGCATGGTGTGCGCTCCGGTGCGCGAACGCGGGTGAGGTGATCGTCTCGGCGGCTCAGGGGTGGGAGTTCGAGGACCTCGGCCGCCGCCACCATGTGGGCGGCGGGAGCCACGGATCCCTGGTCGCAGGGGACTCGATCGTGCCGATCATCGCGGCGGGCTTCGACAGCTCGCCGCTGCCTGACGCTCCGAGCGTCACCGACCTTGCTCCACTCGCGCTCGCCCACTTCGGCGTCGAGCCGCCCGCGTCGATGCGCGCGCGGGTGCGCAGCGGTGTCTGACCTCGAGACCGCGCGCGAGAGGATGGTGGCCGAGCAGCTCGAGGCTCGCGGCATCGTCGACAAGCGGGTGCTCGACGCGATGCGCCGAGTTCCGCGCGAGGCATTCGTCGACGAGAACGATCGGGCGCGCGCTTACCTCGACATGCCGCTTCGCATTGGCTACGGGCAGACGATCTCGCAGCCCTACATGGTGGCGATCATCTGCCAGACGGCCGATGTGCACGAAGGCGACCGCGTGCTCGACATCGGCACCGGATCCGGCTATCAGGCGGCCGTGCTCGCCGAGCTCGGCGCGGAGGTGCACACGATCGAGCGCATCGCGGAGCTGGCCGAGCGGGCGCGCGAGCGGCTCCGGGCTGCCGGCTACGACCAGGTTCAGGTCCACGTCGGCGACGGTTCGCTCGGTCTCCCCGAGCATGCTCCCTTCGACGCGATCGTCGTGGCGGCGGCTGCCCCGGACATGCCGGCCTCGCTCTACGAGCAACTCGTCCCACGAGGTCGGCTGGTCGTTCCGGTCGGGGGTCCCGAAGGCCAGCGCCTCGAGGTGATCGTCCGCAGCCCGGAGGGGCCGGCGATCACGCGCTCCGTGCCGTGCCGCTTCGTCCCTCTCGTCGGCGCGGAGGGCTTTTAGAGCCACGTCCGGGGTCTGACCCCTGACATGGCCCGGAGGGACGGCGTTCCGGGCTCGTTTGCCCGACCCGGGTCGACGCTCGGGACGGACGCCCTGCGCCGCGCCGTCTAACCTTTCTCAACCGTGGCAACCGGCTCGGATAGCGTCGCCGGACGGGCGAGCGCGCTCGGCGAAGCCGCCGGCCAGGCTCTCCGCCGGAGGCACAACTGGATTCAGCTCGTGAAGTTCTGCACGGTCGGC
>DASXRO010000169.1:0-14829 GCA_036506555.1 Gaiellaceae bacterium
AGCTTGCCGCCGTGGAGCTCGGCGATCCGGCCGGCGTAGGAGCCCCTTTTCGAAATGAAGACTTGAGTCGTCGGACCGGCGCTCGACGACGCGAGGCGGCGTCCTCGGCCGCGCCCATATCTACAACCGATATGAGCGCGACCTGCGTCCTGGCCTCGCTCCGCCGAATCGCACCCTGACGACGAAGCCTCATCTCGAAATGAGCTCTAAGCTCCCGCGCGTGCCGGAGCTCGAGGGCCACACCGCCGTCGTCACGGGCGCCTCCAGCGGAATAGGCTCGGCGACGGCGCGCGCGCTCGCGGGCGCAGGTGCGCGGCTTGCCCTCGGAGCGCGCCGCGTGGAGAAGCTCGACGAGCTGGCCGACGAGCTCGGCGGCGAGCACCTCGTCGCGCCGCTCGACGTGACCGATTCGAACAGCTCCCGAAGCTTCGTCGGCGAGATCGCGGGTGAGCTCGGCCGCATCGACATTCTCGTGAACAACGCCGGACTGGCCCTGGGCCGTACGGCGATCGCGGAGGGTGACGACGCGGACGACCGGCTCATGCTCGAGACGAACGTGCTCGGCCTCGTGCGCATGACGCGTCTTTGCCTGCCACACATGGAGGACGGCCGCGGGCACATCGTCAACCTCGGCTCATGGGCAGGCAGAGAGGCGTATGCGCAGGGCGGCATGTACGTCGGCTCGAAGACCGCGGTGCGCGCGCTGACCTACGTTCTCCGCAAGGAGCTCGTCGGCCGCATCCGCGTCTCGACCGTGGATCCGGGCATGGTGGGCGACACGGAGTTCTCCGACGTCCGCTTCAGAGGCGACGAGGAGAAGAAGGAAGCCGTGTACCGCGGGGTCGATTACCTGACGCCCGCCGACGTCGCTGATTGCATTCTCTGGGTCGTGACGCGCCCGGCCCACATGAACGTGGACGAGATCGTCGTCAAGCCGCTCCAACAAGCGAGCCAGGACCAGATCGTCCGCCGCTGAGTATGGCCAGCCCGGCAACGTCCTACCGGCCTCTGAACGGCTGCAAAGCTTCGCGAAACTGCGTCCTCGGTTGCCCGCGTACTTTCAATCAGTACGCGGGCTCCCTGTGTCCTTGCCTCGCTCGCTTTTCGCGCGTCAGAGTCCAGGCAACGTCACCGGCCGGGCCATAGTGGCGCTCACGATTCTGGAAGGCTCGACCTTCTGCGTCTCGGACGAGCGCGGCGACATCGCCGAGCCCGCAGAAGGTCTCTTCGCCGACGACACCCGCTTCCTCTCGCGCTGGGTCCTGACGATCAACGGCGCGACCCCGCTCCACCTCTCGTCCGACAAGGTCGAGTACTTCTCGGCAGCCTTCTACCTCAGAAACCCCGTTGTGGGCGACCTCGGGCCCGACGAAGTCTCCATCGGGCGCGACCGCTTCATCGGAGACGGGATGCAGGAGCACATCGTCGTCCAGAACCACGCGCCGCGCCGAGTCGAGTTCGAGCTGGCCCTGGAGGTCGGGACCGACTTCGCAGACATCTTCGCGGTCAAGGCGCTCGACTTCGCGCTCGGAGATCCCGAGCATGCGCCTTCGTTGCCGAGCCTCGTTTCCCCGGCCTACGAGGTCGCAAGCAACGAGTTCCTGCTCGCGGACGACTCGACGTGCCTCACGCAGATCTTCCTCTCCGAACCGGGGGAGATCGAGCAGGGCACGGTTCGCTACCGCATTGCCCTCGAGCCGCGTGAGAAGTGGCGTCTCCGGATCGACGTCGTTCTCGCGGCCGATGGGATTCGCACCGCTCCCGGGCGCGCGGAGCGGACCTTCGGCGACGAGCTCGCGCGGGTGCGCGAATCGCTTTCGGCATGGCAACTGCGTGTGCCGCAAATCCGCGCCTCGTGGGAACAGCTCTCGCACTCGTTCATGCAGTCCGTGTCCGACCTCGCCTCGCTGCGAATGGCCGAGGACCCGCGGCTGTCCGGGCAGCTGCCCGCCGCGGGAATGCCGTGGTTCATGACCGTCTTCGGGCGCGACACGTTGATCACGTGCCTCCAGACGTTGCTCTTCGGGCCGGAGCTCGCGCACAACGCCCTGCGCGTGCTCGGCGAGCTGCAGGCGGTGGAGGATGACCCCGAGATCGACGCCGAGCCGGGCAAGATCGTGCACGAGGTCCGGCACGGCAAGGGCGCGCAGGCGTGGTTCCCCCGCTATTACGGGACAGTCGACGCCACGCCGCTCTACCTCGTCCTGCTCTCGGAGGTGTGGCGGTGGACGGACGACGCCGCGCTCGTGCGCGAGCTGCGCGAGCCGGCCATGCGCGCCCTCGCCTGGATCGACGAGTACGGGGATCTCGACGGCGACGGGTTCGTCGAGTACCGAAGACGCTCCTCGCGCGGCCTCGTCAACCAGTCGTGGAAGGACTCCTCGAACTCGCAGCTCTTCCACGACGGCCGGCTTGCCAAGCCCCCGATTGCCCCCTGCGAGGTGCAGGGATACGTCTACGACGCGAAGCGGAGGGCGGCCGAGCTCGCCCGGGAAGTCTGGCGCGAGCGCGAGCTCGCCGAGCGGTTGGAGAATGACGCGGCCGAGCTCAAGGCTCGATTCGACGAGGCCTACTGGTGCGAGGACCGCGGAGGCTTCTACGCGCTCGCGCTCGACGCCGACAAGAATCGCGTCGACTCGCTCACGTCGAACATCGGGCATCTCCTCTGGAGCGGGATCGTCCCGCCGGAGCGCATCGACGCGATCGTCGATCAGCTGATGGGCGAGGAGCTCTGGTCGGGCTGGGGCGTGCGCACCATGTCCTCAGCCGACGCCGGCTTCAACCCGCTCTCGTACCACGACGGCACTGTCTGGCCGCACGACAACTCCCTGATCGCCTGGGGTTTCGCCAAGACGGCGCGCTGGCCCGAGGCGCACCGGATCGTGCGGCGCACGATCAACGCCGCCGGGCACTTCCGCTGGCAGCTGCCCGAGGTGTTCGCCGGCTTCTCGCGCACGGACACGCCGTTTCCGATCGCCTACCCGACGGCGGCGCGCCCGCAGGCCTGGGCAGCGGGAACGCCGGTGCTGCTCCTGCAGCTGCTGCTCGGCCTCCAGCCCGACCACCGGCGCCATGTCCTCGCCAGCGTGGCGCCGCCGGAATTGCCCTCCTGGGCGGGTTCCCTCAGACTTTCCGGCGTGCGTGCCTTCGACAAGAGCTGGGACGTCCATCTCAAGGACGGGCAGGTGCGCGTGGAAGCGGCGTAGCGGTGCGGATCGCTGTGCTCAGCCCTGTCTGGTTCCCGGTACCGCCGACCCGCTACGGCGGCATCGAATGGATCGTCGCGCTGCTCGCCGACGGGCTGGTCGAGCGAGGCCACGACGTGAGCCTGTTCGCGTCAGGCGACTCGGAGACGAAGGCCAAGCTCGTCAGCGTCTTCCCCGAAGCGCCGTCCGAGTTCATCGGGACGACGCTCTACGAGCTTCACCACGCGCTCGCGTGCTTCGAGCAGGCGGAGGAGTTCGACATCGTCAACGACCATTCGGGCCCCCTCGCCGCCGCTCTCGGAGCCGGCATCGCCACGCCGCTCCTCCATACCGTCCACGGCCCTTTGAACCGACGCTCGGGCGAGCTCTACGAGCAGGTCGACCGCGTCGCCCCGCGCGTCGGGCTCATCTCCCTCTCCATGAACCAGCGCTCGCCGCTGCCGCACCTCAACTGGATCGCTAACTGTCCGAACGCGCTCGACCTGTCCCTCTACCCCGTGCACCCCCACCGAGGCGACTATCTCCTCTTCCTCGGTCGCATGAGCCCCGACAAAGGCGCCCACCGCGCCGTCGAGGTCGCGCAGCAGCTCGGCTTGCCGCTCAAGCTCGCCGGCAAGAAGCAGGAGCTGCGCGAGGAGGAGTTCTTCGAGGCCACCGTGCGACCGCACCTCGGAGGCGGTATCGAGTTTCTCGGCGAGGTCTCGCACGACGAGAAGGTCGATCTGCTGCAGAACGCGCGCGCGACTCTCTTCCCGATCGAATGGGCCGAGCCCTTCGGTCTGGTGATGATCGAGTCGATGGCGTGCGGCACGCCCGTGATCGCCACGCGTCACGGCGCGGTGCCCGAGGTGATCGAGGACGGTCGCACCGGGATCATCGTCGACGACTACACCGAGATGGCCGGGGTCCTCGAGCGCGCCGACGCGATCGATCCCATGGAATGCCGGCGCTATGTCGAGGAGCGCTTCTCGAAGGAGCGGATGGTGGCCGACTACGAGGCCGCGTACCTGAAGGCTCTAGGAGACCCGGGCGCGGACCGAAGCGAGAACGCATCCGCGTTCAGCGACTCGCGCGCGAAAACTATGTAGAGCTTGAAGTGGCCGCGCGCGTGCGCGCAAGCGCGCGTTCGAGGTCGGCGACCAGGTCGTCGACTGACTCGATCCCGACCGAGAGGCGCACGAGGTTCCCAGGGACGGCGAACGGGGCGTCGGCAGTCGAGGCATGCGTCATGCGGGCGGCCTGCTCGATCATGCTCTCGACGCCGCCGAGGCTCTCCGCGAGCTTCCAGATCTTCGTCTCGGCCACGAGGCGGATCGCGTCGTCCTCGGAGGCTGCCAGGAAGGAGATCATCCCGCCGAAGTCGCTCATCTGACGCGCCGCGATCTCGTGGCCGGGGTGGCTCGCCAGACCGGGATACAGGACGCGCTCGACGGCCTCGTGCTCGTCGAGCCAGGCGGCCACGTGGCGGGCATTCGCGCAATGGCGCTCCATGCGCACGGCGAGCGTCTTCACGCCCCGGAGCACGAGCCAGCAGTCGAACGGGCCCGGCACGGCGCCCAACGACTTCTGCAGGAAGCGCAGACGCTCGGCGATCGTCGGATCGTTCGTGGCGACGAAGCCTCCGATCACGTCGGAGTGGCCGCCGAGGTACTTGGTCGTCGAGTGGAGGACAACGTCGGCGCCCAGCTCGAGCGGCCGCTGGAGGTAGGGCGTGGCGAAGGTGTTGTCGACGACCACGATGGCGCCGGCGGCGTGGGCGGCCTCGGCGGCCGCGCGGATGTCGATGATGTTCAGGAGGGGGTTCGTCGGGGTCTCGAGCCAGACGACCCGTGTCTCTCCGTCGAGGTGGGGGCCCAGCCCCGCGCCGATCTCCTCCGCCGACAGAAACGTGAACTTGTAGCCCTTGGGCTCGTAGACCTGCGTGAACATCCGATAGACCCCGCCGTACACGTCGTTGACCGAGACGACGCGCTCGCCCGGCGAGACGAGGTGCATGAATGTGGTCACCCCGCCGAGCCCGGACGAGAAGGCGACGCCGTGGTCGGCGCTTTCGAGGGAAGCGATGCAGGTCTCGAGGGCCGTTCGGGTCGGGTTCCCTGCCCTCGAGTAGTCATAGCCCTTGTGCTTGCCCACCTCCTCCTGGACATACGTGGAGGTCTGGTAGATGGGCGTGACGATCGCGCCGGTCGCCGGGTCCGGCTGCTGCCCCTCGTGGATCGCGCGGGTCTCGAAGTCCACGAGCGGATCGTAGCTACGCGCCCCGCCACCGCCTAAAGGAAGAGACGCGGTTCAGGCGCCGTTCGGCGAGGCCTGGTGGGCCAGGTACTCGAGGAGATCGGCGCGGGTGAGGACGCCGACCGGCTTCCCGGCGGTCGCGACGATCACGGCGGTGTTGCCCGCCTCGAGATCCGAAAAGACGGTCTCCACGGACTCACGCATCTCGACCGCGCGCAGCGGAGGATCCATCGCCGCCGCGACCTCCTCGTTGAGCGTGTCCGGGTTCCGCAGCACGCGTTCGAGCAGGCCCCGCTCCTGGATGGAACCGATGACGTCGGCGAGGGACTCGGCCGCTTCATGGCGGACGACCGGGATCTGCGAGATGCCGTAGCGGTGCATTAGATCGACCGCCTCGCCCACCTTGCGATGCGACTCGACGTAGATGAGCTGCGGCACGTCCGCTTCCTCGCGGCGCTTGAAGGCGAGCACCTCCTCGATCGTCGGCGCGGGGGCGCGCCGCTCGACGATCCCGTACTCCCTGAGCCAGTTGTCGTCGTAGAACTTCGAGAGGTAGCCGCGCCCGCCGTCGGGAATCAGCGTCGCGATCGTCGCCTCCGGCCCGAAGCGCTCGGCGACCTGGAGCATGGCCCAGACGGCGGTTCCGCCGGAGCCTCCGACGAGAAGCCCCTCCTCGCGGGCCAGGCGCCGCGCGGTCAGGAACGAGTCGCGGTCGGAGACGGCGACGTACTCGTCGACGACCGACGGGTCGTAGGTCTCGGGCCAGAAGTCCTCGCCGATGCCCTCGACGAGGTAGGGGTGGACGCTTTGCGAGGAGTAGATCGACCCCTCGGGATCCGCGCCGACGACGAGGAGATCCGGCTTCCGCTCCTTGAGGAAGCGCGCAGCGCCGGAGATGGTGCCGCCCGTCCCGACGGACAGGATGAGGGCGTCGAGCTCGCCGCCGGTCTGCTCCCAGATCTCCGGCCCGGTCGTCTCGTAGTGGGCCTCGGGGTTCGCAGGGTTGGAGTACTGGTCCGGCTTGTGGGCGCCCGGGATCTCCTCCGCGAGCCGCGCCGACACCGAGTAGTAGCTCTCCGGAGACTCAGGCGGCACCGCGGTCGGGCAGATCACGACCTCGGCCCCGAACGCGCGCAGTAACGAGATCTTCTCCTGGGCGATCTTGTCGGGCATGACGAAGATGCAGCGGTAACCCTTCAGCGCCGCCGCGATCGCCAGGCCGACGCCCGTGTTTCCGCTCGTCGGCTCCACGATCGTCCCACCGGGCGCCAGTTTCCCCTCGCGCTCGGCGCGCTCGATCATGCGCAAGCCGATCCGATCCTTGACGCTCCCGCCGGGATTCATGTACTCGAGCTTGGCGAGGAGCACCGGGCCGTCCTCGCGGCCGAGTCGCTGGAGCCGGACGAGCGGCGTGCCGCCCACGAGGTCGAGCACGGTCGGGTAATCGCGCCGCATCACCCGTAACGATACGGCCTGTGTCCTCGGCCGTAAGCCTCGCGCTCCTCGTGGGCGGCATCGTGCTCGTAGTGGCCGGAGCGGAGCTCTTCTTCGAGGGCTTGCTCGCGGCCGCCGCCCGCTTCGGCGTCTCCGCCTTCGCCCTCACCGTCCTCGTCTCCGGCTTCGAGCTCGAGAATCTCGTCGCGGGGATCGCCGCGAACGCAAACGGCCTCCCGAATGCAGCCGCGGGAACGTTTCTCGGCGGGACGACGTTCCTCGCGCTCGGGGTGGCCGGCATGGGAGCCGTCGTGGCTCCGCTACGCACCCGGCTCCCCTGGGCGGTGATTCTCTGGACGGCCGCCGCGCCCCTTCCTCTGCTCGCTCTGGCGCTGGACGGGGATGTGTCGCGGCTCGACGGAGGCATCCTGCTCGCCTGGTTCGCCGCCGCCGTGACGGGCCTCTGGCGCTCCGGTCGCGGGCTCGTCGGCGGTGGGGAGCCGAAGCGCAAGCGCTTCGTCCTCCTACGCGTCGTCGTCGGCCTCGCCGTCCTCACCGTCGCCGGGGAGATGCTCGGGGAGGGCATCCGCCGCGTCGTCTCGCGTTTCGGAGTCTCGGAGACGCTGCTCGGCAACACCGCCATCGCCGCGAGCGTGGAGGCGGAAGAGGTTGCGCGCGTGGCCACTCCGGCCCGGCGCGGCCGCGCCGACGTGGCGCTCGGGAACATCGTCGGGACGATCGCCCACTTCATTGCCTTCAACGCGGGCGTGATCGCGCTCGTGCGGCCGCTCGAACTCGACTCGGACTCCCGCTGGCTCCACGTGCCCGTTGCCGCAGGGAGCCCGATCCTGCTCGCGGGACTTCTCGCCTGGCGCGGCGGCCTGAGCCGGACGACCGGCGCGTGCCTCCTGGCGCTCTACGCCGGTTACGTGGCAGCGTCGATCGCGGTCAGTGTCTGAAATGCCGCTTGCGCGTGAAGACCATCGTCGCGCCGGTCTTCTCCACTGCCGCGATCACGTCCCCGTCGCGCTTCGACCCGCCCGGCTGGACGACGGCGCTCACTCCGGCCTCCAACGCGAGCTGCGGGCCGTCCGGGAAGGGGAAGAAGGCGTCGGAGGCCAGAGCGGCGCCCTCCACCGAGTGGCCGTGCTCGCGGGCCCGGTCGAGCGCGATGCGGACGGCGTCGACGCGGCTCATCTGCCCGGCCCCGACGCCGATCGTCTGTAGGCCTTTGGCGAGCACGACGGCGTTGGACAGGACGTGCTTACAGACGCGCCACGCGAAGAGGAGATCCCCCCAGCCGGCCTCGTCGGGTGCCTGTCCGGCAACGACCTCCATCGTCTCGCGGTCGTCAACCTCCGCGTCGGCGTCCTGGACGAGGAGGCCGCCGAGGACGCGGCGGTAGTCGCGCTCACCCAGACCGGCGCGGCGCCGCTCCCGGTCCTCGAGGATTCGCGTGCCTTCCTTCTGCTTGAGGATGTCGACCGCGTCGGCGGTGTACTCGGGCGCGATCAGCACCTCGACGAACTGCTCGGCCAGGCGCTGGGCGAGTGGCGGGTCCACGCGGCGGTTGACCGCGACCACTCCGCCGTAAGCCGAGACCGGATCGGAGCCGTAGGCCTTGAGGTAGGCCTCCTCGATCTCGGAGGCGAGGCCCACGCCGCACGGGTTCGTGTGCTTCACGATCGCACAGGCGGGGAGCTCGAACTCGCGCAGCACGCCCCGCGCTGCGTCGAGGTCGGCCAGGTTGTTGAAGGAGAGCTCCTTGCCGGAGAGCTGCTCGACGCGGGAGAGGAGGTGACGGCGCACGCCCACCTCGGGGTAGTAGGCCGCCCGCTGGTGCGGATTCTCGCCGTAGGGGAGGCCGCGATTCCTCTCCAGGGAGAGGATCAGGCGCGGCGGGAAGGTCTCGCGGTCGGCAAACCAGGACGCGATCGACGATTCGTAGGCGGCGGTGTGCGCAAAGGCTTCGGCGGCCAGCTCGCGATGGGTCTCGGCGCTCAGGTCCCCGTCCAGCCGCAGCTCGTCGAGGATGGGCCCGTAGCGCTCGATCAGGCATACCGGCGCGACGTGGACGAAGTTCTTGGCCGCGGCGCGGAGCATCGCAGGCCCGCCGATGTCGATCATCTCGACCGCTTCTTCCTCGCGCACGTCCTTCCGCCCGGCCGCCTGTGTGAAGGGGTAGAGGTTGACGCAGACCAGATCGAAGGGCTCGATGTCCTCCGCGGCGAGCGTGGCCATGTCCTGGCGCGAGTCGCGGCGGGCGAGGATGGCCGCGTGGATCCGCGGATGCAGCGTCTTGACGCGCCCGCCAAGAAGCTCGGGAACGTCGGTGAGCTCGTCGACCGGCTGCACCTTGAGCCCGAGCTCGGAGATGTAGGCGGCGGTGCCGCCGCTGGCCACGAGCTCGACGCCGAGCTCGACGAGGCCCGCGGCGAACTCGTCGAGCCCGGTCTTGTCGAAGACCGAGATCAGCGCCCGCCGGATCATGAGGCTAGGAGCGTAAAGCTCCGGCCAGATAGAGCCTGACGGCCTCCGGGAGGAGTCGGTGCTCCACCGCCCGAATGCGCTCGTAGAGCGTCTCGGCGGTGTCTCCGGGCTCGATCGGAATGGCCTCCTGCAGGATCACGGGGCCGCTGTCGACGCCTTCGTCGAGGAAATGGACGGTGACCCCGGTTTCGGTAGCGCCGGCCGCGAGCGCCTGGCCGACGGCGTCGATCCCCGGGAACGCCGGCAGGAGCGAAGGATGAACATTGATGGCGCGGAACCGCTCGACGAAGGGCGGGGTGAGGAGATGCATGTAGCCTGCGCAGACAACAACCTCCACACCCTGCTTCGCCAGCCAGTCGCCCATGGCGAGATCGCGTTCCTCGCGGCTCTGGAAGTCCTCTAGCTCGAACACCGCGGTTCGAATCCCGGCCCGCTCCGCCCGCGCGAGCGCCTCGACGCCGGCCTTGTTCGACGCGACGGCGACGATCGGCAGGCCCGCGTCGATGAGCGCCTGCAGATTGGTGCCCGTGCCCGAGACGAGGACGGCGATCACACGAGCTTCCCGATGACGATTCCGGCGCGGGCGTCGTGCTCCGGCACGACGGCGCACATGCCCACGCCCACGTTGAAGACGCGGCGCTGCTCGTCCTCCGGGACGCCCTGCTCGGTCAGCCAGGCAAAGACGGGCGGCCGTTCCCAGGCGTCCCAGTCGAGCTCGAGCCCCACTCCTTCGGGGACTACGCGGGTGAGGTTCCCGAAGAGGCCGCCTCCCGTGATGTGCGCGAGCGCTTTTACGTCGGCCTGCCGCCGCAGAGCCCGGACATCGTTCACGTAGAGCCGGTGCGGCGTGAGCAGGAGGTCGGCGTCGAAGGGCCGGTCGCCGATGACTCGCCGCACGAGCGAGAAGCCGTTCGTATGCAAGCCGGAGGACGGCAGCCCGAGGACGACGTCGCCCGGTTCGCAGCGGGAGCCGTCGATCAGATCCACCCGCCGGACGAGGCCGACGCAGGTGCCCGCGAAGTCGAGCTCGCCCTCGCGGTAGATGCCCGGCAGCTCGGCCGTCTCGCCGCCGAGGATCGCGCACCCGGCTTCCCGGCAGACGGCCGCGGCCCCCTCGACGAGCTCCGCGACTTCCTCGAGGTCGAGGGCTCCCGCCGCGACGTAGTCGAGGAAGAAGAGCGGCTCTGCTCCGGTCGTGAGCACGTCGTTGATGCAGTGCGCGGCCAGGTCGCGGCCGGCGTCGGCGAGGCGGCCCGCGCGGCGCGAGAGCATCAGCTTCGTGCCGACGCCGTCCGTCGTCGCCGCCAGCAAGCGCTCCTCGTCGAGCTCGTACAGCCCGGCGAAGGCGCCGATGGAACCGCCGGTGCTGGCTACCGCGGCGCGCAGCCGCTCGACGATCTCATCCGCTTTTCCAAGGGAGACGCCCGCCGCCTCGTAGGAGCTCAAGCGAGTACCTCCGCCACGAGCTCGGGGCGCCCTTCGGGTCCGTCGGGCAGGAAGCGGACAAGGCTCTCTCCGACCGTGACCTCGGTGCTCGCGCGCTCGACCTGGAGAATCTCGGCGAGCGCCACCGCCTTCTCCTCGGGGTCGTTGGCGCGCAGGTGGATCTCGGAAAGGTGGAGCTCGTCGGACTGAGCGAGCGCGTCGTCGATCCAGTCGCGGGGAGGGTGCACCTCGAGCCGGTAGCCGGCCTCGGTCGTCACGAACGTGCGCTTGCCGGGGTGGTCCTGGATCTTCAGGCCGAGCTCGCCGGCGCGGTCGATCACGGCCTCGAACTCGTCCTCGCCGAGCGCGATTCCGAGGTGGTCGACGCGCGGCACGTCCCAGTGCCCGGGTTGGAGGACGACGTTCACGGCTCCGCGGCCGAGCTCGACGAGCCGAAGGCGAAAGCCCATCGCGTCGAGGTCCTCCCAGGACGTCCCGGGCTCGAACCACTGCGAGCTCTCGCCGCGCCACCCGTATCGGCCGATCAGCTCGAAGCCGAGCTTGCCGAGGTAGCGCCCCTCGAGCAGTCGGACCTTGCTCGTCACCAGGTGGTAATGGAACAGGTGCAGCGAGCGCATCCTACGCGCAGGAATCGACGGCCCCGCGGGGTACTACGCAGACCATGTCGACGCAGCAGACCCCACCACCGCCGCCGACCCAGTCTTACGGCCAGCCGTACTACGGGATGCCGACCCTGCCGAGCCTGAACGGCGAGCTCATCGTCTTCGTGCTCGTCTGGGTGGTCGTCTTCATCGTCACGCTCGCCTCTGACACGGTCGACTGGCCCGGGTTCGTCATCGCCACGACTTGGCTCACGGCCGCGTACATCATCTCGCGCGGCATCGCCAAGGCCGGCAAGGTTCTCGAGGGCCGCTAGCTCCCGAGGGGCGCCAGGACAGGGGCCGGCTTCCCGCCGGCCCCTTCAGCCTGCCTGGACGCCACGTCCTAACGTCGACGGGTTCGATCTTGCCCCGCGGCTGAGAAGCGCGTAGCGTCTTGGCCGCAGCGTCGAAACCTCGCCGTGCTGACCGTCCAGGACATCACCGACCTCCCCGACCTCGACTTGGCCGTCGCGGCCGGGTCGGACGGTCTCCAAAACGAGGTCAGCTGGCTGCACGTCTCGGAGCTCGCCGATCCGACGCCGTTCCTGGAAGGCGGGGAGCTCCTCCTGACGACGGGGCTCGGCGTGGGTGAGATGGCGACGACGCAACGCGCCTACATCCGGCGCCTGGCCAGGCACGGCCTCGCCGGGCTCGGCTTCGGGATCGGCTTCGGCTTCGCCGAAGTGCCGCCGCCCGTTGTCGAGGAAGCCGACAGGCTGGCGTTTCCCGTCCTCTCCGTCCCGTACGAGGTGCCGTTCGTCGCGATCACGAAAGCCGCGGTCACCCACCTCGCGAGCGAGCAGCTCGAGCAGCTGACCCGCGCGCTCGAGGTGCACGAACGTCTTGCGCACGCCGTCCTCGAAGGACGGGGCCTCCAGGCCCTCCTCGCCATCGTCTGCAACCACCTCGATTGCAGCCTCGCTCTCACGGATGAAAACGGACGGGTCGTCGCCGAGCGCCATGCACGCAGGCGGATCTCCTTCGAAGGGGCGCTCGAGCTGCCGGTCGTTGCCGGCCGCGAGCCGGCGACCCTCAAGGCGGCGCGGACACGCGGGGAATTCGGCGAGTACGACCGCCTCGTCCTCCATCACGGGCAGACGGCCCTCGCGTTCGAGCTCTCCCGCCGGCGTGCGGTCAGCGCCGCGGAGCTCCGCCTCGCGGGCGACCTCCTCGAGGATCTCGAGGACGAACGCCTGGACGACAGGGAAGCGGCGCGCCGGATGGCCGCATTCGGCCTCGAGACGGACCTCGCGTACGCAGCCATGCTCGCGGTGCCGCGCAACGGGCTCTCCAGCGAGCGGCTGCGCGAGCAGGTCGCCGAGGAGCTCGAGCGCCAGAACGTCCCCTTCCTCTCGGCGGCGCGGCGCGACCGGGCCGCCTTTCTCGTCGGTGCGACGGGCGAGCAGGAGGTGTTGGGGATTGCGCGTCGCTTGGTCGAGGCCGAGCCGCTCGCCCGGGTGGGAGTCGGCCGCCCTGCGCAGGGGAGCGCGCTCGGCCGCAGCCTCGTGGAGGCCAGGGCCGCCCTCGACGCCGGCACCGGCGACGTCTCCTCGTATCGCGACCTCGGCTCGCTCGAGCTCCTCCTCAGCCTTCCCGACGCTGCGCTCGAAGCGTTCGTCGACCGCGTTCTCGGGCCGGCCGCCGACAACGACTGGCTCGTCGAGTCGCTGACCGCCCTCCTCGACTCAGGTTTCCGCTGGAGCGAGGCTGCCGAGGAGCTGGGCGTGCACCGGCACACGCTTCGCTACCGCATGGATCGCCTGAGGGAGCAGACGGACCGCCACCCGGACGATCCCGACCAGCGGATGGAGCTCTGGCTCGCCGTCAAGGCGAAGCAGGCGCTCGCCGCGCGCAACGGAAGGAGCGCCTCTTGAGCACGACCGCTTCGGACCATCTGTGGCGCCACTTCACGCGCGCCGTCGACAGTCGCATCGTCATCGTGCGCGGCGAGGGGTGCTACATCTGGGACTCGGAGGGCAACCGCTACCTCGATGCGCTCTCGGCCCTCTATTGCGTCAACATCGGCTACGGGCCGTGGCCCGAGATCGCCGAGGCGGCGGCGAAGCAGCTCGGCCAGCTTCCGTTCTTCACGAACTGGGTCGGCTTCGCGACCCCGCCGGCCGTCGAGCTCGCCGAGAAGCTGAGCGAGATCCTCCCCGTCGACGTCGGGCGCATCTTCTTCGTCGGCGGCGGCTCAGAGGCGATCGAGAGCGCGCTCAAGATCGCCCGCCAGTACCACCGCCTGCGCGGCGAGCCGACCCGTTACAAGTTCGTCACTCGCCGGAGCGCCTACCACGGGACGACTCTCGGCGCGCTCTCGATCAACGGGAGCCCGGCCCTTCGCTCCCAGTTCGAGCCGCTCCTCCCCGGTTGTCTGCGCGCTCCGCTTCCGTACCGGTACCGGTGCCCGTACTGCGCCGACGAGCCGCGCTGCACGCTCCAGTGCGCCGACGAGATCGAGGCGATCATCGTCAACGAGGGACCGGAGACGGTGGCGGCGGTCATCCTCGAGCCGGTGCAGAACTCGGGCGGCTCGATCACGCCGCCCGAGGGGTACTTCACGCGTGTGCGCGAGATCTGCGACGAGCACGGCGTGCTTCTCGTTGCCGACGAGGTGATCACGGGATTCGGCCGAGTCGGCGACTGGTTCGGCACGAGCCGCTACGGGATCGAGCCCGATCTCATGACGCTGGCCAAGGGGATCACGTCCGCGTACGCGCCGCTCGGAGCGGTCGTGGCGACGAAGCGGGTCACCGAGCCCTTCTTCGCCGAGCCCACGACCGCCTTCTCCCACGGGATCACGTTCGGCGGGCACCCGCTCTCCTGTGCGATCGCGCTCGCGAACCTCTCGATTTTCGAACGCGAAGATCTCGTCGGCCACGTTCAGCGCAACATGGACGGTTTCCGCGGCCAGCTCGAAGAGCTGGCCGGGATCCACCCGATGGTCGGCGACGTGCGCGGCGACGGCTACTTCTATTCGCTCGAGCTCGTGAAGGACAAGGACACGAAGGAGACGTTCGCTCCGGCCGAGCGCGACGAGCTGATCAAGGGCTTCCTCACGCCTCGCTGCCGCGAGCTGGGCGTCTACATGCGCTTCGACGACCGCGGCGAGACGTGCGCCCAGTTCGCGCCGCCGCTCGTGGCGGGGCCGGCGGAGTTCGAGGAGATGGTCGGCGTCCTGAGCCAGGTGCTCGACGAGGCGTGGGATCGGGTCAATTCCAGAGTGGAGGCATGAGATGGCGACAACCGTGCGGACCTTGCAGAACTTCATCGGCGGCGACTGGGTCGAGTCGACCGGAGAATCGTCGCGCGAGATCCTCTCCCCGGTCACCGGCGAGAAGCTCGCCGACGTCCCCGACGCGAGCCCGGAGGACATC
>DASXRO010000170.1:0-17709 GCA_036506555.1 Gaiellaceae bacterium
CGACGGCGTGGCGCAACTTCTCGCGCGCCACGTCGGGCGAGTCCGACTCGAGGATCCCGCTCGCGGAGCGAACGATCTGGGGGAAGGCCTGGTAGCCGGCCTGAGCTCCATACGGAAGGCACCGGCCGCGCAGCAGCCGCCCGCCGCTCTCGGCCACGAACGCGGAGACCTCGTGACAGAGTCGCGACTTGCCGATCCCCGGGGGGCCGAGGACCGTGACGAGATGTGGACGCCGCTCGGCAACCGCCCGCGTCCAGAGCGAGCGCATCAGCTCGAGCTCGCGGTCTCGCCCGAGCAACGGAGTCGCCGCGATCGGGCGTTCGGCCGGGGCGAAGAGCGGCTCGACGGCGAGCCACGCGGGCACCGGTTCGGCCTTCCCCTTTGCCTGGACGGCCTCCAAGGGCTCGTACCTGATTGCGTGACGGGTCGCTCGGTAGGTGTCTTCGCCGACGATCAGCCGGCCTGTAGGGGCGGCCGACTGGAGCCTCGACGCCGTGTTGACCACGTCACCAATCGCCAGGGCCTCCTGCGCGCGGTCCCCGCTGACTGCGACGACGGCGTCACCGGTGTTGACCGCAGCGCGCGCGGCGAGATCGAGCCCGTGGTTCCGGTTCAGGTTCTCCAGGCTTCCGAGGACGGCCAGCCCCGCCCGCACCGCCCGCTCGGCGTCGTCGCCATGCGCTACCGGGGCGCCGAAAACGGCCATGACCGCGTCTCCCGCGAACTTCTCCAGAGTGCCGCCGTGCTCCTCGATCCGCTGTTTCGCCTCCGCGTGGTAGAGCCCGAGAGCGTCGCGCACGTCCTCAGGATCAGCCTGATCCGAGCGAGAGGTAAAACCGACGAGGTCGACGAAAAGCACAGAGACGAGCTTCCGCTCCTCGCGAGGCGTGTCCGCCCCGTCTAGTTGCGCGCCGCAGCTGCTGCAGAAGCGCGAATCAGCCGGGTTGTCGGCGCCGCAGCTCGGGCAGCGAGTCTCGAGCGCATCCTCGTTGATCGACACGCCGTAAGTCTGTTCCCTTTCGCGCGAACTGCCAAGAAGATCCTTACTGCAGCCCGAGGGTCACGGCGCCGCTGTACCGATCGGCGCCAGGCATGACCGCGACGATCGTCGTGCCCTGGCTCTGCGCAAAGATGCTGTCGCTCGAGTTGATCGTGTCCCTGTTCGGGCGCTGCGAGTACGGGTGGGTCTCGTAGACAGCGTCCGTCACTTCCTCGTCGAAGAAAAGCTGACCCGTATGCACCTCGCTCGATCCGACATGGACCTTGACGTGGATGTGGACTGCGCGGCCCATGTACCACCCGGGGTAGATCGTCTCTAACTCGGCCTTCCCGCTCGCATCCGTCATCTGGATCCCGCGGAGGAAGTTCCCCGAGACGCCCTGAACGCCGGAGTACTCACCCGCCGCGTCGGCGTGCCAGATGTCGACCGCGGCATCCTCGATCGGCGAGCAGGACTTGCCGACGTTCACGACGTTCACCTGCAGGCTCAGGGGCAGGCCGGGCTTGCCGCCCGTGATGTCCTTCCGCACGAGATCGAGGTCGAGGTAGTAAGGGCCCTCGGTCAGCTCGGGCATGAGGACGCAGTCTGCGCTGGACGCGGTGCTCGCAGCACCGGTCGAGGCCGAGCTGGAGGTAGACGGGCTGCTCGATCGGTTGCCGCCGCCGCAGCCCGGGATGACCGCCGCGAGGCCCAGTCCGACGAGCCAGGCGAGCGCGCGGCGCCGCGTGAGCCGTAGGTTGCCGCCGCCGTGACGAAGCTCTTTCATGGTCGGCAGTCTTGCGCGTGAGGCTAAGAGGCCGGTAAGAACAACCGCGTCGGGCGCCGTGACGAGACCGTTACGGGCCTGAAAAGCGGGTGTTGCAGCCCGAAGCGAGCATGAGTGGGAGGAGTCATGAATCGCAACGTCGCTGCCACTGCCGCCCTCTCCCTTCTATTCCTCGGCGCCGTGCTCACGGCCGACTCGTCGGCTTCCGAGGCGGTCGCGGCCCCGACGGTGGCCCAGATGGTCGGGCAGCGGATGCTTGTCGCGTTCCACGGCACCACGCCGGACGAGGCCCTGCTGGCTCGGATCAAGGCTGGCCAGATCGGCGGCGTCATCCTCTCCTCGGGGAACATCCGAGACGCCACGCAGCTGACCAGGCTGACCGGAAAACTGCAGGCCGCCGCCCGCGCCGGCGGCCGGCCGCCCCTACTCGTTGCGGTCGACCACGAAGGTGGCCTCGTCAGACGGGTGCCGTGGGCGCCGCCGAAAGCCTCCGCAGAGGAGCTCGGCACGACCACGGCGACCCATGTCGAGACGGTCGGCCGCAACACCGGTGTCGCGCTCCGCAACGTTGGCGTCAACCTCGATCTGGCGCCCGTCGCCGACGTGCCGCGCACGCGGTCGAACTTCCTCGAGGCCAAGCACCGGGCCTTCGCTGCCAACAACCGCTACATCGTCGCCAAGGACGCCGCCGCCTTCGCCGACGGGCTCGAGGTCGGCGGCGTCCTGCCGACGCTCAAGCACTTTCCCGGCCTCGGGCGCGCAGGGGCTACGTCGACCGACGACGGCCTGGTGCGGATCACGGCGAGCCAACAGCAGATCGGCTACGACCTGCTGCCCTACCGTGCCGCGCTGGCCAAGTCTCTGAACCCGGTGATCATGCTCTCGACGGCGGTCTATCCGGCGTACTCACCCAGAGCGGCAGTGTGGTCGAGCGCGATCGGAAGAACGCTTCTTCGCCATGACCTCGGCTTCCGCGGCGTGACGGTCACCGACTCGCTCACGGCTGCCGCCGCCGTCCGCGGAACCACCCAAGGCGTGCTGGCCATCCGTAGCGCAAAGGTCGGCGTCGACCTGCTGCTGGTGACCGGCTCGGAGTCGACCTCCCAGGCCGCCTACCAGGCGGTGCTGCGCGAGGCCCGTTCCGGAGCAATCTCGCTCGCCAACCTGCAGGCCTCGTACGCTCGCATCGTCGAGCTGAAATCCCGAATCTAAAGCCGCCTGCGGCCTACGGCGTGTCCACGTCCGGCTTCAGCACGGTGCACATGAAGCCGAACGAGGGGTGCGGCTGGAACGAGACCGAATCGGCAGTGGGACTGCCGAACCACTCGTTGCGCACCGGCGCCTTCACCTTCTTGCCGGTCAGGCCGCCGCCGTCGATCCTGAGCACGTCGACGCCGCGATAGGCGTCGGCGGTGTAGACGATCTCGCCGTTCGGGTCGGTCGGCGACCAGTACGCCGCCCAGGTCGACCCGTTGGCCGGGATGTAGTAGCCGACCTGCGTGATCTCGGTCGGCGTGCGGTAGTCGAGGAAGCGGACGCCCTGCTCGTACCAACCGACGGCTGCGACGCCGTCCTTGGCGTCGAACCAGTGTGAGGAGCAGTTGACGGTCACCGGTGCCTTCGAGTCGACGGCTCCGCCCGTGAACATGCCGTTGAGCTCCGTCTCCCAGGTGCCGAGTGGCGTGATCACGCCCTTGTTCAGCCGGGAGAGATCCCAGGTCTCGAACTTCCCCTGGCCGCGGCAGCCGCCGGGCGGAACCTCGTCGGTGTCGATGTAGTCCTCCTCGGTGATGAGGAGCGTCTTCCCACGCCGCTGCGAGTTGTGGAGGATGAAGTCGTTGTAGGGCGAGGGGTTACGCCCGGCCGTGCCGGTCGTCCCGAGCAGCTGAGGCGCGAGCGGGTCGGCTGTCAGCCTGTAGCCGGCGGCGCCGCCGCCGCCCACGTTCCACACCGTGCCGGTGCTGTCGAGCTCGGTGTCGTGCGTCACCTTGAATGCGTCGCTGAGCGAAGCGGCCGACTCGAACTTGCCGAGCGACCTCGGTGCGCTCGGGACGGTGAGATCCACGACCTCGACGTGGTCGCCGCCGTCGATCCAGGCCTGGGAGCAGTCGGACTTCACGAAGTTCGCGATGTGCCCCGAGCCACGGCCGTTCCCGGTCAGGCCGAGCGGCAGGATAGCGCTCACGACCGGTGAGGTCCGGTTCGCGATGCTGACGACGTACATGAGCGAGCCGAGGTCCTTTGCTTCCCGGTCGTTGACGACGATCAGCGTGTCCCCGCACAGGTCGACGTCCTCGTTCTCGAAGTGGGGCAACGGGAGAACCCCGACGACCTGCGGCGAATCAGCCTGCGCGATGTCGAGCACCGTGATGCCGCCCCAGCCGCTCACGTAGGCGTAGTGATCCTGGAAGTTCATGCCGGCGGCCGTCCCGGGGATGTGCGCAACGAGATGCACGTTGCTCGAGTTCGCGAGGGGCGGCTCCACAACGACGGCTTGGCCGGCGGCCGGCATTGAGTACAACACAACGACAGCCGCGAGCGCGAGCAGGGACACGAGGCTCTTGGTCCGCCGGCCACGCTTGTTCATCACGCCCCCCGTTCGAGTCATCGGCCTGCCAGGCGATGTTGCGCAGGCGATGCCTACCCCGTATCGGCGGTTCTCCAAACTCGCCCCGGCGCCAGTAGACGTGCTCTTCCTGCACCAGCTCCTCGATGCGGTTTCCGATGCTCGCGTCGCTCGTCAGCCTGGTTCCTCCTGGCTGACTTGGTGAGCGTACGCACCGAGTCGAGGGTTCAAGACGGCGTCTGGTGGACACCAGCTCGAGCGCAGGCCCTCTTCGTCCCAGCCGGCGGTGAGCGCACCCGCGGCGTACGCGCTCTGGAGGAACTCGAGCAGGGTTCCGCGCGGGTCGGGCGAGCTTCGCACGTCGTCGTACGGGAGGAGGGCGAGATGGCTCGAGCCGAACGGCTGCTGCCAGCTCGCCGCCTCTGGACGGAGGGGCTGCTCTGCGAGGCCGGCGGGCTCAGGCGCCGTGTACGAGTAGAAGGCGGGCATACGCACGGTCTGGTCGCCGGGCCAGAAGCCGAAGCTAATCACCTCGTGTGAGTACGCCTCGCGCGTGACGCGGTCGGCGTTGGGGAGCTCGGGAGCGCGCTGGCCGGAGAAGCGGGTCACGGCGATGTCCAAGCTGTGCCAGAAGACATGCACCGGGCTGGTCTTGCCGCAGAACCACCCCGCGAACTCCTGCAGCGTCCAGTCGATCCAGCGGAGCGCGCGCCAGTAGCGCTCCACCGCCTCGCGATCGTAGGAGGCGTGCTCGGTGTCGTCGGCGAAGGGCGTGGTCACGGGAATCCCGAACGGCTCCGCCCTCGTCTCCACCTCGATCCCAAAGCCGGCGAGCACTGCGCAGAAGCGTTCGTAGAACGCCGCGACCGAGAGGCCGTCCGCAAGCGGGAACGAGTCCACCTCCCCCCGGCTCGTGCGCACGACGAGCTCGTGGGCGACGAAGTCGAAGGAGACGTCGAAGTCGTCGTCTTCGGAGCGAAGGCGACGCGTCGTCAGCCCTCGTGTGTCGACGTAGAGCGGGACGTTCCACCAGTGGTTCTGCGGCGGCGTCGAGGCCAGGCGCACCTTGCCGACGATCTGCGCCCAGAGGTGGAGTGTGTCTTTCGTCGGCTCCCACTGCTCGAGCGCAAGTTCCGGTAGCTCGTTCATGCGCCCGTCCCTGCGAGGTCGACTCGGAAGTTGATCTCGTCCTCGTAGCACCAGCACCAGTCCTCCCCCGGCTCGAGCGAGCGGATGATGGGGTGCTGGGACGTTCGGGCGTGCGCCATGGCATGGCGGTTCGGAGAGGAGTCACAGCAGCCGACATGCCCGCAGGTAAGGCAGATGCGCAGATGGACCCACCAGCCGCCGATGCGCAGGCAGTCCTCGCAGCCCGGGACGTTCTCGGGGAGGGAGGTCACGTGAATCGTGTCGAGATGCCTGCAGACGTCCGTCATTCGTTCTCCTCTCCATTGGGAGAGAGCGCGCGGCGGAGCTCCGCCCGCTCGTACGAGCCGCGGTAAGGGAGGCCGCCGACGAAGATCGTCGGCGTGCCCCTGGCACCGCTCGCGAGGGCGCTCGAGCGGTCGGCCTCGATGCGCTCGAGATGGACATGCGCGTCGAGCTCTTGCCGGAACCGCTCGATGTCCAGCCCGATCTCGTCGGCGTAGCGTTCGAGATCGGCCCGCTCGAGCGCCTTCTGGCGCCGAAAGAGGAGGTCGTGCATGGGCCAGAACTGTTCCTGCGCGGCCGCTGCCTCGCTCGCCTCCGCCGCGGCCAGCGCGTGCGGATGGATCTCTTCGAGCGGGAAGTGCCGGAAGACGAAGCGGAACGGAACGCTCTCGGCTTCGAGGGACTGGATGCTTCGGTAGGCGGCGCGGGTGTACGGGCACTCGTAGTCGCCGAAGACGAGGAGCGTCGGCCCGAGTGAGCCGCGCACGTGGTCCCGCGCCTCGGCGACCTCCGGAACGAGAGCTGCGCTCACGGTCCGAATACCGCCTGCCAGATCGCGGCGAGCTGCTTCGTCTGCTCGTCGGAGAGACGGTCGAGGAAGCGCTCTTGGATACCGGCGATGTGCGTCGGCGTGGCGTCCGCCAGAACCTCGAGACCGCGGTCGGTGAGCTTCGCGTAGATCTGGCGCGGGTCGACCTCGCCCCGCTCCCGCTCCACGAGCCCGCACCGCTCGAGTCGGTCGACCAGCCGGGTCAACCCACTGCGGCTGAGGACGATCGCGTCAGCGAGCTCGAACATCCGCAGGCGCCGGTCGGGGGCGAGGCTGAGCTGAATGAGCACGTCGTACGAGGTGAGCGCGAGCCCGTGCTCCCGCTCCAGCTCGGCGTCGAGCGCCCGCACGATCTGGGCGTGACCCCGGAGGAAGCCGGACCAGGCGGCGAGCTGCTCGGGCGTCAGCTTTCGCCACGGTCGGAGAGTGGCTGGTGCATCAGCGCGCTGGGCAGCGTTGCTCATGCAACTCAACACTACCTGCCCGAGAAGCACTGACCGCGGGCACGGCCGGCTCCGCGCCGACCGTGCTCCGCGACGGCCGCAACGGGTGCGCTACTAGCCGTATGCTGGACGAACGCCGCTTCGGCAGCGGCGTGGTTCATCTCCACTACCGCACGAGGGCCTGAGGGATCGGTCGTAACAGCTTTCCGTGTAACCGACCCAGATGGCAACCATCGTCTCCTCGCCGGGAGACGCCTCTGCCGGACGAGCCTTGCACAAATCGATGTGCTTCGATACATTGACGTGTATCAATGCGACCGAGATGACCGAAACCCTGACCCCGATCGCTTGTTGCGCTCCGCTGTCCGCCCCCGCGCTCTCCCCTGAGGAAGCCGAGGCGACCGCCGATCTCTTCAGAGCGCTCGGCGATCCAGCCCGCGTCCGGATTCTGAACCTCCTGGCGACAACCGACGAGCCGGTCTGTGTCTGTCACTTGGTCGAGCCTCTCGGACTCTCACAGCCGACCGTCTCACACCACCTGAAGAAGCTGCTTGACGCTGGCCTGCTCGCGCGCGAGCAGCGTGGCAAGTGGGCGTACTTCTCCCTGAGGGCCGAGGCAACCGAGCGGTTGGCCAGCTTGGCCGACCTGACCCAAGGAGGTCTTTGATGAGCACCACCGCCGACGAGCTGCGCGAGGAGGTGCGCCGCCGCTATGCGGAGGCGGCTCTCGCCGTCACCGACGGAACCGGCCCAAGCTGCGGCAGCGGCTCTTGTTGTGCCGACGGAGAGAACGAGGCCTCCAAGTTTGGCCAGGCGCTCTACGGCGCCGAGCATCGGAACGAGCTTCCCGAGGCGGCCACGCTCGCGTCGCTCGGCTGCGGCAACCCGACCGCGGTCGCCGACCTGCACGAGGGAGAGGTCGTGCTCGACCTCGGTTCGGGCGGCGGCATCGATGTCATCCTGTCCGCCAAACGAGTCGGGCCCACGGGGCTCGTTTATGGCCTCGACATGACGGACGAGATGCTAGCCCTGGCGCGCAGGAACGCCGAGGAGGCGGGCACAAAGAACGCCATCTTTCTGAAGGGTGTGATCGAGCAGGTTCCGCTGCCGGCCGACTCGGTCGACGTCGTCATCTCGAACTGCGTCATCAATCTCTCCGTCGACAAGCCTGCGGTGCTGACCGAGATGGGCCGCGTGCTGAAGCCGGGTGGACGCTTGGGGATTACCGACGTCGTCGCCGAGGATCACCTCTCGGTCGAGGAACGCGCCGAGCGCGGCTCCTACGCTTGGGGCTGCATCAGCGGAGCCCTGTCGAGGGACGAGTTCATCGCCGGACTCGAGGCGGCAGGGTTCGAGGACGTAGCCGTCGAGTTCACCCATGACGTCGCCGACGGCATCCACGGGGCGATCGTGAAGGCTCGGAAGAAAGCGACTCCGGAGGCGAAAGGCCTGCCCGTCGTACGGTCGGCCTCTGGCGCGGGGTGCTGCTAGGCGACGTCGGTCGTATCATGAGCCGCAATGCTCGTGTCGGAAGCGAGACCGGCGTCGGTCGCAGTCGATCCGCGGCGAGCAGCCTTGATCGTCATCGACATGCAGAACGATTTCGGCGCGGCGGGCGGCATGTTCGAGCGCGCCGGGATCGACATCAGCGGGATCGCAGCGGCAGCAGAGGCCACCCGACCGGTTCTGCGAGCGGTGCGCGATGCGGGGATCCCTGTCGTCTACCTGAAGATGGAGCACGCACCCGATCTCTCTGATGTTGGGCCGGCCGATGGTCCGCACTGGATCAAGCATCTGCCACTCCGGGTTGGCGACGACGTGGTTGCACCAGACGGCTCCAAGAGCCGGATCCTCGTGCGGGGCACCTGGAACACCCAGATCCTGGACGCACTGACGCCCGAGCCCGGCGATCACATCGTGTCCAAGCACCGGTTCAGCGGGTTCTTCGAGACGGAGTTGGACGAGGTGCTACGGAAACTTGGCGCGAACTACCTGCTCGTCACGGGCTGTACGACGAGCGTCTGCGTCGAGTCGACAGTGCGAGACGCCATGTTCCGCGACTACTCATGCATCGTTCTCGAAGACTGCACGGCCGAGCCGATCGGCGCCGGTCTGTCGCGGACGAACCACGAGGCGTCGCTGCTCGTCGTCGAGACGCTCTTCGGCTGGGTCTCGAGCGCCCGCGCCGTCTGCGATGCGCTCGCGCGGCAACCCCAGCTCGTCTGATCCGGCGTAGGGAGGTTTTTACGAAGCGGAGGCGGGCGCCCGAAGTGCCCGTGCATCCGCGCGGCACCGCGCCACCAGACAGCCGGAAGCTAGCGCGAACGGGTCGCGCGCACCCGCCACCGCACCAGGCCTTCAAGCGGGTCGGGAGCCCCGCAAAACAGCTCCAAAGCTCAATAGGCCTAGCGGCATGGTGGGTGTTTCCCCAGCCTGGAGACGGGAAGATCAAGAATGATGAACGGGGTGCCCCTCCGCATCCGCGTCAGCGGGTCTTCTCGTGCGGATGATCTTCTCGCTTACTTGCGCAGCCTCGGTGCTGATGCTTCTCGGGAAGGGGACGCGATTAGGATCAGACGCCGTCATCCCGTGCTCGAGGGTGAGCCGGCGGGCCAGGATCGCATGGAGCTCGAGTTCATATTGCGTGCGTGGGCGACACAGCGCCCCGGGACGGTTTTCGAGGTCGAGGAGGCGGCCTAACGCCCGTCCGCTGGCGCCGCGTCCTCGAGCATGTGGGCAGCCAGGGGCAGACGTCGTACACTCGGCTCATGGCGGAGGCGCGGAAGACCGTCACCGTCGTGTTTGCGGATGTGGCAGGCTCCACGGGCCTCGGCGAGGCGCTCGATCCTGAGACGCTCCGCGGCATCATGCAGCGCATCTTCGCCGACGCGCGCGGCGCGATCGAGCGCCACGGTGGCACCGTAGAGAAGTTCATCGGGGACGCGGTCATGGCCGTCTTCGGCATCCCCTCCGTCCACGAGGACGACGCCCTCCGGGCGGTGCGGGCCGTCTGGGAGATGCGAGAGCGTCTGGCGGCGCTAAACGAGGAGTTCGAGCGCGAGCGCGGCTTCGCGCTCGCCCTTCGCACGGGTGTGAACACGGGCGAGGTCGTGGCGGGCGATCCGTCGAGCGGCGAGTTTTACGCCACGGGCGATGCGGTCAACGTCGCTGCCCGCCTCCAGCAGGCCGCGCACCCAGGGGAGATCCTCCTCGGAGAGTCGACGTACCGCCTTGTCCGGAACGCCGTGCAGGTCGAGGCGGTCGAGCCGCTCTCCCTGAAGGGGAAGACGGAGCCGGTCGTCGCCCACCGGCTCGCCGGCCTCCTCGAAGGGGCGCCGGGCGTCGTCCGCCGCTTCGACTCTCCGTGGGTCGGACGTACCGAGGAGCTCGCCCGGCTCCGCCAGCTGTTCGACCGCGTCGCGGGCGAGCGCCTCCCTCTCCTCGTCACGGTCCTCGGCCCGGCCGGAATCGGGAAGACGCGCTTGGCCTCCGAGCTCGCCGCCGGGTTGAGCGGGCAGGCGGCCGTGCTCCATGGGCACTGCCTCTCCTACGGCGAGGGCATCACCTTCTGGCCGCTGCAGGAGATCCTCCGCAGCCTTCCGGAGCGGCCGGGGGGGATCCCCGACCCCGAGCAGGCCCGCTCGACCGAGGAGACCTTCTGGGCTTACCGCAAGCTCTTCGAGGGCCTCGCCGCCGAACAGCCGCTCGTGCTCGTCCTCGAGGACATCCACTGGGCGGAGCCGACGTTGCTCGAGCTCCTCGAGCACGTCGTCGAGTGGACGCGCGACGCCCCTATCCTGCTCCTCTGCCTCGCCCGTCCCGAGCTCCTCGACGATCGTCCTGGTTGGCCGGGCGAGCGCCTCGAGCTCGAGCCGCTTCACGATGAGGAGGTCGATGCGCTCATGTCGGCGCTGACCGAGGATCTCGAGGAGGCCGAGCGCACGCGGATCACCGAGGCGGCGCAAGGCAACCCTTTCTTCGCCGAGCAGATGGTCGCGCTCGCCCTCGAGGAGAATGGGCGCGAGGCGGACGTCCCGCCCACGATCCAGTTGCTTCTCGCCGCCCGCCTCGACCGCCTCGCCGCGGACGAGCGCGCCCTCCTCGAATGCGCTGCCGTCGTGGGCAAGGAGGTATGGCGCGGCGCTCTCCTCGAGCTCTCCTCACCGGGTACGGAGGTCAGCGCCGTCCTGCAGCGGCTCGTGCGCAAGGGGCTCATCCGGCCGGAGCGCTCGAGCTTCCCGGGCGAGGACGCGTTCCTCTTCGCGCACCTCCTCGTCCGCGATGCGAGCTACGCGGCCATCCCGAAGGGCCGTCGGGCAGAGCTGCATGAGCGCTTCGCGGGCTGGATCGAGCAAAGCGAAAACCCGTACGGAGAGACCGCCGGCTACCACCTCGAGCAGGCCTACCGCTACCTGACCGAGCTCGGGCCGGTCGGAGACCGCGAGCGGGAACTCGCGTCCCACGCGGCGACGAAGCTCACGAAAGCGGGACTCAGCGCCCTCCGCCACGGAGACTCGGCGGGGGCCGCGAACCTCATCTCCCGCGGGCTCGAACTGCTCCCCGAGGAGGCGCCCGACCGGGGCGACCTCCTCCTGGCGCTCGGGGACTCCCTCGACGACATCGGCGACCCGAGAGAAGCCCTCACCGTGTCCGGGGGTGCGCTGGCGGCCGCGGAGGCAGCCGCTGATCGTGGCCTCGCCTGGGAGGCGACCCTGCAGGGGAGCTGGCTCGAGGGGAGGCTCGCACCCGGAGCTCGCTCGAACGAGGAGTATCTGAACGAGGCGGAGCAGGCGGCCGCGGAGCTTCGAGAGTTGGGCCACGAGCGGGGGTTGGCGCGGGCGTGGCGTTCGGCAGCCGCCTTCCTGCTCTGGTCGGGCAATGCCGCAGCGGCCGCGAAAGCCGCCGAGCAGGCAGCCGCGCTGGCACAGCGCGCGGGCGAGTGGACCCTCGAGCGTGACAGCCTTCTCTGGCTTGGCTTTTCGCTCTGCGGCGGACCCGCGCCCGCCCCGGAAGGCATTCGCCGGTGCGAGGAGATCCTCGCCGGCACATCCGACCTCGATGTTCGTTCCAGCATGCGTCAGTTTCTGAGCAGCCTCCACGCAATGCTTGGTCATGCCGACGAGGCCCGGCGCCTGTACGAGCTCGCACTCGCCGACGCGCAGGATCTCGGGCTCAAGCCTCGTATCGCAGCGACCGAGTTCCTCGACCTCGCCTTGGAGGCCACGTTCACGCCCGCCGAAGCCGAGCGCTGCCTGCAACACTCGCTCGCACTCTGGCAGGAGATGGGAGAGGACGGCATAGCCTCGAGCGCCGCTGCGAGACTGGCCCGCACGCTCTGTGCGCAGGGCCGCTTCGAGGAGGCCGAGCGCTACCTGGCGCTCGCCGAGAATGCGGCCGCCTTCGACGACTACGAGTCGCAGTCACTCGTGCGCGCGGCCCGCGCGCGGATGTTGGCGCACACGCAACGCCTCGATCAGGCCGAGTCGCTCGCGCGCGAGGCGGTGACGATCGTCGACCGGACTGACAACCTTGGCATGAGGGCCTGGCTCCGGACCGACCTCGCCGAGGTGCTCGAGCTTGCAGGGAAGACGACCGAGGCCTGCTCGGTTCTGGAGGCGGCCGTGGGTCTCGCCGAGGCGAAGGAGGAGGTTGTCCTCGCTGAGCCGGCCCGCGCACGCCTCGCCGAGCTTCAGGCGTCGGCGCCTCATCCATAGACGCGACGCCGAGCCGCGGCTGCCTGAGGTGCTGAGCCGTTCCGTAATATCGACAGCCCTGCCGGACATCTACGGTCAGATGAACCCGTCCGAGGAGCGCCGCCTGGCCACGGCAGGCAAACGGAATGCATTCTTGACCAGTAGTGACGCGGAGGCGCACTTCGACGCCTGCTTTCGCGCTCACTATGCAGAGGTACTGGCCTATGCGCTACGGCGCCTCGGTGAGCGGGGCGCTGCCGAGGACGTGGCCGCCCAGACCTTCGCCGTCGCCTGGCGCCGCCTAGACGCCCTGCCGGCCGATCCGCTTCTGTGGCTCCTCGGCGTCGCCCGCCACGTAATCCAAAACGAGGCCCGTTCAGCGCGGCGACGATCGCGGCTCCTCGCGCGCATGACGGGCCAGCACCGAGGGGTGGCTGCTGCCGATCCCGCCGATTCGTTGCCCGAGCGCTCGGCCATTCTCGCCGCCCTTGGTCGCCTCAGTGAAGGCGACCGCGAGGTCCTTCGCCTCGCGGCCTGGGAGGGACTGGACGCTCGCCGGGCAGCCGCAGCGCTCGGCTGCTCGCGGGGCGCGTACGCGCTCCGTTTGCACCGGGCGCGGCGTCGGCTGGCGAAAGAACTGGGCGCATGCGGACATATTGGCGATGAGGACGAACCGGCTCTTATGACCGAGATGGCGCGAGAGGAGACTGGATGAACGAGAGGACCGATCATGAAGGCCGCGCCTTCGCGTTGCTGCGGTCCGCGAACCCGGTCGAGGTAGAGGACCTACGACGGGAGCTGGACGAGGAGAGGCTCGCCGCGGCCCGGGCTCATGCCTACGCGACGCTCGAAAAGCCTCGGCCCGTCGTCGAGCGCCTTGCGGCGGCCCACTCGCCCAGGGCCGCCCGTCGCGTGGGGCTCCTGGGCGCCGCGGCCGCCGCGGGCGCCGCCCTGATGGTGGCCCTGACGGGACTCGTACCCGTGCTCCCCGGTGGCGGTGAGCCCGCGACAGCCCTGCGTGTCCTCAACGCTGCCGCGAGTATCGCGGCGGCGCAGCCCGCGACTGGGCCGGGACCAGGCGAATACACATATGCGAAGCAGCGATTCGGCATCATCGGCGGGCCAAGCGGAACGGTGGAGTGGTGGATTGCCTCGGACGGCTCGGGACGGATGCACCTGAGCGGCGCACACACGACCGGGGTCATAACCTACGAAGACGGGCGCGGGGCGGAGCGCCGCGTCATCGTGAAGGGCCACGATCGCACGGCCCACGATGCCACCTTTGGCCCCGGGCGCTTCGCCGAGTTCTACGAGAAGGTCAACCCGGGCGTGTTGGACGGTCGCATCGATGAGTTGCCAACCGATCCTGAGACGCTGAAGGCCGTGCTGCTTCACAAACTGCACGAGGCGCTCGACTTCAATCCCGATCCGGCTACCCAGAGCCTCCAGATGCTGCAACTGCTCGAGGAGGTCCTCGCCAATCCGCTTGCCCCGCCCAAGCTCCGCGGCGCTGTCTACCACATCGCAGCGGGACTCGAAGGTGTGGAGATCAAGGAGCGCGTGACGGACCCCGCCGGAAGGGCGGCGACGGCGATTGCCCTTTGTTCCGCGGCAATCCCCGCGCGCTACGAGGTCTTCTTCGATCCCGCCACGTCCGCGACGCTCGGGACGCGAGAGGTCAGTCCGGTCGCCTGCAACGGCATGGGCTCACACCGCTCCGGGCTCGCCAGCTACGGCGTCTACCTCGAACAAGCAACGGTCGACTCGATCCACAAGCGCCCCTGACCTGAGGAGGCGCATCCAGTTCGACGCGGCTCTCGAGCGACCTACACGCGAACGGGGGAACTTGGCCTACGCAACGCGAACTGCTGGCGGTGCTCCTCGATCATGCGGTTGATGGCGGCGAGGTTGGCCTGTTCACCGGACCGTCGAGCCACGTATAGACCTGGAGTCGCTTACGGAGAAGGGTTCCAAGGCGGGATCGGCCGGTTTTTGCTCGCGCATTGCACGCTCGATGTACCCACGAAGGGAAGCTGGTTAACGCGACGGGACCTGCTCCCTGCGAGGTCGCTTCATGCCGCCATGAGGTCAGCGAACACGAAACCGTCGCGCTCCACAACGTCGCCGAGCGCGCAGGCGATCGGGCGCCCGAAAATCGGCCCGCCGTAGACAAAGGTGTGGAACTCGCCGTTCTCCCCGCAGGGGTCGACCTCGGGCGGAAGCTCGTCCAGCAGGTGCTCGTCGAAGCTACGCCCGGCGAAGGCCGGACTGAGCATGCGCGGGTCGACGCAGACGAGGACGGCCTGGAAGCCGGCCTTGATGAAGTGGCGGGCGAGGCGCGTCGTGTCCCGGCCCCAAAGCGGGAACAGCCCGCGCTTGCCGGCGGCGGCAAGGCACCCCTCGCGATAGGCACGCACCTCCTCGAGGAACAGATCGCCGAAGGCAACCTCCTCGACCTGGCGTAGCCGTTCAGAGCCGAAGGCCTCGTGCATGCGCGCGTCGTAAACCTCGTTGGGGCAGGTAGGCGGAATCAAGACCTCAACCAGTGGGAGCCCGAGCTCGTCCGCCTGGAGAGCGAGCAACTCGCGACGGACACCGTGCATGCTGATGCGGTCGTACGTCTCGGTGACCGTCGTGATCAGCGCACATGGGTCGCGGCCGAGCTCCGCGCGCAACGCGAGCAGGGCCAGAGCTGAGTCCTTGCCCCCGCTCCACGACAGGGCGACTTCCTCCGGCAAGCCATCCACGTTCAGCCCAGGCGGGCTCAATTTTCCGCTCGGCAGCCCTCGGTCGAGCAGACAATTCGCGCCGAAGGCTCTTGGCCGCCCCGAACGAGAGCCTCCACGGCGCTTCGTCCTTGCGTTCTTAGAGCCATGCGCGTGTCGTCGGCGACGCTTCCGCGCTCAAGACTTGCCATCGCCGTCCGGGAGACATCGACAACCGTCGAAGCCTGCCGCCCATCGTCAGCCTCAAGCCGCACTACCCACGAGGCTGCGACGTCTTTCGAGCCGGGGTCCGCCCTCACCGATTCCCTCACGCGCCACGCCACCTTTTCACCCTAGCCTGTCCCCGCTTCGTCACGACGACCGGCGGTGCGCCCTCGATCTAGGGATGCAAGCCGGGCGAGCGGCCGCCGATCCTAAGACCGGCGTATCACTGCGGTAGGAAAGGCGGCTTCGATGACTGCGGAAGAACTGCGGCGAAAGCTCGGCCGGATCTCGCTCGTATGGGCGCGGCCGGCGAAGGCATAAAGCGACAGCGGATCGGCGCGCGCACCAACCAAACAGCGCGGTCGCGCGCCGCGCCGGCACGATGATGGGTGCCCCGTCGCTTCCCGAGCTCAGCGAGCTCGAGGAAGAGGTTCTCAGACACATCGCTGGGCGACCCTCCGCGCGCACCTCGGGCGCCGAGCTGATTCGGGCGTTCGAAGCGAGACGGAATCCTCCGGCTCAGTGGCAGGGGGCCGTCAAGCGGCTGCGCTCGCTGAGGCTGCTCAGCAGGCGGTTGTGGGGCGGTGAATACATCCTCACGCCGGCCGGGGCGGCATGGCTTGGCGGGGAGGACGAAGCGGGCGAATGATTGCGCGCCCCGGCGACGGTACCGACGAGCGTCTCGGCCGCGGGGCGGCCCCTTGCCTGTGAGACCCGTGCAAGAAGCAGGCAGCGGCGGGCCTCTATAAAGGAGGGAGCCGCGGCGGGGAGAAGGCTGCGGGCCTTCAGTGTCCGCGGCTCCCGTGTCCCGAGCCAGCACCGTATCGCGTTTCCTTCGTGCGCACCTCCCGAGAAGTTGCACGCATCCCCGAGAGTGCCCGCCTGGGCTAGTTCGTTTTGAGGAGCGTCCCGCCCCAGGCTTCAGGGGCGACGTCGTCCAGCGTCTGGGAAAATGTCCAGCGGTGGCCTACCGGGTCTTCGGCGAGGTACTGGCGCTCGCCGTACTCGAAGTCGGTGGGCTCCATCAAGATACGAGCGCCATGGGACCTGGCGTGCTCGCAGTGGGCGCGGACGTCGTCAACGCGTACCACTACCGAGTGCGTGACTTCACCCGGTCGTGGAGGCCGCTGTTCCCCGCGGACGTCGGCGACGATGACAGCGCCGTCGCCGACGCTGAGCTGCGAGCGATGGTTCTCGCCGATCCGCAGGCGCTCCTCGAATCCAAACGCCGTGCTGAGCCAGTCGACCGCCTCGCGCACGTCCGGATAGACGAGGACGGGAATGACCACAGCCGACGGAATGGAGCGGTTGGGCTTCACACTTCAAATCAGTCGTCCTGGGAGTGACGGCTTCGCTGGGCCAGCGTGGGCAGTTCTAGCCACGGATGCCGTCGCGACTCCCGAACTGACACTGTGGGCGCCGGGAAAGCCGGATCGGCGAACGCGCCGACGGGAACGGCAATGAGCTCCGGCGCTGTCGCAGTCTTGAAGAAGACCGTGGCGCCGCACTCGGGGCAGAAAGAGAAGATCCGTGCTTCACCCTTGTCGGAGACACGGACGTACTCGCTGTACCTACCTTCGGTTCGTACGTGCTCCGCGTCGAACCGCGCCTGGACACTGAATGCGCTCCCCGTCCGACGCTGACAGGCAAGGCAATGACAGATCGAAACGCGAACCGGCTCGCCCTCCGCCGTCAGACGAAGCTGCTCGCAGCTACAAGCGGCGTAGCGCGTGTTCATTCACCCTGATCCTACGAGAAAGGACTGATCGTGTTTACCCCTTGTCGTATTCGTCACGGCGGCGGAACCACGGCCCGGTCTCGTTGCGTCCCTTCGGTGCCCGGTCGAGCCACTGGTACATGCCCCAGAGGACATCCATGCCCCGGGCGTAGGCGGAGTAGGTGTGGTAGACGACGCCGTCCTCGAGCGCGAACGCGCTCATTCCCGGAGCCTGCCGCGTGTAGGTCGCGGCGTCGGTGCCGGTCATGGCCGCGACCTCGGCGACAGGACTCTCAGCGCCGGCCTCCAGGACCGGCTTCGGGTCGAAGCGACGGTAGTTGTATTCGACGTCACCCTCTCGCTGTTGCTCCTCGGTGAACGAGACGTTGAAGTCGAAGTTGAAGTCGCTGCCGAGCGAGGATGCCCACGGGAAGCTCCAGCCCATGCGGCGCCTGTAGGCCTGGATGGCGGCGATGGGTGCCTGCGACACGGCCATCATCGCCACGTCGTGGTTCTCGAGGTGGACGACGAAGCCGTTGAAGCCGTCCGCGATCGTCGAACAGACCGGACAGCCTGCTGTGTACTCGGGACCGAACATGAAGTGGTACATGAG
>DASXRO010000171.1:0-2497 GCA_036506555.1 Gaiellaceae bacterium
GGCGATCGCCATCGAGATCGGGAGGACGAGATGGGCAGCCGTCACCGACGCGGCGACGAGCACCACGAGGGCCGCCTCGGTCGCGTAGGCGACGGACGAGAGTGGATCGGACGCGAAGACGGGGAGAGCGAGCTTCTTGGAGAGGAGGGTCTCGCCCATCTCGCCGCTCGCCCGCGGCCGGCCGATGAGTGCACGCTTCAGGGCGACGGGGCGGCTCGCGCGCTCCTGCACCTCTGCCATCGCTAGCTCTCCTCCAGGTCCGCGAGGATCGCGGTGATCAGTTCGTTTCGGCCCTGCGCGCGCGGTCCGTAGTCGCGGACCGGAGGCGATTCTCCGATCAGGTTCTCGAGGCGGCGGAGGCCTTCCTCGGCGAGAGGGCGGGAGATGTCCTCGATTCGCTCGGCGATCCTCTCGTAGAGCGCCGCTCGAGCGGCGACAGAGTCGAGCTCGAGCACACCGGCGCGGTGGTACTGCTCATGCTCCGCCTGCGCGTAGGCGCGCACCTCGCGCGCGAGGCGCCGCCGCTCCCTGGCAACCGAGCGGCGCTGGACGAATGTGAACATGCTTCGACCGTAGACGCGCGCTCGTCAAGGAGGGCTCAGGATTCGGGTTGGAGCCTCAAGAAATCCTCAAGCAACGAACCTGTACCCGGCGCCGGGCTCCGTCAGCAAGTGGCTCGGCCGGGATGGATTGGGCTCGATCTTCCTGCGCAGCTGAGACACGTAGACGTGGAGGTAGTGCGACTCCTTCTGGTAAGCGGCTCCCCACACCTCACGCAGGATCGTTTGGTGCGTCAACAGCTTGCCCTCATTGAGCGCGAAGAGACGGAGGAGCGCAAATTCATGCGGCGTCAGCTGAAGGAGCCCGCCCTCCCGAAAGACCGCGTGCTTCTCCAGGTCGATGCGAAGGTCGCCGATCTCGATCACCGGTTCGCCGGATGTGGTCGCGCGCCGAAGGCTTGCCCGCAGCCGGGCTAGGAGCTCATCGACTCCGAAGGGCTTGGTGACGTAGTCATCCGCGCCAGCGTCGAGCGCCGCGACTTTCTCCCGCTCCTCGCCGACCGCCGAGAGGATGAGGACAGGAGCTTGGGTCCATTGACGGAGTTCGCGGCAGACGTCGGCGCCGCCCTTGCCCGGTAGGACGAGGTCGAGGATGACGGCGTCCGGTGGATGCACTCCGGCCTGCGTCAGAGCGGACTCCCCCGTTGCCGCCGTGTCGACGTCGTACCCGGCGCCCCGCAGTGTCGTCTCGAGCGCACGCAGGATGTGCGGCTCGTCGTCCACGACCAACACGCGCTGGCCGGTCATGTCTCTGCTCTAACGGGAGCCGGCACGACCGGGAACGCGAGCATGAACGTGGACCCCCGACCAGGGCGCGACTCGGCCCAGATGCGTCCGCCGTTGGCCTCGGCGAATCCTCGCGCGATCGCGAGGCCAAGGCCGGTCCCTCGCCGCTCGTCGCGGCGGGCGACCCGCTCGAAAGGCTCGAAGATCCGCTCGAGGTCCCGCTCTTCGATGCCGGGCCCTCGGTCATCCACACTCACGATTGCCTCGATAGGTGACGTGGTCACCCGCACGATGACTTTTTCGTCCACGGGCGAAAAGCGAATTGCATTCTCGATCAGATTGACGAGCACCCGTTCGACCTGGACGGCGTCGACCTCCACAAATGGGATGTCGGCGGGCAACTCGATGTTCACACTCGGGCCCTCTCTCGCCAACTCGGTCAGCGCCTGGCCGACCAGTTCGTCGACACCGACCAGCTCACGCCGCGGCCTCGCGGCGCCTGTCTGCAGGCGCGAGATGTCGAGCAGGTTGGCGACGAGGCGGTCGAGGCGGCGCGACTCTTCCCGCACCGTGTCGAGTTGGCGCCTCCGGTCAGCCTCGCTCAGCCGAAGATCCGGCGAAGCGAGGCTCTCGGCAGCGACGCGGATCGCGGTGAGCGGCGAGCGCAGGTCGTGGCTGACCGCACGGAGGATCGCCGTCTTGATGGAGTCGCTGAGTCGAAGGCGCTCTGCCGCGAGCGCCTCGCGTTCCAGCTCCTCGCGGTCGATCGCGACGGCGAGGAGGGAGGCGAGCGCCGGGAGGAAGCGGCTACTGATCGAGGGATCCGGTTGGGATTCGGCCGGCATCAAGAGCGTCCAACCCGCCGCGCCCCAGCATTCAGGGCAAGCACGTTCTCGCCGAGTTCGGGCGCGGCCTCGTCAGTGAGCTCGAGGCGCGCGCGTTCGACCCCCAGCACGCGCGCCGCCGCCTCGGCGATCCGATCGAGGCCTGCGGTCAGCTGTTCTCCCTGCAGAAGCGCGATCGACAGTTCGGCAAGGAGCGCCTCCTCGCGCTCCCGCTGCTCGGCCTCGGCAGCGCGGTGACGGGCACGTGCGGCGAGCTCGCTGACGACGATTCCCGTCACGAGGTAAACGGCGAGTGCGAACCAATTCTCAGTGTCCTCGAGCCGAAACGTGTGCTTCGGCGGCAGGAAGAAGAAGTTGAACGCGAGC
>DASXRO010000172.1:0-4590 GCA_036506555.1 Gaiellaceae bacterium
AGCACCTCGGCGCCGGCGGCGCGGACTTCGTCGACCGCGCTTGCGACGTCGTCGACGCGAAGAGCGAAGCCCGCCACGTTCGGAGCGAACTGCTCGCCCTGGCTCTCCGGGTTCCAGAAGGAGAGCGTCACGTTCGGCGTCTCGACCTCCCCGTCGCCGTGCGGGCTCGGCGCGAGCCCCAGGACGTCGCGGTAGAAGGCCGTCGCCCTGTCCACGTCGCGCGTCGGAACCGTGATGAAATCGACCTGCTCGACCCGCACGAACTAGCCGACTGAGCCTTCCATCTCAATCACGGGGGAAACCAGGTTTCCCCCGTGAACCCCCTTCTTAGACCGTGCCATCACCGAAGCTAGCCGACCGAGCCTTCCATCTGCAGCTGGATGAGCCGGTTCATCTCGACCGCGTACTCGAGCGGCAGTTCCTTCGTGATCGGCTCGACGAAGCCGGAGACGATCATCGCCGCCGCCTCGGGCTCCGAGAGCCCGCGGCTCATGAGGTAGAAGAGCTGCTCCTCGCCGATCTTCGAGACCGTGGCCTCGTGACCGACGTTGACGTCGTTCTCGTCGATGCGGATGTAGGGATACGTGTCCGTGCGGGAATCCTCGTCGAGGATGAGCGCGTCGCAGACGACCTTCGAGCGCGCGCCGACGGCTCCCTTGGCCACCTCGAGCAGGCCGCGGTAGCTCGCGCGGCCGCCGTTCTTGGAGATCGACTTCGACGTGATCACCGAGGACGTGTGCGGCGCGACGTGGACAGCCTTGCCGCCGGCGTCCTGGTGCTGCCCCTCGCCGGCGAAGGCGATCGAGAGGACCTCGCCGTGCGCACCCTCGCCCATCAGCCAGATGGCGGGGTACTTCATCGTCAGCTTCGAGCCGAGGTTGCCGTCGACCCACTCCATCGTCGCGTTCTCGTAGGCAACGGCGCGCTTCGTGACGAGGTTGTAGACGTTCTGCGACCAGTTCTGGATCGTCGTGTAGCGGCAGCGCCCACCCGCCTTGACGACGATCTCGACGACCGCCGAGTGGAGCGAGTCGGTCGTGTAGATCGGCGCGGTGCAGCCCTCCACGTAGTGCACGTAGGCGCCCTCGTCGACGATGATGAGCGTGCGCTCGAACTGGCCCATGTTCTCCGCGTTGATGCGGAAGTAGGCCTGGAGCGGCATCTCCACCTTGACGCCCGGCGGCACGTAGATGAACGAGCCGCCCGACCAGACGGCCGAGTTGAGCGCGGCGAACTTGTTGTCGTTCGCCGGGATGATCGTCCCGAAGTACTCCTTGACGAGCTCCTCGTGCTCGCGCAGGCCGGAGTCCAGGTCCAGGAAGAGGACTCCCTGGTCCTCGAGCTCCTGCTTGAGCTTGTGGTAGACGACCTCAGATTCGTACTGGGCGCCCACGCCGGCGAGGTACTTCTTCTCAGCCTCCGGAATCCCCAGCCGGTCCCACGTGTTCTTGATGTCGGCCGGCAGGTCCTCCCAGCTCGTTGCCTGCTTCTCGGTCGGCCGGATGTAGTAGTACATGTTCTCGAAGTCGATCTCATTCAGGTTGCCGCCCCACTGGGGCAGCGGCCTCGCCCGGAAGTACTCAAGCGCCTTCAGACGGCGCTCACGCATCCACTCGGGCTCGTTCTTGTGCTCCGAGATCATCGCCACGACCTCGGGGTTGAGCCCGCGCCCGGACTTGAAGAAGTACTCCTCGGGGTCGTGGAAGCCGAACTTGTAGTCGTTGCCGATCTCAGCGACGACCTGCGTCTCGGACGCTGCCACTACACCTCACCTCCTACCGGTTCGGGCATGAAGGCCTCGTAGCCTTCGGCTTCCAGCCTGTGAGCGAGCTCGGGGCCGCCCTCCTCAACGATACGCCCGTCCACGAACACGTGCACGAAGTCGGGCTCGATGTAGCTGAGGATGCGCTGGTAATGGGTGATGACGAGCGCGCCCATCTCGGGGCCGACAAGCTGCTTGACGCCCGCCGCGACGATCCTGAGCGCATCGATGTCGAGACCCGAGTCGGTCTCGTCGAGGACGGCGATGCGCGGCTTCAGCATCGCCATCTGCAGGATCTCGACGCGCTTCTTCTCCCCGCCGGAGAAACCCTCGTTGAGATAGCGGCCGGCCATCTCCTTGGGCACCTTGAGCGCCTCCATGGCGGCCTGCATGTCCTTCCGGAACTCACCGATCTTGACCGGGTCGTCCTCGCCGCCGGCGCGCGCCTTGCGGATCGCGTTCACAGCCGAGCGGAGGAAGCTCGCGACCGTCACGCCGGGAACGGCGTGGGGGTACTGGAACGCCAGGAAGAGCCCGCGCTGAGCGCGCTCGTCGGCACCCATCTCGAGGATGCTCTTCCCGTCGAGGAGGATGTCGCCTTCCGTGATCTGGTAGGCAGGATGGCCCATGAGGGCGTAGGCCAGCGTGGACTTCCCGGACCCGTTCGGGCCCATCATCGCGTGCACCTCGTCGGGCGAGACCGCGAGGTCGACGCCGCTGACGATCTCCGTGCCGTCCTCGGTCGCGACGTGCAGGTTCTTGATTTCGAGCGCCGCCAAAGCTTGTAACAACCTCACACTTGTTGGGAACCGGGCTCCGGGGGAGCCCTCGTGACACCCAGTGTAGCGGCTCGGGTTCGAGGCCCTCGGGGCCTCAGCGTCGTGCTATCCTCGACGCGATGCCAGGAAACATCGGCTGGACCGGCGCCGTCGTCATCATCCTCGTGCTGCTGCTCGTCTTCGGGCCCAAGCGGCTTCCGGAGATGGGGCGGTCGCTCGGGCGAGGCATGCGGGAGTTCAAGGACTCGATCTCCGGCAACGACCGTGACGACGACCTCGATCAGCCCCAGCTGACGCAGCCCACCGCGACCGCGCCAAACCCGCCGGACGCTCAGCCGCAGCCCGAGGGCCAGCCGCAGCCCGAGAGCGAGCGCGTCTCCCGCTAGGCTCTCATGGCGCGCCTGCCGCGTCGCCTGCGCCACGACGAGAGCGTCACCCTCGTCGAGCACCTCGAGGAATTCCGCTCGCGGCTCGTCGTCTCGATGCTCGCGCTCGCGGCGACCTTCACGCTCACCTACATCTTCCGCAAGACCCTGCTCGACTGGCTGATAGCGCCGCTCCCGAAGAACCAGAAGGACCACCTGATCACGCTTGAACCGCTGGAGGCGTTCACCACGTCCTTCATGGTCGCCTTCTACGGGGCGCTCGCGCTCTCCCTGCCCGTCCTCCTCTGGCAGCTCTGGTCGTTCCTCGCGCCCGCGTTCGAGGAGACGAGCCAGAAGGTCGTCGCGCGGCTCGTCGCCGCCGCGACCGCTCTCTTCGCGGGCGGGATGGCGTTCGCCTACTGGGTCGTCCTCCCGGCCGCGATCCCCTTCCTGCTCAATTTCGACAGCGACGTGTACCAGAACGAGATCAGGGCGCGGCCATACTTCTCCTTCGCCGCCACGACCCTCTTCGCACTCGGGCTCCTCTTCGAGCTCCCCATCGTGATCCTGGGCCTCGTGCGCCTCGGGATCATCTCGTCGAGCACCCTGCGCAACAACCGCCGCATCGGCATGGGCCTCTGCGTCATCGCGGCCGTCCTCCTGCCGGGCGTCGACCTCGTCACGACGGCCTTCCAGGCGCTTCCGATCCTCGGCCTCTACGAGGTCTCGATCTGGGTGTCGGTGTACTTCGAGAAGCGCTGGGCGCCCAAGATAGCGGCGCGCCGTGAGGCGTTCGCAACCCCAGACCAGCCGTAGGACTCCCCAATCTCGCGCAGGCGCTCGCGCGTCGAGCCGTCGCAGAGCGCGCCCGTGACCCCGGCCTCGTAGAACGACTGCGGCGAGAGCCCGAGCGAGCAGGCGGCCTCGTACTCGCGCGTCAGGTCGGTATCGAACATCTCGGGGTCGTCGGTGGACACGGTGCAGGGAATGCCGGCGGCGACGAGTTCGCGCAATGGGTGCTCCTCGAGCGACTTGACCACCCCTGTCCGCAGATTCGAGAGCGGAGTCACGTCGAGGACGATCTGGCGTGCGGCGAGCTCCTCGAGCAGGACGGGGTCCTCGACGGCGCGAATCCCGTGCCGCACACGGTCGGCTCCAAGCGCGTCGATCGCTCCCCAGATCGACGGCGGCCCCACGACCTCGCCCGCGTGCGGGACGGAGCCGAGCCCCTCTGCACGCGCGAGCCGGAACGCCTCGATGAACTTCTCCGGCGGGTGGAGCGCCTCCTCGCCGCCGAGCCCGACGCCGACGATGCCGCGTTCGCGGTATCTCGACGCGTGGGCCACGAGCTCCACTCCGTCCTGCGGGGACGCTCCGCGCGTGATGTCGGGCGTGAGCCGCACCTCTACGCCGTGGAGCTCTCGCGCCTCCTGCGCGCCGTCGCAGTACCCGCTGAAGATCTCGTCCCAGTCGACGCCGCGCCACGTGCGCTCGATCGGCGAGAAGATGCCTTCGATGTAGACAGCGCCGTGGCGAGCGGCCTCCTCGGCGTAGCCGACCACGACGCTGCGAAAGTCCTCGGCCCGGCGGAGCGCGTTCGTGGTCAGGATCCAGACTTCGATGAAGTGGTCGAAGTCCCGGTAGCGATAGAGCTCGCGGATCCCCTCGACGGTGTCCGCCGGCA
>DASXRO010000173.1:0-9002 GCA_036506555.1 Gaiellaceae bacterium
CCCTCCGCACGGCCGCGCATGGCTCGCTGGAACGCATGGCTGTGCGCATTGACGAATCCGGGCAGCCGTAAACGATCGTCCTGGGGTGGCATGTCCGGGGTCAGACCCCGGCCGTGTCCACAGTGGCCACCGGGATGCGCATCGGCGCGAGGCTACCATTCCTGCAAATGGCCACCCGAGCCGTCCCGGCGCCACTTGCGCAGCTTCCGAACGCGCTCACGGTCGCCCGACTCGCCGCCATCCCCGTCTTCGTCGCCCTGGCCGTCCGCGCGGGAGGCGAGGCGAGCTGGGCGGCGGGCGCCGTCTTCGGCGCCGCGGGGATCACCGACCAGGTCGACGGTTGGCTTGCGCGCCGCTGGCGAGTGGAATCGGGCTTCGGTCGCTTTGTCGACCCGCTCGCCGACCGCCTCATCATCGACGCGGCCGTCGTTCTCCTCTGGGTCTACGACCGTTTGCCCTGGCCCGCCCTTGCTCTCATCCTCGTGCGCGACGGCGTGCTCGTCCTCGGCACTCCGGCCGCGCTTCGCCGCGGCTACGACTTCTCCGTCAACTTCCTCGGGAAGGCGGCGACCTGGGTCCTGTACACGTCGATCGCGTTCATCCTCGTCACAGACCCGGGCACCGATTGGCCGATCGCTCTCTTCTGGAGCGGCGTTGCCGTTGCCATCGTGGCGGGCATCCTCTATGGCGCGAGCGTCTGGAGGGCGATCCGGTGAAGGCAGTCGTGATGGCGGGAGGCGAGGGCACGCGGCTGCGGCCGCTGACCTCGAACCAGCCGAAGCCGATGGTTCCGATCGTGGGCAAGCCGTGCATGGAGCACATCGTCGAGCTCCTCGCCAAGCACGGCTTCGACGACGTCATCGTCACGCTCGCGTTCATGCCGCAGGCGATCCGTGGCTACTTCGGCGCCGGCGAGGCGCACGGCGTCTCGATTCGCTACTCGGTGGAGGAGTCTCCAGCGGGCACGGCCGGCTCGGTCAAGCTGGCCGAGGACGCCCTGGACGAGCCTTTTCTCGTCATCTCGGGGGACGCCCTCTGCGACATCGACCTCGCCGCCCTCGTCCGCTTCCACGAGGAGAAGGAAGCGGTCGTCACGATCGGCCTGAAGAGCGTCGACAACCCGCTCGAGTTCGGGATCGTCGTTACCGACGCGGACGGGCGCATCGAGCGCTTCCTGGAGAAGCCCTCCTGGGGCCAGGTCTTCACCGACACGATCAACACCGGGATCTACGTGCTCCACCCGGAGGTGCTCCGCCACATCCCGTCCGACCGGCCGTTCGACTTCTCGAAGGAGCTCTTTCCGCTCCTGCTCGAGATGGGCAGGCCGCTGTACGGGTTCGTGGCGGACGGCTACTGGCAGGACATTGGCAACCTCGACCAGTTCCGGCAGGCGAACTTCGACGCCCTCGACGAGAAGGTCAAGCTCAACATCCCGGGCATCCGCCTGCGAGGGAACATCTGGGTCGGCGAAGTTGTTCAGCTGGCCGATCTCGAGGCCGTCGAAGGGCCGGCGTTCGTGGGCAACTACTGCCGCATCGCCCCGCAGGCGACCGTCGGCTCGTACTCCGTCCTCTCCAACAGCGTCACCCTCCGCGACCACGCACGGACGACACGTTCGGTCATCGACGCATCCACCTACATCGGCCGGAGCGCCCTCGTCGAGGGCGCGATCGTGGGGAAATCGTGCGACATCCGCCCGCACGCCCGCCTACACGAAGGCGTGGCGGTAGGCGATTCCTGCACGATCGGCGAGCAGAGCGTCGTCATGCCCGGCATCCGCATCTACCCCTTCAAGGAGGTGGAGTCGGGCGCCGTCGTCGACCGCCATCTCATCTGGGAATCCCGGATCCCCTCGCGGCTCTTCGGCCGCGAGTCCGTGGCCGGCCTCATAAACGTCGATCTGACACCGGAGACGGCTCTGCGGGTCGGGATCGCCCTCGGAACCGCTCTCAAGCGGGGTGAGCGGGTGGCCATGAGCCGCGCCGCGCCGCCTGCGTGCCGCCTGCTCAAGCGCGCCGTGCTCTCGGGAATCATCTCCACCGGCGTTCACGTGGCCGATCTCCACGTGATGCCGCCCGCCGTCACTCGGCACTTCCTGAAGAACGAGGGGGTCGGCGCAGCGGTCCACGTCCGCCCAAGCGGAAACGACCCCGAGGTCGTCGAGATCCAGCTCTTCGAGCCCCCGGGAACGCAGGCGACGCCGGAGTTCTTGAAGGAGGTCGAGAAGCACTTCCTGCGGCAGGAGTTCCGCCGCGCGGCCTACGACGAGGTCGGGAAGATCACTTCCCCGGCGCGGGCTGCGGAAGGCTACGTCGCCGACCTCATCCGCACGCTCGACGTCGAGGCGATTCGGGCGCGTGGCTTCAGGATCGTGGTCGACTACTCGCACTCGGCGGTCTCCCTCGTCCTTCCGCTCGTACTCGGCGCCCTCGGCGTGGAGGCCATCGGCGCCCATCCGTACGCCGGCGAGTACGCGTCGCCTGAGGGGCTGGCCGAGGCCCTCGGCCAGGCGAAGCGTCTCATGAGCGCGGCGGGAGCGGACCTCGGCGCCGTGCTGGACGAGAGCGGCGAGCGCATCTACCTCGTCGACGAGCAGGCCCGCGAGGTGCCCGTCGAGCAGGAGCTCCTGCTCTTCCTCAGCCTGCTCGCCACGGACGGGAAGAAGGGGACGCTCGCCCTCCCGACGACGGTCACGAGCCTCGCGGAGCCGCTCGTGCGGGGGAGCTCGCTCGAGGTCAGGCGCACTCCGGCGTCGCTCTCGGCTCTCACCCGTGCGGCGGCCGGCGACAACGTCGTCTTCGCGGGCTCGGTCGGCGGCGGCTTCGTCTTCCCGGACTTCCTCCCCGCCTACGACGGGGTGGCCAGCTTGTGCAAGCTGCTCGAGCTGCTCGCTCCCCTCGACAAGCCGCTCTCCGAGCTCGTCGCCGGACTGCCGGAGTCCACCGTCGTCCACCGCCAGGTGCGCTGCCCGTGGGCCCGGAAGGGAGCTGTCATGCGCGTCCTCACCGAGCGCATGAAAGGGAAGAAGGTGGAGACCCTCGACGGCATCAAGGTGTACGAGAAGCGCGGCTGGGCGCAGGTGTTACCCGACCCCGACGAGCCCCTCGTGCACGTGTACGCCGAGGGGAAGACCGCGGCCGACGCGGCGAGCCTCGAAGAGGAGTTCATGGCGCTAGTCGAGGAGATCGTGGGGGCGGACAGCGAAGAGGAGGAGCCTTAACCCTCAAGCCCAGGTTGAAGGATTAGGCGCCGCTTGCCATACTTCCTAGGCCAACCCCTTCGAACCTGGAGCCGAATCCGTGGAAGCGCTTCCCGACCTCGAATCCCTCTCCGACCAGGAGCTCCGCGATCTCATCCATCGCCTGATGGAGGACGAGCTCAGGGTCTCGTACGAACGCCGCATGCTGCACGGCAAGATCGACATCCTGCGGGCCGAGCTACAGGCCCGGCTGAAGCAACAGGTCGGCGAAGGCAAGAGCCCCTTGCACGAGGTCGACGTGGAGAAGCTCGCGGAGATCCTCGCCACCAGGGCGTCGCCTCCCGCGGACTGATCCGTGAGCTACGTCCACTGTCCCGAATGCGGTTTCCAGAATCCCGAAGCCGCCAACTACTGCTCCAAGTGCGGCGCGCTGCTCATCCATGACGAGCCCGGCCAGCACACGACGATGACCTTTACGCCGGAGGAGGACGCGGAGGACGACTCGCTCTCGCTGGCCGATCTGCGCATCGAGGGGCCTGCGCTCGTCGTGCGTGCAGGCGGCGGCCGGGCGGGGGAGACGTTCGCGCTCGAGGGCGACAGGGTCGGCATCGGGCGCGGGCCCGAGAACGAGGTCTTCCTCGACGACGTCACCGTTTCCCGCCGGCACGCCGTCCTCGTCAAGCGCGACGACGGGTACTACGTCGACGACGAGGAGAGCCTCAACGGGACGTACGTCAACCGCCGCCGCGTCGAGAACGCGAAGCTCGAGGACGGCGACGAGGTGCAAATCGGCAAGTATCGGCTGACCTACCTCGCAGGCTAGGAACTCATGGCGACGGTGACCTCCGACATCGACCGCGAAGAAGGTGAACGGCGCGCCCGGCCGCTCACGATCGGCGCCGTCTGCCGCCGGCTCCAGGACGAGTTTCCCGACATCTCGATCTCGAAGATCCGCTACCTCGAGGACCAGGGCCTGCTGAGCCCGCGCCGCACCCAGGGCGGCTACCGCCTCTTCACCGAAGACGACGTGGAACGCTTGGAGACGATCCTCAGGCTGCAGCGGGACGAGTTCCTGCCGCTGCGCGTCATCCGGCAGGAGCTCGCGGCTCCACGCACGCAACGCGAGCGCAAGCGCCCCGCCCGAGGCGGCCTGCGCGCGCCCGAGGAGCACGTCGACACCGCCACGCTCTGCCAGCGCTCGGGCGCACCCAGCGACTTCGTCCGGCAGCTCGAGGACTTCGGCCTGCTCGAACCGAGAGTGGAGGAGGGCGAGCGTCTGTATCCGGAGCGCGACGTCGACGTCGTCGGCGCCTGCCTCCGCCTGGCCCGCTACGGCGTCGAGCCGCGCAACCTGCGCAGCTTCCGTACCGGTGCCGACCGCGAAGCGGGCTTGCTCGAGCAGATCGTCGCACCCTCGCTCCGCTCCCGGAACCCCGAGCGGCGCCACGCCGGGATGGACGACCTCGAGGCGCTCGCCTCCCTCTCGCAGGAGCTCTCCCAGCTCCTCTTCTGGCGAGCCCTGCGCTCCTTGCTTCGATAGTGGCGGAGATCAACCTCGCAGCGAAGATCCGGGACATCCCGGACTTCCCGAAGCGCGGCATCGTCTTCAAGGACATCATGCCGCTCCTCGCCGATGCGGACGCGCTCCACGAGACCGTCGAGCGGCTGGCCGAGTTCGCGGATCCGCGCAAGCCGGACCTCATCCTCGGGGCCGAGGCGCGCGGGTTCATCCTCGGTGCGGCGCTCGCCTACCGCTTGCATTGCGGCTTCATTCCTGCCCGCAAGCCCGGGAAGCTTCCGTGGCGGACGGTGAGCGTGAAATATGCGCTCGAATACGGGTTCGACGCGCTCGAGCTGCACGCTGACGCGATCACTCCTGGGACGCGCGTGCTCATCCACGACGACCTGCTCGCCACCGGCGGCACGGCGAGGGCGAAGGTCGATCTCGTGGAGCAGCTGGGGGGCGAGGTCGTGGGGCTCGCCTTCGTCATCGAGCTCGAGTTCCTGCACGGGCGAGAACGGCTCGAGGGGTACGACGTCTTTTCGCTCATCCAATACGGGGATTAGCGTTTGCCGTCGTGCGTGCCGATACATAATCGGCACATGTACGACGGGCTCACCGGCCGCTACACGTTCCCGTGCCCGGTCCTGAACGAGGTGCGATTGCGGCTGTCGGACTTCCGCGTCCTCGAACGGCTGCCGGGGGCGAGCCACCCCGCCGTCTACAAAGTGACGTTCTCCTGCGCCTGCGGAGACGACCACGAAGGCCTCGTCACGCACGACGAGCTCGACTGGGCGCCGCTGGCCGGCGCGGAAGGGTCCTTCGTCAATCTGATGACTGCGCAGATCGAAGCGGCCGCCGAGGAGCTCCTCGATCTGGCCGCCAGCCGGATCAGAGCGGGGGAGTGGCCGTGGAGCTTCTTCTGCTACCCGGAGGAGCGCCCGCGCCCGGTCTTTCCCTCCGCCTTCCGCGTCCTCGCGGCCGGCGATGACCGCGTCGGCGTGGCCGTCGAGTGCCCGGCCTGCGCCCGGACGTCCGTCAATCTCGTCACGCGCCCGCATGTCGACGTCCCGTTCTTCAACGACCGCCGGGTGGACGTCGTGGAGCACATCTTCGCCGCCGACCGTGAGTACACGGTTGAAGCGTTCCGCGCCGAGCTCTACTCGGGGGCGTTCGACGCGCGCCGCCGCGACCTCGCTGCGTAAACCACGTTAAGCCGTATCCCTGAACGGGTTACAGCCGTTTCATTAGCGGGAAATCCCCGCTTGTACACGACTAACGAGGTGACGCAAAGTGGCCATCTTCACGAGACGAGCCGATCGCGACGTGGCGACGCCGGACGAGCCGGTCGAGCGCGAGCGCGTGGTCGCGGATCGACGAGGTGACTGGGGCGGCCCGCCCCTCGTCAGAGCCCTCTTCACCCTGGCGGGCATCGCAACCGCTGGCTTCCTCATCTGGCTCGCCCAGCTCCTGAACCTCACGAGCACGAACGAGTTCTGGGCAGCGATGGGGATCATCGCCGCCGCGGGGCTCGTGCTCGGGCTCTCGCAGCTGGTCGGCGGCTGGACGAAGTGGGGCGTGCCGGTGGTGAGCCCCGGCGTCTTCCTCTTCGCGTTCGTGCCGACCGCAGTCGTGGTCGGCTGGATCCTCATGGTGACGCAGCCCGAGAACGGCTGGTACCAGGGCAAGCTACAGAGCTGGAGCGCCAGCCTCGGGATCGAGAATCTCGTGCGCGACATGGGCCTCTTCCGCGCCGTGCTCGCGTTCGGCCTCGGTCTCGCATTCGCGTTCACGTTTGACACGACCGGCCCGCGCCGGCATGAGATCGTGGACCGTGAGCGCGAGGTCGTCCCGGACGAGGACGTGCACGACTACAACCGCGGCGACGTCGTGACGACGCCCCCCGACGCGACGACCGTTCGCAACCGCGAAGGGGTCGCAGCAGGAGACGTGCCCGCCGACCGCGTCGAGATCCGCAATCCCAACAGGCGCGAGACGACGTAGAGAGGTTTCGAACGGCTCTTGAGGGGCGCCCCCGGGCGCCCCTCGCTCGTGGGCGGCCCCACCTTCACTCGCGCCAGGGATCGCCCGCCGGAGGCCGTGCGCCGATCAAGGGGTCATGGACGCCGCAGGTGGCAAGCGCGCCGGTGACGAGCGCGGTGCCCCACGCCTTCTCGAGCATTGCGCCGCATTCGAGCGCATGCTCGGAGTCGAGCAGCGGAGCGCTCGCGCCCGCCTCGACCTGGCGCTCGGGGGCGAGCTCGCGAGCCTGCTTTGCCGCGGGCTCACGCGCGGTCCGCGTTCGCCCGCCTTCCTGCCGGCGTTCTAGCGCCGGAGCGGATCGGCGCCGAAGAGGCGCACGTAGAAGAAGATGACGGCGGCCGAGACGACCCCGAAGAGGAACGCCGTCCCGCCTGAGACTCCGATCGCCAGCAGCCCGATCCAGATGAATCCGCCGAGGACGACGCCCCAGACGAACGACGTGAAACCGGGGCTGAAGGCCGGAGGTCGCGGGGGGAAGGCCACGCGTTCACTCTACCGACGCCGGACCAAAAAAATTCGCCGAGCGGGTGGCGCTTTCGTCCACTTCCCCGACCGACTTTCCGCTTGCGCGTACAATCGACCGGCGAAGCTTCAACCTACTCGCGCTCCCTGCTCGGCGCAAGCGGCACACTAGGATGTCTGCACGACCCCCGCAAGGGGCCGTTCAACTTAATGTACGCAATTTGCGAATAGTTCAGTTTTCCACAATTTCCACACATCTCGCTCGGGGTTGTGGGAAGGGTTGTGGAAGGCGGCTTCGCTAGCGGAAGAGCCCGATGAGGACGCCGCCGGAAACAACAAGGACGGCGCCGGCGGCGAGTCGCACACCGACGACTTCGGACCGGCCCAAGAAGAGGGCGGAGAGGATGACGCCCCAGAGCGACTCCGTCGCGACGAGGGGGGAGACCACCGAGACCCGGGCGCGGTAATACGCCTCGAAGAGGAGGACGTAGGAGAGGCCGAAGCAGACGCCGGCGACGAGGAAGGGCCGCCAGTTCAGATGTCGGAGCGCGGGGAGGAGGCGGCTTCGGCGCGTGATCAAGACGTACACCAGCATCGCGAGGGCGGCGACCGCGAGCGCGGCCGTCGCGGCGGCGACCGAGCCCGTGCGCGCATCCGCGGCGAGGTGGCGGACCACGTTGTCCCGCGTCGAGAAGAGCACAGTGGTGATCAGCGCGAAGACGATCCCCACCATGCGGACGTGCGCGGGACGTCTCTGCTCGCTCGCGAGCACGACGCCGGCCAGCACGATGAGGACTGCACCGACGATCAGCGGGAGCTTGACCGGCTCGCCGAGGGCGGCGATCGCGATTGCCACCGCGAAGAGCGGCGCGCTGCCGACGACGACCGAGGTGCGCGACGGCCCCGCATCGCGGACAGCCCGCGTGAAGAAGACCTGCGAGGCCCCCGGCGCGATCAGGCCGGCAAGAGCAAAGAGCCCGAGCTCTCGCGGGCGCCCAACGGGGTGCGAGCCGTGCTCGACCACCAACGCGGCCACCGCGACAAGCGCCGCCACGCTCGTCATGGCGAAGGCGCCCACCTCTGCGTCGCCGGCTCCCGGAAGACCGAAGCGGAGCGCAACGGTCATCGCGCCGAAGAGGACGGCGGAGAGGAGCGCGAGGGCGACGGCGGCTACGGGCCCGAGAGAGCGCCGTGGGTGTAGACGCCCGCAGCGTTCCAGAGCATGAAGCCCTGGACGCCGGCGTCGCGCGCCGCCTGAATCTGGTCGCGCACGTCGGCGATCGTGTACGTGCGCCCGAGCGAGAAGTCCTGAAGCCACGGTACGAGGCGCGTCTGCGTCCCGTTGAGGGCGACCGCGAAGTCCCGTAGAGCGAGGGCCACGGTTCTGCCGGGCTGCGCGTTCGGATCGGGCAGGTTGTACTCACCCGGCCCGAAGTGCGAGGGATAGACCATGGGGTAGATGGCGTCCACGTGGCGGGCGATCTTGGCCGGCGACTGGCCGATGCCCATGTTCCGCGTCGCCGAGAGGCCGAAGACGTCGGCAGAGACGCGCACGCCGAGGGGCTTGAGGCGCCCCTGCGCGTAGCTCGCGAACTGGTTGATGATGGAGGACTTCGTGTGCCGGGTCGCGCCGGCGAAGCGCGCGTTCGAGAGGTCGCCGTCCGTCGGGAAGCGCACGTAGTCGAACTGGATCTCGTCGAAGCCGGCGTGCGCGGCCGCGGCACCGAGGTCGACGGCGTACTTCCAGACACGGTGGTCGTACGGGTTCGCCCAACCAAGCCCGCCGGCCGTGTGCCA
>DASXRO010000174.1:0-23995 GCA_036506555.1 Gaiellaceae bacterium
TGCTCGGGCTCATCATCGCCGGCACGTTCGTGATCGAGTTCATCTTCTCGATCCCGGGGATCGGCCGCTACTTCATCAACTCGGTCTCCAACCGCGACTACTCGGTCACGATGGGCATCACCGTGCTGACGTCGATCATCATCGTGATCGCCAACCTCTTCGTGGACATCATGTACGGCGTGCTCGACCCGCGAACCCGCGAGGCCCGCTGATGGCCATCGACCGCCGCGAGGCCGCACTCCCCTCGGCGCCGCCTGCGCTCCCGACTGTGGAGGAGCCGTCCGCCGGCGCGCCGATCGCGCAGGCAAGCCTGTGGCGCGACGCTTGGTACCGCTACATCCGCAACAAGGGTGCCGTCGCCGCCGGAGTCATCTTCATCGTCATGGTCCTCTACTGCCTGCTCGTTCCCGGTTTCTTCGGCATTCCGGGGATCTGGACGTCGATCAAGGGCGAGGACTGGCAGCCGAACCACCTCGACTTCTCGCATGCCTACGCAGGCTTCAGCCTCGACCACCCCCTCTCAACGGACAAGTTCGGGCGCGATCTCTTCTCGCGCACCGCGGCGGGCGGTCAGATCTCGATCGCGATCGGGTTCGCGGCCACGTTCTTCATCCTCGTCATCGGCGTCGTCTACGGGTCGCTCGCAGGCTTCATCGGCGGCAAGCTCGACAACGCCATGATGCGCTTCCTGGACGCGCTCTACGGCCTGCCCTACCTGCCGTTCGCGATCATCACGCTCGCCATCATCGGGACGCAGAACTTCCTCTCGATGACGATTGCACTCACGGTCGCCAGCTGGTTCACCGCGGCGCGCATCGTCCGCGGCCAGATAATCACCCTCAAGGAGAACGACTACGTCCGTGCCGCGCGCGCGGTCGGAGCGCGCTGGTACCGAATCCTCATACGGCACCTCCTGCCCAATACGCTGGGAGTGCTGATCATCGCGATCTTCCTCGAGCTCCCCGGGGTCGTCCTCGGCGAGGCCTTCCTCTCCTTCATCGGACTCGGCATCAACCCGCCCACGGCCTCGTGGGGCTCAATGGCGCAGGATGGCCGCGCCGCCTACGTGCTCCACCCGGAGGTGCTCTGGGTGCCCAGCCTGGCGATCGCGCTCCTCGTCCTCTGCGCGAACTTCGTCGCCGACGGCCTCCGCGACGCGCTCGATCCGAGAACCCGCGAGACCAAGTAGCGATGGCCCTCCTCGAGGTCAAGAACCTCAAGACCTTCTTCTACACCCGCGAGGGAGTCGTCCAGGCAGTCGACGACGTCAGCTTCACCGTCGAGAAGGGTCAGACGCTCGGCATCGTCGGCGAGTCCGGCTGCGGCAAGTCGGTCACGGCGCTCTCGATCATGGGGCTGATTCCGAAGCCGCCGGCGAAGATCGCAGGGGGCCAGGTGCTCTTTGAGGGCAAGGACCTGACCGAGCTGAACGAGCGGCAGCTCCAGAACGTGCGCGGCCGCCAGATCGCGATGATCTTCCAGGATCCGATGACCTCGCTGAACCCGACGATCAAGATCGGGACGCAGATCACCGAGACGATGCACCGCCACTTCGACACGCCGAAGGACGAGGCGCGCAAGAAGGCCATCGAGCTGCTCGAGGAGGTGCGGATCCCGAAGGCCGCCGAGCGGCTCGACGATTACCCGCACCGCTTCTCCGGAGGCATGCGCCAGCGCGTCATGATCGCGATCGCGCTCTCGTGCAACCCGAAGCTCTTGATCGCCGACGAGCCGACGACGGCCCTCGACGTGACGATCCAGGCGCAGATCCTCGACCTCCTCGACGAGCTCCGGCGGGAGCACGAGATGGCGATGATCCTGATCACGCACGACATGGGCGTCGTCGCGGAGACCGCCGACGACATCGCCGTCATGTACGCGGGGCAGATCGTGGAGTACACGAACTCCCTGGAGCTCTTCGACAACCCCGAGCACCCCTATACGGAGGCGCTCCTGGGCGCGCTGCCGCAGCTCGAGGGCGACGAACAGGAGATTCGCCAGGGCCGGCTGACGTCCATCCCCGGCCGTCCGCCCGACCTCATCAGCCCGCCAGAGGCGTGCCGCTTCGGAGCGCGCTGTCCGTACGCGCACTACGAGGACTCCTGCACCCGTGTGCAGCCGGAGCTGCGTGAGATCCGCCCCGGCCACCTCGTGCGCACGGCGCATCCAGCGAGCGAGCGGGCGGGCGAGCGGGAGAAGGTGGGCGTGTGAGCGCCGACGCGGGCCAAAACGGAGCGCTTCTCAGCGTCAACGACCTGCACAAGCACTTCCCGGTGCGCAAGGGATTGCTTGTCGAACGGACGGTCGGGCACGTCAAGGCCGTCGACGGCGTCAGCTTCGACATCGCCGAGGGCGAGACGCTCGGGCTCGTAGGGGAGTCCGGCTCCGGGAAGTCGACGACCGGCTACTGCATCCTCCAGCTTCTCAAGCCGACCTCCGGCTCGATCCTCTTCCTGGGAAAGGAGCTCACCGACATCGGCCGCGAGGACCTTCGGCGCATGCGGCGCGAGATGCAGATCGTCTTCCAGGACCCCTACGCGTCGCTCGACCCGCGCATGACGGTGGGCGGCATCGTCTCCGAGCCGCTCGAGGTGCACGGGATCGGAACGCGGCGCAGCCGCCAGGAGACCGTCCGGCGACTCCTCGACATCGTGGGCTTCAACCCGAACTTCACCAACCGCTACCCGCACGAGTTCTCGGGCGGACAGCGTCAGCGCATCGGCATCGCGCGCGCACTGGCGCTGAACCCGAAGCTCATCGTCTGCGACGAGCCGGTCTCGGCGCTGGACGTCTCCATCCAGGCCCAGATTCTCAACCTGCTCAAGGACCTGCAGCGTGACTTCGGGCTCACCTACCTCTTCATCTCGCACGACCTGGCCGTGGTGCGCACGATGAGCGACCGGATCGCCGTTATGAACCAGGGCAAGCTCGTCGAGATCGGGACGGCGGGTCAGATCTACAACCAGCCGAGAGACGAGTACACTCGCGCGCTCTTTACCGCCGTGCCGGTTGCCGATCCGCGGCGGCAGCGCGAGCGCAAGGCCGAGCGAGCGCGGCTGAAGCTCGAGCGCATCACCGCCGACTCCGAAGCGCTGGCCTAACCTCTCCGCTCAGCTATCGTCAGAGTGGATATGGCCGGCGATCCGCGTCTGCGTCCCGTTTCAGGGGGTGGCCGCTGCGACCGTGCGCGGCAGTGGTCATCGCTACGCGCGGACGGCGAGCTGTCCGAGCTCGAGGAGGCGCTGCTCGACAAGCATCTCGGCACCTGTGGCGAGTGCGCCGAGTACGACGCCCGCCTGCGCTCAACGGCGGAGCTTCTGCGCACAGCCCCGCCCGAAGCCCCGGCCGTGCCCTTCCAGATCCCGGCGCCGCGCGCGATTCCCTTCCCATTGTCCCGCCGGCTCGCCGTGGCCGCGATCGCCGTGGCCGCCGCGGTCGGCAGCCTGGTCGGCTCGACGCTTCAGCGCCCCGCGACTCAACCGCAGAAGGCCGGGCCGCAGGTGGCCGTCCTCACAACGACGCGCGACCGCGATCTTCTCCGCCAGCTGCCCCGCCAGCAGCATGTGACCCCGCTTGCGCCCAGCCGCGACCGCAGCGGTCTTCCCGAAGGCATCATCTAACCCGCTGAACCGCCTCGGATAAACTGGCCCTGGAAAGCGACCGGGGGATCGATGGCTGAAAAAAGCTCGAAAAACGTCGGCAAGATCGTCGAGATCCGCGGCGTCGTTTTGGACGTCGTCTTCCACGAGAAGCTGCCAGAGATCTACCAGGCCCTGCGTATCCGTGTGCCCGAAAAGGACGGCCGCCCGGAAGTCGACCTCGTAGCCGAGGTGCAGCAGCACCTGGGGAACGACCGTGTGCGTGCTGTGGCGATGGACTCGACCGATGGCCTGGCCCGCGGTATGGATGTGGAGGACACGGGTGTGCCGATCTCGGTTCCTGTGGGCCAGCGAACCCTCGGGCGGATCTTCAACGTCCTCGGCGAGCCGATCGACGAAGGCGAGGAGCTTGAGGAAGGCGAGCGCTGGCCGATCCACCGGCCGGCCCCGTCTTTCGACCAGCTCGAGCCGTCCATCGAGATCTTCGTCACCGGCATCAAGGTCATCGACCTGATCGCCCCGTTCGTCAAGGGCGGCAAGATCGGCCTCTTTGGCGGCGCCGGCCTCGGCAAGACCGTCCTCATCCAGGAGCTCATCCGCAACGTTGCCCAGGAGCACGGCGGCTACTCGGTGTTCGCGGGCGTCGGCGAGCGCTCCCGCGAGGGGAACGACCTCTGGCGCGAGATGACTGAGTCGCAGGTGATCGACAAGACCGCGCTCGTCTTCGGCCAGATGAACGAGCCGCCGGGCGCGCGGCTGCGCGTCGGCCTCTCGGGGCTGACGATGGCCGAGTACTTCCGCGACGAAGGCCGCGACACCCTGCTCTTCATCGACAACATCTTCCGCTTCGTCCAGGCGGGCTCGGAGGTCTCGGCCCTCCTCGGGCGCATGCCCTCGGCGGTCGGTTATCAGCCCACCCTCGCCACCGAGATGGGTCAGCTGCAGGAACGCATCACCTCGACGCACAAGGGCTCCGTCACGTCGGTGCAGGCGATCTACGTCCCGGCCGACGACCTCACCGACCCGGCGCCGGCGAACACGTTTGCGCACCTCGACGCGTTCATCGTCCTCTCACGCTCGATCTCGGAGAAGGCGATCTATCCTGCGATCGATCCGCTGGACTCGTTCTCGCGCGCCCTTCAGCCGGGGATCGTCTCCGACGAGCACTACGAGACGGCGACGCGCGTACAGGAGATCCTGCAGCGCTACCGGGACCTCCAGGACATCATCGCCATCCTCGGCATGGACGAGCTGTCGGACGAGGACAAGCTCGTCGTCCAGCGGGCGCGCAAGATCGAGCGCTTCCTCTCCCAGCCCTTCTTCGTCGCCGAGGCCTTCACGGATCGCCCCGGCAAGTACGTCGAGCTGGAAGACACCATCCGGAGCTTCGTGGAGATCCTGGCCGGCAAGCACGACGACCTGCCCGAGCAGGCCTTCTACATGGTCGGGACGATCGAAGAGGCCGTGGAGCAGGCACGCACGCTCGCGGGCGAGGAGGAGCCGGCCGAGAAGGCCGAGGAGCCCGAGCCCGAGGCCGAGCCCGAACGCGAGCCGGAGCCCGAGCCCGCCGCAGCTGCCTAGTTGAGTGGCCCTCCCGCCAACGACCACAGGCTCCCTGGACGGCTGCAAAGCCTCGCCGGGCGGTGTCCTCGCTCGCCGACGTATTTCATTCAATACGCCGGCTCCCTGCGTCCTGGCCCGGCGGGCTTTTCGCGCGTCAGGAAGCGTGCGGCGTCACCGGGATGACCACTAGTGGCCGCGAACGAGAACGGCCTGAAGACCTTCGATCTCTCCGTCGTGACGCCGGGCGGAAGCGTCTTCGACGGCGAGGCTCAGATGCTCGTCGTCCCGGGTGCGGCTGGCGAGATCGGCGTGCTCGCCCGCCACGCGCCGCTCGTGGCCATGCTCAAGGCGGGCGAGATCCGCGTGAAGGCAAGCGGAGAGTGGCAATCGTTCGCGGCCGGCCCCGGTTTCTTCAAGGTGCAGCGCGACCGGGCGATCGTGCTCGTCGACGACGCCGTGCGGGCCGAGGAGATCGACGTCGCGGAGGCACGGCGGGAGGTCGAAGAGGCCCGCTCCCTCGTCGAGCGCGCGGAAGCGGGGGAGGAAGGGATCGACCGCTGGCTGGCCGAGGAGCGCTTACGCCACGCCGAGAACAAAGTCGCCGTGGCGGGCAGAGCGTAACGAAGCCGTAAGCCGCGTCTTAAGAAGGTTTAAGCCTTTGTCAGAATCGCTGTCGGCCGTGGCCGGCTCTCGGTAGCTTGGGCCTCGTAAGCGATTCCAAGGAGGCCTATGTACTACCCACTCATCCGCTCGCTCGTGCAGCTCGAAAGCGGCCGTTACTGCCGCCGCTGCGGTGCATCGATCTCTCCGCACGACCTCTTCGGCGTCAGCGAGGGCGTCTGCCCGAGCTGCAGGCACTAGTAGGACCAGCCGGAACTCCACAGTCCTTTCGATAAGCTCCCGTCCTTGCAGGGCGGGAGTTTCGCTTGAACAAAGGAGTTTCGTGAGCCTGAAGGCATATGCGCCGGGGATCTACGCTCGTTCGGAAGAGCTCGTCCAGGCCACTCGGGACCTCGATAGGGGCCGGACGAGCGCCGCGGCAGTGGACGAGCAGGTCGAGCGCGACTTCCGCGAGCTCGTCTCGGCGCAGGAACAAGCGGGCCTCACCCTGCTCTCGGACGGAATGCTCGCGTGGCAGGACCTCTTCCGGCCGCTTGCCGACCGCTCGGAGGGGCTCGAAGCGCGTCCGCTCACGCGTTTCCTGAACACGAACACCTTCTACCGGGCGCTCCTCGTCCAGGGAGAGCCGCGGCTGCGCGAGCCGGTTCCCCCACCCGACCTGCCCACCGGGCGCTGGCTCGCGACGCTCCCGTCGCCGCTCGCATTGAGCCGTGCCGCGGGCGGAGCGGTGCCGGCGGCGGTCATGGCCGCAAACGTCCTCGCCCCGCAGATCGAGGAGTACGCGCAGGCAGGTTGCGGCCTCGTCGTCCTTTCGGACCCGTTCCTCGCACGGGAGAGAGGGGTTCCCGATCTCGTCACCGCCCTCGCAGAGCTCCCGCGCACGGTTCCGCTCGTCCTTCAACTTCCGTTCGGTGACGCGGGTGCGGTGCTCGCCCAGCTGGCCGACGCGCCGGTCGACGCAATTGGAATCGACTTCTACGCGACGAGCCTCGACGCCGTTCCCGACGGTTATCCGAAAGAGATCCTGGCCGGCGTCGTCGACGCTCGAAGCTCGGCCCTGGAAGATCCCGCGGAGATCGCCCGCTTCGTCGACGGGCTTCTGCAACGAAACGCCGCAGGGCTGTCCCTAAGCATGAACGGCGACCTGCAGTTCGTTCCCGAGCCGATCGCCAGCGAGAAGATTGCCCGTCTGGGCAGGGCGCAGGCGGCCCTGCAGGAGGCGGCGTGAGCGAGGTTCGTTTTCTCACGCGTGAAATCGGGAGCCTCGCCAAGCCGTCCTGGCGAGTGAAGACCTTCGCCGGCCGGCCGCTCGAAGACTCCGACGTCGCCGAAGCCGAGCGCTGGGGCAAGCGCTTGGAGGTCGAAGGGCGCGAGGAGCTCGTCGAGGGCTTGCGCGCGCAGTCGCTCACTCACGAGCAGGTTGACAAGTGGGCGGCCGTCTACGCGATTCGGCTCCTCGAGAAGACGGGGCTGGACGTCGTCTACGACGGCGAGCAGCGCCGCACAGAGATGTACGACCACGTCGCCGCTCACGCAAGCGGGTTCGAGCCGCGCGGCACCGTGCGCTCGTTCGACAACAAGTACTACTCCAAGGCAGCTGTGGTCGAGCCGCCGTCGGCCGGTCCGCAGGACATCGAGGAGTTCAAGTTCGTCCGCGCCCACACCGAACGCATGGTGAAGGTGCCGCTGACCGGCGCGTACACGATGGCCGACTGGTCGTATGACGAGCACTACTCCCACGAGGGGGCGCTCGGCGCCTCGGCTGCGCACCGTTACGAGGGCCGGCGCCGGTTCGTCGGCGACGTTGCCGAGAACGTCATTCATCCGAACGTCGAGGGGCTCGTCGCCGCCGGCGCAGACTGGCTGCAGATCGACGAGCCCGCGGCTACGACGAAGCCCGACGAGGTGCCGCTCGTCGTCCTCGGCTTCAACGCGGCCTTCGGCGCCGTCAAAGGCATTCGCAAGTCGATGCACATCTGCTTCTCGGACTACGGCGCGCTCTGGCCGCACGTGCTCGAGCTCGACGACTGCCTGGAGCTCCAGCTCGAGTTCGCCAACCGAGACTCGCGGGAGCTCGGCACGCATGAGGAGGACCGGCCGGGCTACGCCGACACGCTCAAGCTCTTCAAGGAACACGGCTACCCGGACGTCGGTCTCGGCGTCCTCGACATCCACTCGGATTTCATCGAGCCCGCCGAGCTCGTTCGCGATCGCATCCTCTATGCCGTCGACGTTCTGGGCGACCCCGGCCGTATCCAGATCAATCCTGACTGCGGCCTGCGCACCCGCAGCTGGGACGTCGTCTACGAGAAGCTCGTGAACATGGTCGAGGGGGCGCGGCTTGCCGAGCGGGAGCTCAACCGCGCCCACGCTGCACCGGCCGGCGCCTAGGCGTTACGAGGCAACCACTCGAGCAGGATGCGCTCGACCTCGGCCGGCGCTTCGCCCAGGAGGTGGTGCCCGGAGCCGGGGAGCGCGATCACCTCTGCCTTCGGCAGGTTGGCCTGAAAGCGCTCGACGCCGCGGGCCCTGATCGACTCGTATTCGGGCGGTTGCGTCGCTCGCACGAGCAGAACAGGAACTCCGGTCGAGCTCAGCGCCGGCAGCAGGGCTGAGCAAGGCTCCCGGTCGGCCGCCTGCATGGCGAGGGCGATCACCTCTGGGCTCGCATCCCAGGATTCTCCCTGCTCCACCCGCGTGCGAAGCTCTGCCGTGCGCGCGTCGAGGCCAAGGGCAGGGTCGTAATCCGGGTCGTCACTGACGTCCATGTACCCGCCGTCGAGGAGCGCGAGGGCTCGGATCCGCGTCGGAAACAGCGCCGCCGTATGGATTCCGACGTTCGCGCCCCACGAGGATCCGATCCACGTGACGGGAGCGATTCCGAGCCCGTCGATCAGCGCGGCGGCCAGCTCGGCGAGCAGAGAAGGCCGATAGCGGCTCGCGTCGAGCGCCGGCGAGCCGCCGTATCCCGGCGCGTCGGGCGCATAGACCGAGTACCCAGCCTCGGCGAGGAAGGGTGCGAGCTCGGGGAGCTCGCCGCTTCCGCCGCCGCCGCCGTGCCAGAAGAGGACACGCTGACCGCTACCGTCGCCCCACCGGTGGACGAGGATGCGCGCGCCTTCCGCGTTCACGTAGTCCGCCCGCACGCGCGCTATTGTCGCGAGTTCGGCCATGGAGCAAAACTTCGGCAAGAGCGCGCCGTTCAGTATCGGCGTGGAGGAAGAGTTCCAGATCCTCAACCGTGAGAGCTATGAGCTCGTCTCGCGGATCGACGAGATCCTCCTTGCCTTCGAGGGCGGGGAGAAGGAGAAGCGCATCAAGGCCGAGCTCCTCCAGTCGGTCGTCGAGGTGGCGACGAACGTCGCGGCGACGGTCGCGGAGGCGCTCGAGGATCTCCACGATCTCCGCTCCCACCTTCGCGACGTCGCGGCGGAGGCCGACGCGCTCATCGCCTCGGCGGGCACGCATCCGTTCTCGCGCTACGAGTACCAGGAGGTAACCGACCGGCCGCGCTACCTCGACCTGATCGAGTCGATGCGCTGGGTCGCCGAGCGCGAGCTCATCTTCGGGTTGCACGTGCACGTCGGCCTCGACTCGCCCGACAAGGCGATCGCGTGCGCGAACGCGCTTCGGACCTACCTGCCCGAGCTGCTCGCCCTCTCGGTCAACTCGCCCTTCTGGCAGGGACGCCCGACCGGCCTCGCCTCGACGCGCGTCAAGGTCTTCGAGCCCTTCCCGCGCGCAGGACTGCCCCCTGCCTTCGCCTCCTACGAAGAGTTCGAGCTGCTCGTCGAGCGCGGCATCAAGACGAACTCGTTCGAGGACTACACCTACATCTGGTGGGACCTTCGGCCCCACCCACGCCTCGGCACGATCGAGATACGAGTGTGCGACGCGCAGACGCGAATCGAATCGGTCGCCGCCATCGTTGCCCTGGTCCAGAGCCTCGTTGCAACGTTCGCGGCCGGCTTCGATCGGGGCGACGACCTTCCGCTCGAGCAGATCACGCTCATCGCCGAGAACAAGTGGCGGGCTGCGCGGGACGGCCTCAACGCGAACTTGATCGACCTCTCGTCGGACACCGAGCGCCCGGCTCCGGAGGCCGTGCGGGCGCTGGTCGAGCTGGCCCGGCCGGCCGCCCGGGAGCTCGGCTGCGCGGCCGAGCTCGACGATGTCGAGTCGCTCATCGAGCGCGGCAGCGGCGCGGACGAGCAGCTCCGGATCTACGAGGAGAGCGAGAGCCTGCTGGCCGTGGCCAAGTGGTTGAACGAGGAGACGGTTCGAGCAGTCTGACGACCGTGAGCTTCGTTATTCTCCGCTAGTCGCCCGGTTGGCGACTTTTCATATATGCGAACGACCCTCAAGCGAGGCACAGGGCGAGTCGACGGGAACGGGCGCGGGGACATACCCCTCACGCCCATGACAGCGGTGACGCGCTACCGGGCGCCCCGGCGGGGGCCGCTCCGGCTCATCGGCAAGATCCTGCTGTGGACGCTCGTCGTCCTCCTGGTCGCCGCCGGCGCCCTGGCCGGGGGCGCGTGGCTCTTCATCAACCAGAGCGTCAACGCCGTCCAGGCGCACTCACGCGAGGTGATCGAGGCGCAGGAGATCCTCGCGGTGCCTCAGGCCCACCAGCCCACGGTCGCGATGGTGATCGGCTACGACAGGCGGACGCACGGGGTGGACGCGGGCGGCGACTCGCGCTCGGACACGATCATGCTGATCCGGGCCGACCCCAACGAGAAGGTGATCTCGATGCTCTCCTTCCCGCGCGACCTCGTCGTCAACATCCCCGGCTGCCGCGGGGCCTCCCCGTTCACGGGCCGGATCAACGAGGCGTACACCTACTGCGGGCCGAAGGGGACGCTCCAGACGGTGAGGGAGCTCACCCACATCCCCATCAACTACATCGTCACGGTCAACTTCCGCGGCTTCATCAAGATCGTGAACAAGGTCGGCGGCGTCTACCTCGACGTCGACCACCGCTACCTGAACAACAATTCGAGCGGCGGGCCCACCTACGCCCCCATCGACCTGCACTCCGGCTACCAGCACCTGAACGGGAAGGATGCGCTCAGCTTCGTGCGCTTCCGGCACACCGATTCCGACATCTACCGGGTCGTCCGCCAGCAGGAGTTCGTCAAGTCGCTGAAGCAGCAGGTCTCGGGCTTCTGGTCGATCACGAAGATCCCGGGCATCGTCAACACGATCACGGACAACGTCGAGGTGGGGGTGGGCGGCGGCAAGTCGCTCAACGTCGAGACGCTCTACAGCTATGCCAAGCTCGCCTACGGCCTCCCGTCCGGGAACTTCCAGCAGGTGCAGATCCAGAACCTGACGGGCTACAACGAGCTCGCCGCGCCGCAGTCGTCGATCGACGACGCGGTCGACACCTTCCTCAACCCCGACGTCAAGGCGCCCGAGAAGGCCGCGACGGCGGCCCTCGGCCGCAGGCCCAAGCGCGACAACGGTCCGCCGCCCTCCCAGGTCACGATCCAGGTCCTGAACGGCAACGGCATCGCAGGCGCTGCCGACGACGCCGCGTACCGCCTCTCGCGCCTCGGCTATCAGGTCGTGAACGGCGGCAATGCCGACAACTTCAAGTACTTCGAGTCGAAGGTCTTCTACGACCCGGCGAGCCCCGATTCGGAGGCCGCCGCCAAGCGGCTCGCCGACATCTTCGGCGACGCGCAGGCGGAGGCGATCCCGTCGGGCGTCCAGCTGACGACCACGGTCCGGGTGATCATCGGGCAGACGTTCCACGGAACCCTCACGCCGGGGCCGCGGGACACGACGCCGCAGCATCAGCCTCCCGCCGTCACCCGCGACACGACGAGCGCAGCGCCCTACGTTCGCGCGGCGAAGCGGAAGGTGGACTTCCAGCTCATGGCGCCGACGGTGCGCGAGCAGAACTCCTCGCTCGATTCGTTTGAGCCCTCGCGCACCTACCGGATCGACAGGAAGCACGACGCCTTCAGGCTCGTCTACCGCACGGCGGGGAACGAGTACTGGGGTATCGAAGAGGTGGGCTGGGAGGATCCGCCCATCCTCGACGGCGCGAGCCTGACGCAGACGATCAAGGGGCGGGAGTACTCCCTCTACTTCGACGGCGCGAAGCTCCACATGATCGCGTTCCAGGACGGCGGCGCCTCGTACTGGGTCGTGAACACCCTCCTCAACCGTCTCTCGAACGAGACGATGCTGGCCATCGCCAAGGGCCTCAAGCCCGCGGGCCGCCACTAGACTTAATCCATGTCGAAAGAGCCGCTCGGGGTGGTCGGAGCGGGGTGGGTGGGGCTCGTCACGGCCGCGTGCTTCGCCGACCTCGGCCACGAGGTCGTCGTCCGCGACGTCGTCCCGGAGCGGATCGCCGACCTGCAGGCCGGCCGGATCCCGATCTTCGAGCCGGGTCTCGTCGAGCTGATCGAGGGAAACCGCGAGCGTCTGCGCTTCACGCTCGACGCCGAAGAGGTGTTCGACTCGGCCCGCATCGCCTTCGTCTGCGTCCCCACCCCGCCCACCTACTCGGGCGAGGCCGACCTCTCCGCGGTCTGGCGCGTCCTGGACGAGCTGCCGGAGCTCCCCCAGCGGACTGTTCTCGTCATGAAGAGCACTGTGCCGGTGGGGACCGGGGAGAAGGTGCGCTTCCGTCTAGATGGACAAGGGCTGGCCCACGTCGGTTACGTCTCGAACCCGGAGTTCCTCGCCGAGAGTACGGCCTTACGGGACTTCCTCAAGCCCGACCGCATCGTCATCGGCGCCTTCGACGAGGCCGACGGCGACGCCGTGGCGAGGCTCTACGAGCCGATCGAGGCGCCGGTCGTCCGCGCCGATGTTGCCTCCGCGGAGATGGTCAAGCTCGCCTCGAACGCGTTCCTGGCGACCAAGATCTCGTTCATCAACGAGATCGCCAACGTCTGCGAGGAGACCGGCGCGGACGTGGCCGTCGTGGCCGAGGGCATGGGCCTCGACCGGCGGATCGGCCGGCTCTTCCTCCGCCCCGGCATCGGCTATTCGGGCTCGTGCCTCCCGAAGGACGTCTCCGCGCTGAAGCAGCTCGCGGGCAACTCGGGCTACCACTTCCAGCTCCTCACGGCCGTCATCGAGGTGAACGAGCTGCAGAAGCGGCGCGTCGTCGGCAAGCTCGTCAAGCACCTCGGCGGCCTGCGTGGAAAGACGATCGCCCTGCTCGGCCTGGCCTTCAAGCCGAACACGAACGACATGCGTGACGCGCCGAGCCTGATTCTCGCGCCGCGCCTCCTTTCCGAGGGCGCCGTCGTCCGCGGGTGGGACCCGGTGGCGCTCGAGGAGGCGCGGGGAGTCCTGCGCGGCGTCGAGCTTCGCGAGAGCCTGCTCGAGGCGGTGTCCGGTGCCGATGCCGCGGTCATCGTCACCGAGTGGGACGAGCTGCGCGACATCGCCACGACCGAGATACGCGACGCCATGCGCAATCCGCTGATCGTCGACGGCCGCAATCTCCTCGATCCCGACGCCGTGCGGGCCACGGGCTTCACCTACGAGGCGATCGGGCGCGCCACGTCGGATCTCAGCGCTTTGCCCGAGACGGAAGAGACCGAGCCCGAGCTCCAAACATAAGTGGCCCGGCCGGCAACGTCCTCGACACTTTCGGCGGCTGCAAACCGTCGCCAGGCGTTGTCCTCAGTCGCCCGCACGCGTCCGCGTTTCAGAATGACGCGGGCTCTCCTGTCTAACCCGACGCGGATGCGTATCGGTTTTCGCGCGCCGCAAGCACCGCAACGTCACCGGCCGGGCCACTAAGTGGAGGCCATCATCCTGGCGGGTGGGAAGGCGGAGCGGCTCGGCGATGCCGCCGGCGGCAGGCCGAAGGCGCTGGTGCCCCTCGGCGGGCGGCCGCTGGCCGGCTACCAGGTAGTCGCGCTGGCGGATGCCGGCGTCGAGCGCGTGATCGTGAGCTGCGCGGCCGGCCAGGCCGAGCTCTTCGAGCGTGAGCTCGGCGGCCTCGGCCCGGAGATCGTCGCCGTGGAGGAGCGCGAGCCGCTGGGGCGGGGTGGAGGGCTGCGGAACGCGGCCTCCGCGCGCAGCGAAGCCGGTGACATCTTCGCTCTGAACGGGGACGAGCTCCTCGATCTCGACTTCTCCGTCCTCCTCGGCCGCCACCGGGAGACGAGCCCGGCCGCGACGATCACGGTCGCTCCGCTCGTGTCGCCTTACGGGATTGTCGGGGTGGCCGACGACGACGTCGTCACCGGCTTCTCGGAGGCCCCGCGGCTTCCCCACTGGGTCAGCTGCGGCGTCTACGTCCTCGCGGACGAGGCGCTGGAGCGGCTGCCCGAGCGCGGAGACCACGAGCGGACGACCTTCCCCGAGCTCGCGGCCGAGGGAAAGCTGCGCGCCTTCCGCCACGAAGGCCTCTGGCTGACGGTCAACACGCCCAAGGATCTCCGCCTCGCCGAGGACCAACTGGCCGCCGGCGCCTTGACTCGGGTCGGGCGCCTGGGGTAGGACCGCCGCGATGCGCGGCACGTCTCCCAACCTCCTCGACCTCGACCGATTCGCCGTGGACGCCAAGCGCGTGGACAAGCCCTGGGGCTACGAGCTCATCTACGCGTCAACGGACCGCTACTGCGGCAAGGTCATCTTCGTCAAGGCCGGCGAACAGCTCAGCCTGCAGTTCCACAGGAAGAAGGACGAGACCATCTACGTCCAGTCGGGACGCGCCGAGTTCGAGATCGGCGACCCGGGCAAGCCGATCGACAGGGAGGTCGTCGGGCCGGGACGGGCCTTCCACCTTGCGCCCGGCACCGTGCATCGCATCCGTGCGCTGGAGGACACCGTCATGCTCGAGGTCTCGACGCCCGAGATCGACGACGTCGTGCGGCTCGAAGACCGGTACGGGCGGGCCGAAAAGAGCTCCGAGTAAACTAGCGGCCCATGGCTACGACTACGCCTCGGCACGACGTCAGGGATCTTTCGCTCGCGCCCCAGGGTGTAACGCGCATCGAATGGGCGGATCGCCAGATGCCTGTCCTGGCGGCGATTCGCGAGCGCTTCGAGCGCGAGCGGCCGCTCGAAGGCAACCGCATCTCGGCCTGCCTCCACGTCACCACGGAGACGGCGAACCTCGCGCGCACGCTGCAGACGGGCGGTGCGGACGTGCTTCTCTGCGCTTCGAACCCGCTCTCGACCCAGGACGACGTCGCCGCCGCCCTCGTCGCCGAGTACGGCGTCCCGGTCTTCGCGATCAAGGGCGAGGACGACGACACGTACTACGCCCACATCACGGCCGCCGTCGACCATCACCCGCACATGACGATGGACGACGGCGCCGACGTCATCGGCGTCCTCCACTCGCAGCGGACCGACCAGCTCAGCGAGATCATCGGCGGCACCGAGGAGACGACCACGGGGGTCATCCGGCTCCGAGCGCTCGAGCAGGAGGGGCGGCTCGGATTCCCGATCGTCGCCGTCAACGAGGCGATGACGAAGCATCTCTTCGACAATCGCTACGGCACCGGCCAGTCGACGATCGACGGGATCATCCGCGCCACGAACGTCCTGCTCGCCGGACGGCGCTTCGTCGTTTACGGCTACGGCTGGGTCGGTCGCGGCGTGGCCATGAGGGCGCGCGGGATGGGCGCCCAGGTCATCGTCACCGAGGTCGAGCCGCTGCGCGCTCTCGAGGCGCTCATGGACGGGTTCGAGGTCCTGACCGCCGCGCGGGCGGCGGAGGTGGGCGACATCTTCTGCACCGCGACCGGCGACAAGAACGTGCTCATCGCCGACCATTTCGCGCGCATGAAGGACGGCGCCATCCTCGCGAACACCGGGCACTTCAACGTCGAGATCGAGATCCCGGCTTTGCGCAAGATGGCGGTGGAGACGCGGACGGCGCGCCCGCTGGTCGAGGAGTTCCGGCTCGAGGACGGGCGGCGGCTCTACCTCATCGCCGACGGCCGGCTCGTGAATCTCGGCGCCGCGGAGGGGCATCCGGCCGCGGTGATGGACATGAGCTTCGCCAACCAGGCGCTGTCGGCGGAGTTCGTGGTTGCCAACGCGGGCGAGCTCGAGCGCCGGGTCTACGACGTGCCTGAGGAGATCGACCGAGAGATTGCGCGGCTGAAGCTCGAGACGATGGGAGTCGAGATCGACGAGCTCACCGAGGAGCAGGCGCGCTACCTGGCTTCTTGGGACGAGGGGACTTAATTCCCGAAAATGCTGGCGCATTTTCGGGAAGGAAACCTTTCCGAGCTCGCGCACTCGTTTCGTGTTCACGGCGAGGAACATAAACGGGTCGTCCGCCCGAGATCTCGAGCCGGACGAGATCGTCCGGCTCGAAATGGACCGCGTCGTCCTCCTCGACCAGCGCAGGCTGCCCGACGAGGAGGTCGAGCTCGAGTGCCGCTCGGCGGCAGAGGTCGCGGAGGCGATCCGGGCGATGGCTATCCGCGGCGCACCGTCGATCGGCATCGCCGCCGCATACGGCTACGCGCTCGCAGCGGCGCGCGGCGACGATCTCGACGCTGCGGCCGCCGTCCTGCTCGCGTCGCGCCCGACGGCGGTCAACCTCGCCTGGGCGCTCGGCGAGATGCGCGGCGCAGCCGACCCGGGTACTCGCGCACGCGAGATTCACGAGGAGGAGGTGGAACGCTGCCGACGGATGAGCGAGCACGCCGCCGACCTCCTTGCTCCCGGGGCGAGCGCGCTCACCCACTGCAACGCCGGCGGCCTGGCGACCGGTGGCTACGGCTCCGCTCTCGGAGCTCTGCGCACCGCCCACGCGCGCGGCGTCCTAAACCAGGTCTTCGTCGACGAGACGCGGCCGCTGCTCCAGGGCAGCCGGCTAACCGCCTGGGAGCTCGAGCGGGCCGGCATCCCGCATGCCGTCATCGCCGACTCCGCTGCGGGCTCGCTCATGGCCCGTGGCGAGGTGACCCACGTGCTCACAGGCGCCGACCGCATCGCGGCGAACGGCGACACGGCGAACAAGATCGGCACGTACACGCTCGCTGTCCTCGCGGCGCATCACGGGATCCCGTTCTACGTCATCGCACCCACCTCGACGCTCGATCCGGCTGCCTCGACCGGCGCCGGGATCCCGATCGAGGAGCGCGAAGCGGCCGAGGTGACGGAGCGGTTCCCGGCCCGCAACCCGGCCTTCGACGTCACGCCCGCGAGCCTCATCACCGCGATCGTGACGGAGGTGGGCGTCCACCGGCCGCCCTACGAGGAGTCCCTGCCCAAGGCGGTTAGGGCCGGAGCCGCGTCTTGAAGGCGATGGTGATGGCGGCGGGGCTCGGCACGCGTCTGCGGCCGCTGACCGATTTCCTGCCCAAGCCGATGATGCCGGTCGCCAACCGCCCCGTCCTCCACCACCTGCTCAACCTCCTGCACCGTCACGATGTCCGCGACGTCGGCATCAACGTCCACGCCTTCCCGGAGCTCATCGAGGCCTACTTCGGCGACGGCTCCAGCCTGGACATGTCGATCCGCTGGTCGCATGAGCCCGAGCTCCTCGGCACGGCCGGCGGGACGAAGAAGCTCGAGGAGTTCTGGGGCGACGAGACGATCCTGATTACCTCGGGGGACGGGCTGCACGACGTCGACGTCACCGCGCTCCTGGGCCACCACCGGCGCACGGGCGCCCTGGCCACGCTGACGGTCAAGCCGGTCAGCGATCCCTCCGCGTACGGCGTGGTCATCCTCGATCGCGACACGCGTGTGCGCGGATTTCAGGAGAAGCCGACTCGGGACGAGGCGCGTTCGGACCTGGCCAACTGCGGCATCTACATCATCGAAGCCGAGTTGCTCGACCGCATCCCGGGCGGCAGGTTCTACGACTTCGGCACCGACGTCTGGCCCAGCCTCGTGGCGGCGAACGAAGAGGTGTACGCCTACACGACAATGGCGTACTGGAACGACGTGGGCGATCTGGACGAGCTGCGCAACACGATCCTCGATGCCGTGCTCGGGCACGTCCGCGTCGAGATTCCCGGCGAGGAGATCGCGCCCGGCGTGTGGGCGGAGCGGGGCTGCGAGATCGCCGAGTCGGCGCAGATCGACGGGCCCGTTGTCCTCGGCCCGGGCGTAGTCATCGCCGAACGCGCGCAGGTGCGGGGTCCCGCGGCGATCGGAGCCGACTGTCGTGTCGGCGCGGGCGCCTCGATCCGCAGCGCCGCGCTGCTGCCGGGCACCGCCGTGCCGGACGAAGGCCTCGCCATCGCGGGCATCTTCGGGGACGCGTCGAAGCTCGCCGAGGCCGTTCTGCGGTACCCCGCAAGTCGTTAGCGCGAGTCGGGAGTTACAAGGCCGCGACGGTCGGTGACACACATGCGCGCCTGCGCCCGCTAACCCTCCCCTGGGCGGGTTGCATGGGCCCTCAGCGCCGCGGTCTTCGCCTCTTCGACCTGCTCGTCCCCGAACGCTGCGCCGCGTGCGGCTCGGGCGAGCGGATCGTGTGCCCGGCCTGTCTCGCGGCGCTTCACCTCCTGCGCGGACCGCTCTGCGCCCGCTGCGGCGCTCCGACGGCCTGGCCGGTCGAGCGTTGCGCGGAATGCGGGGGTCGCCGCCTCTCCTTCGCCGGTGCCCGGGCCGCCGTCGCTTACGAGGGCCCCGCCCGCGTGCTCGTCGCCGCGTGGAAGGAGCGCGGCCTCCGCCCTCTCGGCCGTGTTTTCGCCGGGCTCCTGGCCGACGTCGTGCCGCGACCGGCCGTCGAGGTCCTCACCTTCGTCCCGGGCGACCGCGACCGGGCCCTGCAGCGCGGCCAGAACGCGGCCGAGGCGCTCGCGCGGCTTGTAGCGCTCGAGTGGGACCTGCCCATCGAAGCACTGCTAACGCGAACGAGCCGTGTCCGACCCCAACGAGGGCTGACGAGGCAGGAGCGCCGCCAGAATGTCCGGGGAGCCTTTGCCGCGACCGGCGCGCCAGCGTCGGTCGCGGTGATAGACGACGTCTACACCACCGGCGCCACAGTGGCTGCGGCTGCGACGGAGCTCCGGCGCGCGGGAGCCCGCGCGGTGCACGTCGTCACCTTCGCGCGGGCCGTCCGCCGGTGAATCACGCCGAGGCCGATGAGGTAGATTCAGGCCATCCCCGACGAGGAGGCGACGGTGAGACTGCAGGTCAAGGGCAAGAACGTCGACGTGACCGACTCGCTCAAGGACTACGCCCTCCAGAAGCTCGGGAAGCTCGAGAAGCATCTCAACGACGCGGCTCGCCTCGAGCTCGAGCTTCACGTGGAAAAGAACCCGTCGATCTCGCAGAACCAGGTGGCCGAGGCGACCATCTGGACGAAGGGGCCGGTGCTGCGCGCCCGCGAGAGCTCGACCGACATGAAGGCGTCGATCGACCTCCTCGTCGACAAACTGGAGCGGCAGGCGCGCCGTTACCGCGACAAGCGCCGGCGCGGGGGGGCGCGCGGGAACCACGAGCCGGGCGTGGAGGGAATCCCTGTCGTTGCCGACGAGGAATCGCCGCTGATCGTCAAGACGAAGCAGTTCGCCGTCAAGCCGATGACCCCGGAGGAGGCCGTCCTCCAGCTCGAGCTCGTCGGGCACGATTTCTTCGTCTTCCAGAACGCCGACACGAACGACGTCAACGTCGTCTACAGACGGCGCGACGGAAACTACGGGCTAATCGAGCCCGAGGTCATCTGAGCAGCGATCCCGCCGACCCGCGCACGTTCCGCTGGGTCGAGACCGGGATCTCGGGCATCCCGCGCACGCGGGAGTGGGATGCGGTCGCGGCCGCCCGGTGCCCTGTGGCCGGGGAGGAGTGCGTCTTCGTCGCCCTCCCGGACGGGCGGCATCTCCACCTGCACGGCGCCTACGAGGCGATGGACTGCGCCGCGCGGGCGCTCGACAGCGAGCTCGACCGGCCGTACCGGGCGCTCGCCGTCCGCCGGGAAGGCGATACGTGGGCGGCGGCCGCAATCGCCATCGAGGTTGTCGAGCTCCCTGCCGATACCGAAGGGCAGGAGCTGATGTTGACCGTGACGGAGGAGGGAGAGCGGGCCCTGGAGGTCGACGGCAGGGCGGCGTTGGCCGGAATCCCGGCGCTCGAGCGCGCCGCCGGCGGCCGCTTCGATGCGTACGTCCTCCGCGCAACCCGACTCGACCACAACCTCTGGGAGATCGGAATCGACCCGCTGTGACAACCGCTACCCTGAACTGATGCCCCAGAACTACGGTGCGCTGGAGCGTGTCCTCCGCGTCGGCGAAGGCCGTCGCATCAAGAAGCTCGCCGAGCAGGCGGCGTACATCACGTCGCTCGAACCGGACTTCGAAGCCCTCTCGGACGAGCAGCTCGCAGCCAAGACAACGGAGTTCAAAGAGCGGCTCGAGAACGGCGAGGAGCTCGACGAGCTCGTCTTCGAGGTCTTCGCGGCCGTTCGCGAGGGCGCGAAGCGCTCGCTCGGGATGCGCCCCTTCGACGTCCAGCTCATGGGCGCGATCGTCCTCCACGAGGGCGACATCGCTGAGATGAAGACCGGCGAAGGAAAGACGCTCGTCGCCACTATGCCGCTCTACCTGAATGCGCTCGAGGGCCGCGGCGTCCACCTCGTGACGGTCAACGACTACCTGGCCAAGCGCGACGCCGAGTGGATGGGGCCCGTCTACGAGACGCTGGGCATGCGGGCGTCGTTCATCCGCAACATGATGGCCTTCGACGAGCGCAAGGAGGCCTACGAGGCCGACGTCATCTACGGGACGAACTCCGAGTTCGGCTTCGACTACCTCCGCGACAACATGGCGACGTCGCTCGACGGGACCGTGCAGCGCAGCCACGCGTACGCGATCGTGGACGAGGTCGACTCGATCCTCATCGACGAGGCGCGCACGCCGCTCATCATCTCCGGCGAGCCCGAGACGGCCGCCAAGACGTACTACGACTTCGCGCGCGTCGTGCGCGGCCTCGACGGCGTGCCGGCGAAGTTCGTCCCCAAGGGGATGGAGAGGCCCGAGGACGACGCCGACTACGAGTTCGACGAGAAGTTCAAGACCGTGTCGCCGCGCGAGTCGGCGATCGAGAAAGTGGAGCGCGCGCTCGGCATCGAGAACCTCTACGCGCCGCAGAACGCGCAGCTCGTCAACCACCTCGTTCAGGCGCTCAAGGCGCAGTCGCTCTACCAGCGCGACGTCGACTACGTGATCGACGACGGCGAAGTGAAGATCGTGGACGAGTTCACGGGCCGGATCATGGAGGGGAGGCGCTGGTCGGAAGGCCTCCACCAGGCGGTCGAGGCAAAGGAAGGCGTCGCCATCAAGGAGGAGCACGTCACCTTGGCGACGATCACGCTCCAGAATTACTTCCGCCTCTACGAGAAGCTGGCCGGCATGACCGGTACGGCCAAGACCGAGGAGAAGGAGTTCCAGGAGATCTACGACCTCTCGGTCGTGGAGATCCCGACCAACGTGCCGGTCGTCCGCGACGACAACGACGACTTCATCTACAAGAACAAAGAGGCCAAGTACGGGGCGGTCATCGAGGACATCAAGGAGCGCCACGAGAAGGGGCAGCCCGTCCTCGTCGGGACGATCTCGGTCGAGGTCTCGGAGCACCTGTCCCAGCTCCTCACCCGCCAGGGCATCCCGCACAACGTCCTGAACGCGAAGGAGCACGCCCGCGAGGCCGAGATCATCAAGGACGCGGGCCAGCCGGGCGCCGTCACGATCGCGACGAACATGGCGGGCCGCGGCGTCGACATCAAGCTCGGCGACGGCGTGGTCGACGTCGGTGGCCTGTACGTGCTCGGCACCGAGCGGCACGAGTCGCGGCGGATCGACAACCAGCTCCGCGGCCGCTCGGGCCGCCAGGGCGACCCGGGGGAGACGCGCTTCTACCTCTCCGGCCAGGACGACCTCGTGCGCCTGTTCGCCGGCGACCGGATCTACAACATCATGAACCGGTTCAAGCTCCCGGACGATCAGCCGATGGAGGCGAAGGTCCTCTCGAACCAGATCGAGAACGCGCAGAAGAAGGTCGAGGAGCAGAACTTCGTCATGCGCAAGAACGTCCTCAAGTACGACGACGTGATGAACCGCCACCGCACGCGGATCTACGAGCAGCGGCGGCAGGTGCTCGAGGGCGAGGATATGAACGAGCAGGTGATCGCCTGGATCGAGGAGGTCGTCGACCGCGTCGTGACGCAGTTCACGGCCGAGGAGTACGCCGAGGAGTGGGATCTCGAGGGGCTCGTCGGCGCGATGGGCGCCCTTTACGGGACCGACATCACGGTCGAGGAGCTGCGCGAGGAGGTCGGGCTCGAGCGCGAGGCGCTGCTCGAGGAGTTCACGCAGGACGCGCTCGACGAGTACCAGGCCAAGGAGGTCGAGATCGGGGAGAACCCCGAGTCCGGTCTGCCGCTGATGCGCGACCTCGAGCGCTTCGTGATCCTCCAGGTCGTCGACACCCGCTGGCGCGAGCACCTCGAGAACATGGACTACCTGCGCGAAGGCGTGCACCTCCGGGCCATGGCGCAGAAGGACCCGCTCGTCGAGTACACGTCCGAGGGCGAGAAGATGTTCAACGAGCTCGGCGAGGCGATTCGCGAGGAGGTCGTGCTGACGCTCTTCCACGCGGAGATCCAGGCGGAGGACGCGGCCGAGCTGCAGCAGCACGAGCAGGCGCAGCGGCTCCAGTACGAGCACGAGCAGGCGGCGGGAGCGGACGTGATCAACCAGGCCCTCGCGGGGCCGGGGGCGGTGCCCGTGGCGGTCGGGAACGGCGACGCGCCGCAGCCGATCAAGAAGTCGGAGCTCGAGAACATCGGCCGCAACGACCCCTGCTGGTGCGGGAGCGGCAAGAAGTTCAAGAAGTGCCACGGCGCCTAGGCGCTGCGCAGGCAGACAGTCCCGCTTCAACCGGTGATCCGGCCCGCACAGGACCCGGGGAATCTAGCCGCGGCCCCTCATCCGGCCGCGTCCGTGGACGAATCGGCACACTCTCGCAACGAACGCCACGTCTCAGCAGGACAGCTCTCAGGGTCAGACCCTGGTTTTCGAGGCGCTGCAGCGGAGCTCGAGAACGTCGGCCGCAACGACCCCGGCTGGAGCGGAAGCAAGAGGTTCAAGAAGTGCCACGGCGCCTGGGCGCTGCGCCAGGAACCGGCTCCGGTACCATCGCCGGCGTGACCGAGCAGATGGACGACAGGTCGCTGCCCGAGCAGCTCGAGGAGATCAGGACCCAGCTGGCCTGGGTCCGTGATTACCTTTGACCCCGATGCGCTAGCCGCCCAGCGCGACGAGCTCGAGCGCGAGCTCTCGGCTCCGGGCTTCTGGGACGACCAGCAGCACGCGGCGCAGGTCTCCGCCGAGCACGCGCGCGTCACCCGCAAGCTCGAGCGCTACGAGCAGCTCACGCGCGACTACGAGGACGCGGTCGAGCTGCTCTCGATGGACGGCGAGATGGCGGACGAGATTGCGCGCTCGATCCGGCCGCTCCGGCGGGAGCTCGAGCGGCTGCAGGAGGACGCGCTCTTCACCGGCGAGTACGACGGGGGAGGCGCCGTCGTGACGATCCAGTCCGACGCCGGCGGCACCGACGCCCAGGACTTCGCCGAGATGATGCTGCGCATGTACTCGCGCTGGGCCGCCAACCGGGGCTTCAAGACCGACCTCGTCGAGGCGAGCCCGGGGGAGGAGGCGGGCCTCAAGTCGGCGACGATGACGATCGAGGGCGAGAACGCCTACGGGATCCTGAAGGCCGAGCGCGGCAAGCACCGGCTGGTGCGCCTCTCGCCGTTCGACCAGGCGCACCGCCGCCACACGTCGTTCGCGCAGGTGATTCCGAGCCCGCTGCTCGGCGAGGACGCCGACATCGAGATCGACGAGTCCGACCTGCGGATCGACACGTACCGTGCGTCCGGCGCCGGCGGCCAGCACGTGAACAAGACGGATTCCGCGGTGCGGATCACGCACCTGCCGACCGGCATCGTCGTCCAGTGCCAGAACGAGCGCTCGCAGTCGTCGAACAAGCAGACTGCGCTGCGGATTCTCAAGTCGCGGCTCGCCGAGCGCGCCGAGGAGGAGCGCGAGGCAGAGCTGGCGAAGGAGCGCGGTACCGTCGCGATGGGGTTCGGCGGCAACGCGATCCGCAGCTATGTCATCCACCCGTACCAGCTCGTCAAGGACCACCGGACCGACTTCGAGGTCGGGAACGCGCAGGGCGTGCTCGACGGCGACATCGACGGCTTCATCCACGCCTACCTGCTCTGGAAGGCCACCGGGGGCGAA
>DASXRO010000175.1:0-5571 GCA_036506555.1 Gaiellaceae bacterium
CCGCTGCGCCACCGTGATCGAGAGCGTGTTGAAGATCACGAACGCTCCGACGAAGAGCGCCACGCCGGCGAATCCGAGCAGGACATAGCGGATGAACTTCGTGAACTCGACGTCCTTCTTGTCTTCGCTCGCCTGCTGCGCGCCGGTGCGCACGGTCGCGTCGGCGGGCAGGATGGGACGGATCTCCTGCACGAGCTTTTGCGGGGTGATTCCGTCCTTCGCAGCGACCGAAATCGCATCGAATTTGCCGATTCGATCGAGGAGCGATTGAGCAGTCGGGATCGTGAAGACCGTGAACGTCGCCGACCCGATCGAAGCGACCTCGCCGTAATGCGCGAGCCCGACGAGCTTGAATGACTCCACCGGCCTCAGGGTCGCGATCCTGATCGTGTCGCCGACCTTGTAGCCCTGCTCGTCGGCCGACTGACTGTCGATCACGACCTCGTTCGATGCAGACGGCCAGCGTCCCTCGACCAGCTTGAGCGGATTGAAACGGGCCTCGGCTGGATCGAGCCCGAAGCCGAAGGAGGGCGCGCCCTGAGTGTTGATGGCCTTCCCGTTCTTCTTCAGGATCTTCGTGTGCGAATCGTCGATGACGCTGCCGGTTGCTGCAGCGACGTCGGGCAGCGCCTTGACCTTCGCGAGCAGCGAGTCGGGGATCGAGGGCTGGTCGGCCGCTTCGCCCTGGACGTTGATGTCCGCGGCCTTGCCCGAGACCACGGCGTCAGTGTTTGCGTAGGTGTCCTGGAAGATGGTGTCGAACGCCTTGTTGATCGTGTCCGTGAGCACATACGTGCCGCTCACCATCGTCACGCCGAGGACGATGGCGAACGCGGTGAGGGTGGCCCGAAGCTTGCGCCCGGCGAGCCCTTTGAGCGCGACCCCGATCACAGCCGGTCCACCTCTTCGATGGCCGCCATGATGCCGTGTGCGTCACCGCCGCGCAGCTCTTTGACGATGCAGCCGTCGGCGAGGAAGAGCACGCGGTCGGCGATGGCCGCGGCGTTGGCATCGTGCGTGACCATGACGGTTGTCTGACCGTAGTCGGAAACCGATGCGCGCAGGAGCTCGAGGATCTCGGTGCTCGTGGTCGAGTCCAGGTTGCCCGTGGGCTCGTCCGCGAAGACGACGGTCGGCTTCGAGATGAGCGCCCGCGCGATGGCGACGCGCTGCTGCTGGCCACCCGAGAGCTCCGAAGGCCGGTGGTTGCGGCGGTCGCCGAGGCCGATCTTCTCGATCACCTCGTCGATCCACGCCTTGTCCAGCTTGCGGCCGGCGAGCTCGAGCGGCAGCACGATGTTCTCTTCAGCCGTCAGCATCGGGAGCAGGTTGAAGAACTGGAAGATGAAGCCGATGTGCTCGCGCCGCAGCTTGGTCAGCTCCGTGTCGCCGAGCGCCGTGATGTCGGTGCCCTCGATCGAGACCGTGCCCGAGGTGGGGCGATCGAGCCCGGCGAGGATGTGCATGAGCGTCGACTTTCCCGAGCCCGAAGGCCCCATGACCGCCGTCAGCTCACCGCGCTGGACTCCCATGGAGCATCCGCGGAGGGCGTCCACGGCGGTGTCACCCTCGCCGTACCGGCGCGTGATCTCCTTCGCCTCGACGACCGCGCCTGCCGTCGCCTTGTCCGTTGCGGCCTTTTCAGTGATCGTCGATGCCATGTTTGACCTCCAGGAGAGCTGGTTCGGTGCCAGGTTGTCAAAACCGAGGCGGCCAGCCAAGGTGGTGACCCCACTTCTTAACGTGTGGCTAACCGAACCCTTTCCATCAGGCGTTGCGATCGCCGACGAGGAAGAAGGCGACCGCGACAGCAACGTAGGCGGCGATCAGCGCCAGGCCCCGGGCGCGGCTCGAGCGCCCGTCCCAGAGGAGGAGCGCTGCGAACGCTGCTGAGCCGACGAGGGCGGCCAGCTCCACGGGCCTGAAGGCGAGCGCGAGCGGCTCGATGGCCCAGGCGAGGAGCACGACGGCGGGGATGAGGAACACCGCCACCTGCGCGCTTGAGGCAAGGGCGATCTCGGCCGCGAGCTTGATCCGCCCGCGGTAGGCCACGACGACGGCACCCCCGTGCTCGGCCGCGTTGCCGACAATCGCCACGATCACCGCGGCGACGAAGAAGTCGCTCAGGTGGGCGCGCTCGGCGAACGCCTCGAGCGAGTGGACGAGGATCTCCGCGACGAAGGCGGTCACTGCGGTCGCGGCCGTCAGCACGCCGAGCGCGAGCGGAAGCGACCACGCCGCCGTCCCCACGGGCTCGGCGGCGATGTGCATCCTCCTGTGCCGTCGCAGTGCAAGCCAGGTCACGCCGGCGTAGACGACGAGCAGCACGCAGGAGACGGGCAACGAGGCGACCGCGATCGTGTGGCGGTCGGGGTCTCCGCTCCAGCTCGGTATGGCGGGGATGAGGAAGAGCGCGGCCGCGAGCCCGACAAGCGCCAGGGACGTGAGACTCGATTCACGGTCGATCGCTCCGCGCCCGCCGAAGGCGAGCGAGAAGCCGAGGACGAGCAGGAGATTGCCGACCACGCTTCCCGTGAGAGACCCGCGCACGACCTCCGTGAGGCCGTCCGCAACAGCGAAGAGCGCGATGATGAGCTCAGGGGCGTTGCCGAAGGTGGCGTTGAGAAAGCCGCCGATCCCGGGCCCTGTGTGGTGGGCCGCCTGCTCCGTTGCCTCGCCGATCAACCACGCGAGCGGGATCAGCGCGAGCGCGGCGACAGAGAAGAGCGTGATGTCCCCGACACCGGCCCGGTCGAGCACGACGACCAGCGGGCCGAGGGCGAGCAGGGCGTAGAGCGTTTTGCGGACCACGGGGCGCGGACCCTAACGTTGCGTCTCAGTGATCGAGGCGGTCCTCTTCGACTGGGGCGACACGCTCTTCCACTTCGCCTACGACGACGCGCTCCTCGAGGCGGGTTGGGAGGCCGGCCTTGCGACGCTCGGTCGCGACGACCTGCCGGGCCACCGCGACACGGCCGCCCGCTTCCGCGAGCGTTACGAGCCCCTGCTCTGGGTGCCCGGCTCCGTGGACGAGGTCGAGTACCCGGGCATGGTCCGCGACTTGCTCGCCGGCTTCGGCGTCGAGCTCTCCGAGGAAGAGCTCGGCCGCTTCCTCGAGGCGGAGCATGCCGCCTGGGAGCCGGCCCGTCAGCTCGGAGACTCCACGCACGCGCTGCTCGAATCCCTTCGCGACCGCAACCTCAGGACCGGGCTCGTGTCGAATGCGTTCGACCCGGGCTGGCTCCTGCACCGCGACCTCGAGCGGATGGGCTTGGCCGAGCGGCTCGACGTCGCCGTCTTCTCGTCCGAGGTGGGGAAGCGCAAGCCCCACGAGGCGATCTTCGCCGCCGCGCTCGAGGCGCTCGGCATCGAGCCCGCGAGTGCTCTCTTCGTCGGCGATCGCCGTTACGAGGATGTCCGCGGAGCGAAGCAGCTCGGCATGACGACTGTTCAGGCTTTCTGGTTCCGGGCGGACGACGACGAGCGCGGCCTCGATCCCGACTACGAGGCCTTCACGCCGATAGACGTCCTGAACGTCGTGCGTCGCCTGAACGGCGAGACCTAGCCCCCGTCGCGGGCCTACACCCGACCTCGCGTGATGTCAAGTCTTGCGGGCTTTTCACAGGTCCCGCACAATCCACAGCAATGCAACAGCGCTTGCCGATCGTGCAAGAGCTTCCCCTGCGGCCCCAGGACGAGACCGAGTGCCGCCGTTGCAGAGTGCACTGCGACAAGGTCGTCTACCCCGCCGCGTGCATCGCGCGCTCTTGCCCGTTCGTCTACGCCTACCAGGAGTGGGGGCGGACCTACATCGGCTGCATGCAGAAGGTCTACGACGTCGAGATCGACCTGGACGCCCTGCGTGAGGCGCAAGGGCGTAAGGGCGGCTTCGGCGCGGTCAAGTCCGTGCGCCAGCCGCTCCCCATGTGCAAGGCCGAGGTGGCGAGCTGTTACGAGAACCGGACCGATGATCTCGGCTGTGTCAATCCCGAGTTCTTCGAGATCCCCCGCGAGCAGCCTTCGTTCCGCGTCGTGGACGAGACCCAGACCGTCTAACCGGCGGTTTCTTCATCCATCTGGCGTGCAGCTCTCTGAGCTTGCGCACCTCGTCGGCATCCGGGCCGTGGCCGTTCTTACCGGGCACCTCGAGGATCGTCGGCAGCCCCTGCAGGCGCGGGTTCGCGAGGAACACGCCGAGCTTCTCGCCCATGACTCCCTCGCCCATGTTCGCGTGGCGGTCGCGGTTCGAGCCGAGCTCGGCCGCCGCATCGTTCACGTGCAGGGCGCGTAGCCGCTCGAGCCCAATGCGCTCGTCCACCTCGTCGAGGCAGGCATCGAGCGCCCCCGGATCGGTGACGTCGGTGCCCGAGACCCAGAGGTGGCAGGAGTCGAGGCAGATGCCGACTCGAGGATGGCGGCCGAGGCGTTCGACGAGGACGGCGAGCTCGTCCACCGAGCGGCCGATCGTGCCACCGGCCCCCGCCGAGTTCTCGATCAGGAGCCAGGTCGGCTCCGAGCAGCGCTCGAGCGCCTGCTCCAGGGCGGGCACGGCACGCTCGAGGCCGGCCTCGAAGCCCGCGCCCAGGTGCGAGCCGACGTGGAGGACGACGCCGTCGGCTTCGATCGCGCAGCCCACGTCGACGGTGTTCAGAAGGGCGGCAACCGACTTCTCGTAGACGTCGTCGTCGGTGGCCGCGAGGTTGACGAGGTAGAGGGCGTGGCAGACGACGCCGTCGATCCCCGTCTCGGCGCGTCGCTCCTTGAAGCGCTCGAAGTTGGCCGGGTCGTGGTTCGTCGGGCGCCAGGTGCGCGGGCTCTGCGTGAAGATCTGCATCGCGTCGGCCCCGATCGCCTCGGCCCGGTCGACGGCGGTATGGATCCCGCCCGAGGTCGAGACGTGGGCGCCCGCGATCACCGGACTACCATATCGGCGGTGCGACCGGCCACCTCCATCGGCCCCCGGCGGCTGCAAAGCGTCGCCCGGCGGCGTCCTCAGTCGCCCGGGTATTTCATTCAATACCCGGGCTCCCTGCGTCCTTGCCGAGCTCGCTTTTCGCGTGCCGGCATGCCGGCGAGGTAGCCGGCCTCACCGCCCGCGTGCCTCCCCGAGTCCGCTTCGCGCCGAGCCCGACCGGGCTCCTCCACATCGGAGGCGTCCACACCGCGCTCTTCAACTGGCTCTTCGCCCGTCACGAGGGCGGCGAGTTCCTCCTCCGGATCGAGAACACGGACACCAGCCGGGAGGTGGCCGAGGCGACCGAGCAGATCGAGGAGTCGCTCCGCTGGCTCGGGCTCGACTGGGACGGGCCTACCACCTTCCAGCTCGACCGCATGGAGCGCTGCAAGGAGGAAGCGCAGCGTCTCGTCGCCGAAGGCCATGCCTACGAGGACGAGGGCGCGATCCGGATCCGGATGCCCGACGAGGGCACCACGGCGTGGGAGGACCTCATTCGCGGGCGCATCGAGTATCCCAACGAGAAGCTCGAGGACCTCGTCGCCGTGCGCGCGGACGGGCGCCCGACGTACAACTTCGCCTCGCCGGTGGAGGACTGGCTCGACGGGATCACGCAC
>DASXRO010000176.1:0-2955 GCA_036506555.1 Gaiellaceae bacterium
CGAGGTCGGCGACTCGCTCGCCGTGCGGAAGCAGGAATGACGAAGCTTGTCGTGATCGCGGTGCTGGCTCTGACCGCGCTCGCGACGGCCGACGCCTTTCGGACGCGCGCGCCCACGTCGGCGGGCGGTGCAGCGACCCCGGCGCCTCCCAAGGAACGGATCGTGCACCCGCTGACGTCGTCCGGCTTCGCGGCGGCCGGGGAGACCATTCACAACCGGGTCCTCCTGAACGGGCGCGAGCACCTGAGTCCCAGCCAGATCGCGGAGGCGTTTCCGACGCCTCTGCCCGGAGCTCTCTTCTCGATTGCCCACCTCGCCGCCGACGAGGACGGGACTCTCGTAGTCGCGATCTACGGGTTCCCGCGCCCGGGCGAGGCCGCGGACGGAATCGAGATCTGGCGTCACGGTCGGCTCGAGTCCTCGTTCCTCGTCCCGGTCGGCACCTTCGGCGGAGGCGTCGGATTTGCGGCAGAGGGGCGGCTCGTCGCCGGTCTCTCTGGAGACGGTCTCGTCGTGCACCTGTTCACGCGCCGCGGCCGTCCGGCAGGGGAGCAGTCCGCTACGAGCTGGTGAGTCTAAGAGTTCGTTTCAGAATGGGGCTCGTCGCCGGGGGGCGATGGGCGGATGCGAGGCCAGGACGCAGGGAGCGCCGTGTCATTCTGAACGCGGATGCGTGGGCGCGACCGAGGACGCCGCCTCGCGCCGCACAGCACGTTCCGGCGGCACAGCTCTCATTTTGGAACGAGCTCTAAGAGCGACCGGCACCGCGAAGAAGACGTTCTCGGCCGGAGCCTCGAGCTCGTCCACCTCCGTCACCCCGCGTTCCCGGAACCACCCGACGACCCGCTGGACGAGTGAGTCCGGCGCAGAGGCTCCCGAGGTCACCCCGACGGTTTCGACCCCCTCGAGCCAAGCCTCCTCGATCTCACTCTCGTCGTCGATCAGGTGAGCGTCCACGCCGCGCGCCCGGGCGACCTCCACGAGGCGGTTGGAGTTCGAGCTGTTCCGGGAGCCGATCACGAGTAGGAGGTCGACGCCTCCCAGGAGCCGCTTGACGGCGCGCTGGCGGTTCGTCGTCGCGTAGCAGATGTCCTCCTTCTTCGACGCCTGGATCTCGGGGAAACGGCGACGGAGGACGTCCACGATCTCGCGTGTGTCGTCGACCGAAAGGGTGGTCTGAGTGATGTAGGCGAGACGCTCGGTTTGGGGCGGCTGGATCCGCTCGGCATCGGCGCACGTCTCCACGAGCAGGATCGAGTCCGCCGCCTCGCCCATCGTCCCTTCGACCTCCTCGTGACCAGCGTGACCGACGAGGAAGAGCGTGAAGCCCCGTGCCGCGAAGCGACGAGCCTCGGCGTGTACCTTCGAGACGAGCGGGCACGTCGCGTCGACAGTCTCGAGCTTGCGAGCGCGTGCATTCGTGTGCACCTGAGGCGCGACGCCGTGCGCGGACAGGACGAGCGCGGCACCAGGCGGTACCTCCTCTTCGCTCTCCACGAAGATTGCCCCGCGCTGCTCGAAATCGCGGACAACGTGGGCGTTGTGAACGATCTGCTTGCGGACGTAGACGGGCGACCCGTGCAGCTCGAGCGCCCGCTCGAGGATCTCGACGGCCCGCTCGACACCGGCGCAGTAGCCTCTGGGCGAGGCGAGGACGACCCGCTTGACCACCTCCGGCCATGCTAGCCAGCGCCTCCGAACGAGGCGTCAGTAGACGCCTAGCCGCTGTCTCGGCCGCTGTCGTTAAACGAGAAGACCCGCCGCTCGGGGGGGTAAGCGCGGCGGGCCTTCCCAGATTTGCTCACCGCGGCGTACAGGCCAGGGACACAATGCCGCGGTTCGCATCGCCCAGTGGCTGCACGCTATCGAGGGCTTCCCCGGATGCCAATAGGTCCTTCGGCCCATTTTTGAAAGCCACAGGACCCTGGCCGGATTCCTCGACGGGCCCTGGAAGCAGGCCTATCATCACGGGTGCCCAGTGGATCACCATGCTCGCGTACTCCTGCTCGAGGCCGGCCCGTTGCTCCTCCTCTCGGCGCTGTATCTGGGAGTGGCTCTGGCTCTCGTGCGGCCGCTCTGGCGGGCCCCGAGTTTCTCGTGGCTCGGCTTCGGTGTCTGGAGCCTGTTCCTGCTGATCGGCGGCCTCGCCGCTCTTGTCGGAGGCTCCAAGCTGAACGACGACGAGTTCCTCGGCGGGGTGACTCCCTGGCCCGTCTTCGCGCTGATCGTGCTCGCGTTCCTGCCTGCCATCGTCTTCATTGCCCGCTGGCGCGAGCGGAGCCTTCTCGTCCAGGCCGGCTCGCGGGTCCGCGAGGCGGAAGAGCAGGCCGCAGAGCGCCGGCGCGGGGCGGATTCGATCTCGCGGCTCTCGACCGCTCTCACGCGGACGGGAACGGGTCATGAGGCCGCCGCTCACCTTTTCGAGGAGCTCGAGCACGTGCTCCGGATCGAGAAAGCGATGCTCGCCGTCGTCGACGAGGAGGCCAGGCGGGCGCGCGGCTTCGCTTCGCGTGGCGTCGACGAAGCCTGGTGGAAGGCCGTCTCCCTCGACCTCGACGAGGACACGGGCGCCATCGTCACCGTTGTGCGCGAACGTACCCCGTTCGCGGTCTTCGACGTCCCCTCCGCCGCCAACATCAACCGTGAGATCGCGAATGCGGTCGGCGCGCGCAGTGCAGCCTTCGTCCCGCTCGTCTCCGAGGGCCGCTGCACGGGCGTGCTCGCAGTCGCATCGATCGAGCCGCGTCTCTTCTCCTCAGGTGAGATGGAGCTGATGGTCGACCTCGCGAACGAGACGGCGCTCGCGCTCGGGCGCACCCGTTCCGACGAGGCGCTGCAGGCTGCTCTAGACCGCGAGCGCCTTGTCGCCGAGGTATCGCGGCGAGTCCGCTCCGAGCTCGACCTGGACGCCGTTCTGCAGGTGGCCGTGGAGGAGGTCGGCAAGGCCGCCGGCGT
>DASXRO010000177.1:0-7038 GCA_036506555.1 Gaiellaceae bacterium
CCTATTCCCATTCGATCGTCGCCGGCGGCTTCGAGGAGAGGTCGAGCGCGACGCGGTTCACGCCGGGAATCTCGTTGATGATGCGGCTCGAGATCGTCTCGAGCAGGTCGTAAGGCAGGCGCGCCCAATCGGCCGTCATCGCGTCCTCGGACGTCACTGCGCGGATGACGATCGGGTGGGCATAGGTGCGTGAGTCGCCCTGGACGCCGACCGAGCGGATGGCCGGCAGGACGGCGAAGCACTGCCAAAGGTCGCGGTAGAGACCCGCACGGCGCACCTCCTCGAGCAGGATCGCGTCCGCTTCGCGGAGGATCTCGAGCCGCTCCTCGGTCACCTCGCCGATGATGCGGATGGCAAGTCCGGGGCCGGGGAAGGGATGGCGCCACACCATCTCGTCCGGGAGGCCGAGCTCTTCGCCGACGCGGCGCACCTCGTCCTTGAAGAGCATGCGCAGAGGCTCGACGAGGTCGAGGTCCATCACCTCGGGAAGCCCGCCGACGTTGTGGTGGGACTTGATCGTCTCCGCGACCCCGGCGGTGCCGCCCGACTCGATCACGTCCGAATAGAGGGTGCCCTGGACGAGGTAGCGAATCGCCCCGAGTCGCGTCGCTTCCTCCTCGAAGACGCGGATGAACTCCTCGCCAATGATCTTCCTCTTCTCCTCGGGATCGGTCACACTCGCGAGCCGGGACAGGAAGCGCTCGCGCGCGTCCACGTGGACGAGCGGAACGTGGAAGTGGCGGTCGAAGGTCTCTACGACCTGGACGGCTTCCTCCTTGCGCAAGAGCCCGTGGTCGACGAAGACGCAGGTGAGCTGGTCGCCGACCGCCTTGTGCACGAGGAGGGCAGCCACGGCCGAGTCGACCCCGCCCGAGAGCCCGCAGATGACCCGCTGGGTCCCGACCTGGGCGCGGATCCTGGCCGTCTCCTCCTCGATGACCGTGGCCGCAGTCCAGACCGGCGGCGCTTCCGCCACGCGGTAGAGGAAGTTCTTAAGGATCTCCGTGCCGTGCGGCGTGTGCACGACCTCGGGATGGAACTGGACGCCGTACAGCCCGCGCTCGGGATCCTCGAAGGCGGCGATCGGCGTCGACGGAGAGCCGGCGACCACGCGTGCGCCGGCGGGCGCCGCGGTCACCGAGTCGCGATGGCTCATCCAGCATTCCTGCTCGGACGGAAGGCCGGCGAAGAGAGCGCCTTCCTCGGCCCTCAGCTCCCGCCGTCCGAACTCGGACACACCGGTCTTTTCGACGCGCCCGCCGAGCTCCTGTGCCATGAGATGCATCCCGTAGCAGATCCCGAGCACAGGCACGCCCAGGTCGAACACTCCGGGGTCGACGGACGGCGCACCCTCCGCATACACAGACGCCGGACCACCCGAGAGGATGAGCGCGCGGGGCCGCTTCGCACGCAGGGCCTGCGCAGGCGCGTCGTGGCGGACGAGCTCCGAGTAGACCCGGCATTCGCGCACCCGCCGCGCGATCAGCTGCGAGTACTGCCCGCCGAAGTCGATAACGAGGACAGGACGCTCCTCGGGCGTCTCGTCGGCGACCGGGAGCGCAACGACCTCGCCCATCAGCTCCCAGGCCTGTAGTTGGGCGCTTCCCTGGTGATGGCGACGTCGTGCGGGTGGCTCTCCCGCATCCCCGCCGCGGTCACGCGCACGAAGCGCGCCTGCTTCAACTCCTCGATGCTTGCGGCGCCGCAGTAGCCCATCGCCTGCCGGAGGCCGCCCACGAGCTGGTGGACGACGTTGCGAAGCGGCCCCTTGTAGGCGACCCGGCCCTCGATCCCCTCCGGGACGAGCTTGGCGATCTCCTCCACGTCCGCCTGGAAATAGCGGTCGCTCGAGTAGCGCTCGCGCATGGCTCCCAGCGATCCCATGCCGCGGTATTCCTTGAACTGCTCGCCCTGGTGGAAGACGACCTCGCCGGGGCTCTCGTCGACGCCCGCGAGCAGGCCGCCGACCATGACCGAGTCGGCGCCGGCGGCGATCGCCTTGGCGATGTCCCCGGAGAAGTTCACGCCGCCGTCGGCGATCAGGGGAACGTCGTGGCGCCCGGCAACCTGCGCGCAGTCGTAGACGGCCGTGATCTGGGGGACGCCGATGCCGGCCACGACGCGTGTGGTGCAGATCGCCCCGGGGCCCATGCCCACCTTGACGCCGTCCGCGCCGGCATCGATGAGCGCCTCGGTTGCCTCGGGCGTGGCCACGTTCCCGGCGACGACCGGGACGTCGTAGCGGCCCTTGAGCTCGCGCACGATCTCGAGCACGCCCTGCGAGTGCCCGTGCGAGGTGTCGACGACCAGGACGTCGACCTCCTCTGCGACAAGGGCCTCCGCGCGCTCCATTCCCTCTGCGCCCGTGCCGACCGCGCCACCGACCCGCAAGCGTCCCTGCTCGTCCTTGGTGGCGAGCGGGTACTGCGTTCGCTTCTGGATGTCCTTCACGGTGATGAGCCCCTTGAGGCGGCCTTCGTCGTCGACGACCGGGAGCTTTTCCACCTTGTGGTGATGGAGGGCGGCGCGCGCCTCCTCGAGCGTCGTCCCGACCGGCACGGTGATGAGGTTCTCGCTGGTCATCAGCTCGGAGACGGGCCGCGAGGTGTCGTCCTCGAAGCGGAGGTCCCGGTTCGTGAGGATGCCGACCAGGCGCTCGTTCTCGTCGGTGATCGGAACGCCCGAGATGCGGTACGTCTCCATGAGCGCGAGGGCGTCGGCGACGCGATCGCGCGGGCGAAGGGTCACCGGCTCGACGATCATTCCGGCCTCGGAACGCTTGACCTTGTCGATCTCCGCAGCCTGCGCCTCGACGGAGAGATTGCGGTGGACGACGCCGATGCCGCCTTCGCGGGCGAGTGCGATCGCCATGCGGGCTTCGGTCACCGTGTCCATGGCGGCGGACACGATCGGGATCTCGAGCTCGATCTGACGGGTCAGGCGGGTTCTCGTCGAGACCTCGTTGGGGAGAACGGCCGATTCCGCCGGAACGAGCAGAACGTCGTCGAACGTGAGTCCCTCTTTGGCGAACTTCTGCTCGAGCGCGAGGAGCCGCTCGATCTCCTCGGGACGCAGCTCGACGCTCATTCCCGCCGATCGTACCAACCGCCCGCGACGCCCCAAATCTCTCGTCCTATCGAGACACGGCTGGGGTCAGACCCCGGGCATGTCCAACCGAGACACGACAGGGTCAGACGCCGCCACGGCCGAGCGGGACGGTATCCCCACGCAACCGCGCGCGTTTGCGGCAATCCAGCGGCCGAGTTGGCCCCGGCCGTTCGAGCCATGACAGGGGTCAGACCCCGGTCATGGCTCTAAGAGACGACGCGTTCGAGGCGGTCGATCCTGACGAGCGGGGTCAGGCGGCTCGCCTCGCGAGGGTCGAAACGGCCCGGACCGGGCTCGAGCACCGACGCCGCGCCCACGGCGACCGCGCTCCGCACGGCGTCCTCGAACGAGCGGCCGGCGACGCGCGACGCAAGGAAGCCGGCCAGCAGTGAATCGCCCGCGCCGATGGTCGAGACCGGCTCGAGCTGGGGCGCCTGCGCCCGCAGTCGCACCTCGTTTCGATCCTCGCGCAGGAGCGCGTAACAGCCGGTCTCACGGGTGATGAGGACGTTGCGCGCGCCGAGAGCCGCGAGCTCGTCGAGGCCGCTGGCGAGATCCTCCTCGTCGACGAACTCGTGCCCCGCCAACGCCTCCGCCTCGCGGAGGTTGGGCGACGCGAGGTACGGCTCGGCGGCCACCCCGAGACGCAGAGGATCCCCTTCCGCATCGATCACGGCGAGATGGTGGTGACGGGCCGCGTCGCGAATCATCTCAGCGTAGAAATCCGCCTCGACACCGCGAGGAAGAGAGCCGGCGAAGACTACGAACTCCGCGCCTTGCGTCAGGTACGCGAGCTTCTCACGAAGCGTCTCGAGCTCGTCGTCGGCCACCTCGGGCCCCCACTCGTTGATCTCCGTGTAGGCGTTCGACGTGGGATCGAGCACGGCAGTCGACGTGCGCGACTCGCCGCGAATGCGGACGAAGTCGTTGAGGATGCCCTCCTGGGTCAGCTCCTCGACGAGGAGGAGCCCGTTCCGGCCTCCGGCCAGTCCGGTGCAGACGACGGGGACGCCGAGGCGCTTGAGCGCACGTGCGACGTTGATGCCCTTGCCGCCCGCGCTCTGCAAGCCGACGCTCGCCCGGTGCCGCTGGCCGAGCTGGAAGTTGGGGACGAGCAACGTCCTGTCGACAGCGGCGTTGAGCGTGACGGAGACGATCATCAGAAGGGGGACAGGCTCGCAAGCATGTCGGCGGCCTCGTCGAGCGCGCGTCCAGCGTACCAGCCAAGCCTGTGGCCGAGGGTGGGCTCCTCGACCGCGACGGCGGCCACCAGCCGGCGGCGCGCAATGAGCCGCGTCCCGTCGTAGACGCGAATCTCGCCGACTCGCTGGCCGCGCGCTATCGGCGGCTCGAGCCGCCCTGGGGCGGCGACCCGCTCGACGAGCGGCCGACCGAGGCGAACCACCGGGCTCGCTCCCCGCGCGGCAACGAGCGGAACGCGGGAGTCGGAAAGCGGAATCTCTGCCGTGGCGTAGGTTCGCCCCGGCACGATCAGCTCGACGGGCCCGTAGTGGCCGAAGCCCCAGTCGAGAAGGTGTGCCAGGTCGGCGTTTCTCCGCGCCCGGCTCGGGCTGCCCAGGACAACGGCGTAGATCGTGACGCCGTTCCTCTCGGCCGCGGCGACCTCGCACCATTCGGCCAGGTCCGTGTGACCCGTCTTGACACCGACGGCGCCGGGATACGTCTTCAGGAGGTCGTTCCACGCGTACAGCTGGCGTCCGGCGACCACGCCGCCGCGGCGGCGCACGATGCGGCGGAAGACGGGGTACTCCATGTCCTTGCGCGCGAGCACGAGGATGTCGCGCGCCGAGGAGTAGTGCCCGGGCGCGTCGAGCCCGTCGGGCCGGACGTAGTGAGTGTGCCGGAGGCCGAGCTCGGCGGCACGCTTGTTCATCAGGCGAACGAACGTGCCCACCTTTCCCCTCCCCAAGTAGCTGGCAAGCGCATAGGCGGCGTCGTTGGCGCTCTGCACCAGCGCGGCGGTGAGCAGTTCGCGCACACGGAGGCGCTCGCCCGGCCGCAGGTTGAACGTCGACTCGCCGATCGATGGAGCCGGGCCACGAACCGTGACGATCTTGTCCGGCTTCGTTCGCTCGATAGTGAGGAGCGCCGTCATCAGCTTGGTGATGCTCGCCATGGGGAGGCGCCGGTCGGCGCCACGCTCGTAGAGGATCTCTCCGGAGCCCGTTGCGACGAGGACGGCCCGCGCGTGCGTCGTAGGCGGATCATCGGCCCGGGAAACGGACGGGGCGGCCAGGACGAGGGCTGCGAGCAGGAGGAGAAGCGCCAGGCGCCGCACGGCAGGCCAGCGTATAGAGTCGGCGGTGGGATGAGCCGCATCGAGCGACGGCAGAGCCCGGCCCGAGTGCGGGGGCGCGAGCGGGAGCTCGAGGTACAGCTCGGCTCGGCCTTCGGCTTCGAGCTTCGTCCCACGCGCCTCTTTCTCTGGACGGGGAACGAGCGCACGGGACGCGAGCGCGTCCTCTCGCTCGGCAGCGCGCCGCGCAACCTCATGATCCCGCGCCGTGAGCGGGAGCTTCATGCTGGCGCCGTGCGAGTGCGCTCCCTAGGCAACCCGCTCATGACGATCGCGCTCGCCGGCGTCCACGCCGTGCGCGCGGCGCGTCGGGAGAAGTGAGAGCTCATTTCGGGATGGGCTCTTAGCTAGGAAACGCGGATCTTTTGGCCCGGTGAGAGTGCGAGCGGGTCGACGTTCGGGTTGAGCTGCAGGAGGTCGTCCACCGTCGTGTCGAACTTCGCCGCGATCGACTCGAGCGTGTCGCCGCGCCGCACCCGGTAGAGCTTCTTCTTCGCCTTGCCGGTCGTCGTCGGGGCGGTGCCCGTGGGGGTCGAGAGCGTTGGCGTTGCCGGTGTGGTGGTCGAGTTGGAGCCGCTGTTCAACCCCGTCTCGATCAGGACGATGAGCACCGTCGCGGCCGCGAAGAACGCGACGGGGGCGACGAGCCGCGCCGCCCACGCGCGACGTTGCTCGGGCTCTACCACCCTGAGACCGACCAGACCTCGCCGCGCAGGCGCGCCGCCTCGGCCGCGGCGGCCTTGCGCCAGTCCGCGCCGTCGACGCGGAACGCGTAGATCACCGAGCGGGAGACCGAGACGAGGGCGCTCGCCGGCCCGCTGGTGAAGGCGCGTGCGACATCTGCGGGCGTGGCGCCCTGGGCGCCGATCCCCGGCAGGAGGAGGATCGCCTGCGGCATGAGCCGCCGCGCTTCGGCCACAGCGCGGGGATACGTCGCACCGACGACGGCGCCGACGCTCGACAGGCCGCGCTCGCCGACCAGCCCCTCGCCCCACTCGTTCACGAGCTCTGCGACGTGCTGCCAGAGCGGCCGGTTGTCCGCGAGCGCCACGTCCTGGATGTCCGCGCTGCCCGCATTCGTCGTCTTGACGACGCAGAAGAAACCGGTGCCGGAGCGACGGCAGGCGGCAATGAAGGGCTCGATCGAGTCGCTGCCGAGATACGGGTTCACCGTGAGCGCGTCGACCGGCGGCTCGGCGCCTTCCCGCTGTTCGAGGTAGGCGTCCGCGTAGGCGCGCGCCGTCGAGCCGATGTCACCCCGTTTGCCGTCGGCGATGACGAACAGGCCCGCCGCGCGCGCGTACGTGCAGGCGTCCTCGAACGCGCGGGCGCCGTCGGCGCCGAGCGCCTCGAAGAAGGCGAGCTGGAGCTTCACCCCGACGACGTACGGGGAGACAGCGTCTACGAGTCCGCGGCAGAAGCGCGCGCATGCGTCTGCCGCGGCCGCGCGGCTGATGTGCGTCTCCCCGCGAAGCTCGACCGGCAGGAGCTCCGGCCGCGGGTCGAGCCCGACGAGGAGCTGGCTCCGCTTGCGGTCGACCGACTCGGCGACACGGTCGGCGAAGCAGGAAACGGCCGCGCCCGTACCGGCCTCGACGTCCTGCGCCATGCAT
>DASXRO010000178.1:0-3520 GCA_036506555.1 Gaiellaceae bacterium
GGGAGCTCGACCTCCCGCTCCCCCGAGCCGGCCCGCTCGCGCAGCCCGGCGAAGAGCCTCACTCTCACGCGCACGCGGATAGCCTAAGCGCCATGGCGACAGCCGAAGACCGTCGCGAGACCGACTCGGGCATCGAGGTCAAGCCGGTCTACACCGAGGAGGACGTCGCCAAGCTCTCGCTCGAGCGGCCGGGCGAGTTCCCGTTCACGCGCGGCCCCTACAAGGACATGTACCGCGGCCGGCCGTGGACGATCCGCCAGTACGCGGGCTTCGCCTCGGCCGAAGAGACGAACGCGCGCTTCCGCTACCTGCTCGAGCGCGGCCAGACGGGGCTCTCCGTCGCCTTCGACCTTCCGACCCAGCTCGGCTACGACTCGGACGACCCTCGCGCGGCCGGCGAGGTCGGCCGCGCCGGCGTGGCGATCGACTCCCTTGCCGACATGGAGCTGCTCTTCGACCAGATTCCGCTGGGCGAGGTCTCGACGTCGATGACGATCAACGCCCCGGCCGCGCCGCTCCTCCTTCTCTACGAGCTCGTCGCGGAAAAGCAGGGCGTCCCGGGCACGGAGCTGCGCGGCACCGTCCAGAATGACATCCTCAAGGAGTACGCGGCGCGCGGGAACTACATCTTCCCGCCGAAGCCGTCGATGCGGATCACTACGGACCTTTTCGCGTACTGCCACGAGCGGCTTCCGAGGTGGAACACGATCTCGATCTCGGGTTACCACATCCGCGAGGCGGGATCGACGGCCGTGCAGGAGCTCGCCTTCACGCTCGCGCACGGGATCGCCTACTGCCAGGCTGCCGTCGACGCCGGCCTCTCGCCGGACGAGTTCGGCGCGCGGCTCTCGTTCTTCTTCAACGCGCACAACCACTTCTTCCAGGAGGTGGCCAAGTTCCGCGCGGCGCGGCGCTTGTGGGCGCGCATCATGCGCGACCGATTCGGCGCGACGAATCCCAAGGCGCAGGCGCTTCGCTTCCACGCGCAGACCGGCGGCTCGACGCTCACGGCGCAGCAGCCCGAGAACAACATCGTCCGTGTCGCGGTGCAGGCGCTCTCCGCGGTGTGCGGCGGCGCGCAGTCGATCCACACGAACGCCTTCGACGAAGCGCTCGCCCTGCCGACTGAGAGGTCGGTACGGATTGCGCTCCGAACCCAGCAGATCCTCGCCCACGAGGCTGGGGGGACCGACACTGCCGACCCGCTCGGAGGCGCCTACTTCCTCGAGGCCCTGACACGGGAGCTCGAGGAGCGCACGTGGGAGCTGATCGAGCGGGTGGACGAGCTCGGGGGCGCGGTCGAGGCGATCGAGCTGGGCTTCACCCAGCATGAGATCGAGGAGGCGGCCTTCGAGCACGAGCGGCAGGTCGAGGCCGGCGAGAAGGTGATCGTCGGCGTCAACCGCTTCGCCGAGGCCGACGAGGAGGCGATCGAGCTCCATGCGCTCGATCCCGAGGCCGAGCGGCGCCAGGTCGAGCGCACTGAAGCGGTGCGTGCCGAGCGGGACGCTGACGCGGCCGAGGCGGCCCTTGCCGCAGTCCGGGCGACGGCCCGTGGGGAGGAGAATCTTCTCGGCCCGATGCGCGAAGCCCTCGCTGCGATGTGCACCGTAGGCGAGGTGTGCAACGCCCTGCGCGAGGAGTTCGGCACGTATGACGCGCACCTCGCGCCGTGAAGCTCGAAGACGACGAAGTCGTCCTCCGCCCCTACACGGACGAGGACATTCCCGCGCTGGTTGCCGCGCTGAACGACCGCGAGATTTCCCGCTGGACGCGGATTCCGTTCCCGTACACCGAAGAACACGCCAGAGAGTTCCTGCGCTCGAGGACGGAAACCGCCTTCGCGGTGACGGACAAGCGCAGCGGAGAGCTCCTCGGCGGCATCGGCCTGCGCCTTCCGACGGAAGGGGTCGGGGAGGTGGGTTACTGGGTGAGGCGCGAAGCGCGGGGCCGCGGGGTGGCGACCAGGGCTCTCAGCGTCATCACTCGCTGGGCTCTCGAAGACCAGAGACTCGTGCGCGTCCAGCTGACTGCGGAGCCCGGCAACGTTGCCTCCCAGCGAGTGGCCGAGAAGGCGGGATACACGCGGGAGGGCCTCCTGCGGCGGTTTCTCAACATCGGCGGTGAGCGACGCGACGGGATCATGTACTCGCGGCTGCCCGAGGACCTCTAGACCCGGCCGAGGTGCGTGTCCTTGAACTCTGTCGGGTACTTGAGCCCATAACCGAGGAAGCGATCGCCACCAATGTGGGCGGCCCAGATGAGGGCGATCTGGACAGGGAGTCCCCCGTCGCCCCTGAGCAAGCAGCCGGTTGCCAGCACCACCGGCAGGACGTAGGTGTGCACCACGTTGTAGATGACGGCGCCGACACGCGGGCCGAAGATGTAACCGCCGAACGAGAAATCTGGCGCGAGGAAGAACGCGAAGAGCGGCCAGAGCGCATAGTCGCCGTCTACGTAGAGCGCGATGGCGGCACCGAGCACGGCGAGGCCTTCGAGGCGCAGCAGAATGCTCGGCATGCTCGGCCGCATCGCTCTCGATTCTGAACGAGAATAGGCCGCGTGGCGAAGGCGGAAGAGAAGGGGACGCGAGCGAAGCTCGAAGAGCTCGAGCGCCTGCGCGCGGAGGCACTCCACGCCGGCGAGGAGACGGCCGTGGAACGCCAGCGCTCCCGCGGAAAGCTACTCGCGCGCGAGCGGATCGAGAAGCTGCTCGACCCCGGAAGCTTCGTCGAGCTCGACCGCTTCGTCCGCCACCGCAACCCGCAGCTGAGCGACCGCCGCCCCTGGGGAGATGCCGTCGTCACCGGCTACGGGACGATCTTCGGCCGCCGCGTCTTCGTCTTCTCGCAGGACTTCACCGTCTTCGGCGGCACGCTCTCCGAGGTCTTCGCCGAGAAGATCTGCAAGGTCATGGACCTGGCGCTCCGATACGGCTGCCCGGTGATCGGCATCAACGACTCGGGCGGCGCGAGGATCCAGGAGGGCGTCGTCTCGCTGGGCGGCTACGCGGAGATCTTCTGGCGGAACGTCCAGGCCTCCGGGGTCATCCCGCAGATCTCGCTCGTCATGGGCCCGACCGCCGGCGGCGCCGTCTACTCCCCGGCGATGACGGACTTCATCTTCATGGTCAAGGAGAGCTCGTACATGTTCATCACCGGTCCGGAGGTGGTGAAGACCGTCACCGGCGAGGATGTCACCTTCGAGGAGCTCGGCGGCGCGGCCACACACGCCTCGCGCTCCGGCGTCGCCCACTTCACCGCCGACGACGAGGAGGCGTGCCTGGAGGACGCTCGCTACCTCCTCTCGTTCTTGCCGCAGAACAACGTCGACCCGCCTCCCTACTTCGAGCCGTCCGACCCGATCGGGCGGGAGGACGCCGAGCTCGACTCCATCGTCCCCGACGAGCCGACGAAGCCCTACGACATGCGCGGGATCGTCGACCGCGTCGTCGACGACGGCGAGTTCCTCGAGGTGCACCAGCTGTGGGCCGAGAACATCGTCTGCGGGTTCGCGCGCC
>DASXRO010000179.1:0-6342 GCA_036506555.1 Gaiellaceae bacterium
GAGGCGACGACCGGCAAGCGCTACCAGATGCCGATCCTGCATCTCTCTCAGCTGGTCGGTGTCGCGGCGGGGCTCGAGGAGTCCGAGCTGAAGTTCAAGCGCCACGTCGTGCCGCTCGACCCCGTCCTCGCGAAGCTGGAATCTCCTTAAAAGGCCCGGCCCGGCTAAGAAACCGGGCCGGCTTGCCCCTCCACGAATATAGATGCCTCCAGCACGTCGAATCTTGCAGCCAATTGGGGCGGCGGCCGCGCTGGGGCTGGGCTGGGCGCTCTTCGAGGCCCAGTGGGTGGAGCTGAAAGAGATCGAGGTGCCGCTCGAGCGGCTGCCCCGCGAGCTCGACGGCCTGACGATCCTTCACCTCTCGGACTTCCACCTGGGGACGGTGTCGCTGAACGGGAGGACGCTCGAGCGCGCAATTGCGTGGGCCGAGACAGACGAGAGCGACCTCGACCTCGTCCTGCTGACCGGCGATCTGCTTTCGCGCGAACGCGCCGAGGTGCGGCTGCGGCGTGCGGTCGCTCGTCTTCGAGCCCGACACGGCGTCTACGCCGTGCTGGGAAACCACGACGTAGGCGCGGCCCGTCGCGCTTTCGGCGCGGGCCTGCTGGAGGACTCGAGCGTCGTCATCGACATCCGGGGCAAGCGCGTGCAGCTCGTGGGCGGCCACCCGCGGATGGACTGGAAGCACCGCGCGCTGGAGCGCCTGGCCGACCCTGCCGCCGACCTCCGGATCCTCCTCTTCCACTATCCGGACGTCACGCAGTGGCTTCCGCCCGCGAGCTACGACCTCGTCCTCGCCGGCCATCTCCACGGTGGACAGATCTGCCTGCCGACCCCGCGCGGCAAGCTCCGCCTCGAGCATCTACAGGCGCGGCACTGGGAAGGTCTGCACCAAACGCCCGCAGGCGCGCTCCACGTCTCGCGCGGGCTCGGCACGAGCTTCGTCCCGTTTCGCTTCCTTGCGAGGCCGGAGGCTACTAAGCTCGTGCTGCGTTGCCATATCGACTCCACCCCGTAACAGCGGCTTCGATCGCGCACGCCCCCCCGCCGTGCGTCGGCTGCGTCTTCTGGCAGTCCCGGGGGAGCCGCCTGACGGCCAAGGGCAAGTGGGCGGAGAAGATCGAGGACGACTGGGGCGCGTGGGGAACGCTCTACTTCGGCGACGCCGATCGCGTCCTCGGCTTCATCCAGTACGGCCCGGCGGGGCACTTTCCGCGGGCGTGGGAGCTACCCGCCGGCCCGCCTTCGGACGACGCGGTGCTCATCACCTGCGTGTACCTCGTCGACCCGAACACTCCGTGGGTGATGCAGAGCCTCTTCCTCGCGGCGATGGGCGAGGCTCGTGACCAGGGTGCCAAGGCGGTGGAGACCTTCGGCTACCGCTATCCGGAAGGAACGAGCGCGTACGAGCGCTTCCTCGTCCACCGGACGATCTTCCCCTCGGATTTCCTCGCCGACTTCGGCTTCTATCCGCTCAGGTGGGAGGGAGATGTCGCGCTCGCCCGCCTCGAGCTCGGCGGGCTGCAGCCTGTGATGGAGGGCCCCACGGCGCTCGTGTGGAGGAAGGTGAAGGAAGCCTTCACGCCGGCGCCCGTGCCCGAGCGCCCCGTCTAGGCGGGAAGCAGGCGCCGCTCGAGCAGCGCCTCGGCGATCTGGACTGCGTTGAGCGCGGCGCCCTTCCGCAGGTTGTCGCACACGCTCCAGAGCGCGAGGCCGCGGCCGTCGGTCATGTCGGGGCGGATCCGGGCGACGAGCACCTCGTCCTGGCCGGCCGCGTCTTTCGCGGTCGGGAACTCGGCGAGGCGAACGTGCGGCGCGGCGTCGAGCAGTTCGCTCGCCTCCCCCGGAGTGAGCGGCTCATCCGTCTCGACCCAGATCGCCTGGCCGTGGCCAATGAGCACGGGCACGCGGATGCACGTTGCCTGGATAGGCAACGCCTCCAAGCCGAGGATCTTGCGCGTCTCGGCGCGCAGCTTCGACTCCTCGGTGAACTCGTCCCCGTCGAGCTCCCAGTCCATCGCGAGATCCGCTTCCATAGGCTGAGTGGCGCGCAGGCGCTCGATGCCCGCGTCGCCGGCGCCCGACATCGATTGATACGTGGCGAGCTTGACGCCTGCGAGCCCGGCCGCATCGTGGAGGGGCTTGAGGACGCACGCGAGCTGGATCGCGGAGCAGTTCGGGTTGGCGACGATCTCGTTCCCGTTCAGCACCTCGTCGTTGACGCCGGCAACGACGAGGGGGATCCCCTCCGCGAGTCGGTAGGCATCCGACTTGTCGATGCAGACCGCGCCGCCGGAGACGGCGGGCGGGACGAGCTCGCGGCTCGCGTCGGTGCCCACGGAGAAGAAGCAGAGGTCGAAATCCCCGCCCGCCAGGAGGTCAGGGGTCGCTTCCGCGACTTCCAGCCCGCGGCTCCCGAACGACACGCTCTTGCCCGCCGAGCGAGAGGAGGCCAGTGCCCGTACGTCGTCGAAGCCGCGCTCGGCGAGGAGCTCGAGCGTCACGGTGCCGACGGCGCCCGTGGCGCCGATGACGGCGATCCTAGGCATGCCCGCGCTCCGCGACTGCGGCCGAAAGGTCGAACGCATCGTGGAGCGCCTGCACGGTTCGCTCGACGTCCTCCTTCGGAACGTAGAAGGCGATCTTGATCGGGGAGGTGGCCACGAGCTTGGGCTCGACGCCGAGGTCACGCAGCAGCGAGAACGTGCGCGCGGCGATGCCCGGGTGGCTCTTCATCCCGGCGCCGACGACGCTCACCTTGCCGAGGCTCTCGCGCTCCTCCCAGCGCGCACCGAGCCGCTCGAGCACGGCCGCTGTCTCGGCCCGGTCGCCGAGCGGCGCCGAGAAGAGGATCTCACCGTCCGTCTGGATGATCGTGTCCACCGAGACGGAGGCCTCGGCGAGCGCGCCGAAGAGGTCGGCCCGGTCGACGCCCTCCACTCTGTAGACGGCCTCTTCCAGCGTGTGCGTGACGCCCGAGATCATCGCCTTCTCCAGCATGCGCTCGTCCTCCTCGATGATCCACGTCCCGTCCTCCTCCGTGAACGTGGAGCGGACGTGGAGCTTGACGCCGTGGTTGCGGGCGAACTCGACCGAGCGTAGCGCAAGCACCCGCGCGCCAGAGGCCGCCATCTCGAGCATCTCCTCGTAGCTGACCGCGTGCAGCTTGCGCGCGCCCGCGACGATGCGCGGGTCGGCCGTGAAGACGCCGTCGACGTCGGTGTAGATCTCGCACGCATCGGCGCCGAGGGCGGCGGCGAGGGCCACTGCGGTCGTATCCGAGCCTCCGCGCCCGAGCGTCGTGATGTCGTAGTCGGTGGAGACGCCCTGGAACCCGGCGACGAGCACGATCCTGTCCTGGTCGAGCGCCTCGTGGATCCGCTTGCCGCGCACCTCGACGATCTTCGCCTTCCCGTGGACCGTGTCGGTGACGATTCCGGCCTGCGAGCCGGTGAGCGAGATCGCATCCCGTCCGAGATCGGAGATCGCCATCGCGACCAGCGCGCACGAGATGCGCTCGCCGACCGAGATGAGCATGTCGAGCTCGCGCGGCTTCGGATGCGGCGAGACCTCGTGCGCGAGCGCAACGAGCTCGTCTGTGTGCTGGCCCATCGCGGAGACGACGCCGACGACGCGCCCCGAGCGCTTGGCCGCGACGAGGCGGGCGGCCACCCGGCGGATCTTCTCCGGATCCGCGACCGACGTGCCGCCGAACTTCATCACGAGCGTGCCGACGCTCGCCTTCGCCTCGTCCGACTCGACGGCGGGAACGGTCTCGTAGGCGGTGTCCTGCACGGCCTCGAATTGTAGGTTGCGCCTCAGCCGCATTCCCCGCCGCGCAGCTTGTAGACGGTGATTTCGGGCCCAGGCCGGTCGTAGGCGAGCGGGTAGTAGTCGAACGACCAGTCGAAGTTGAACGGGACGGGATCGACCCCGTACGGGCTCACGTGGAAGACCACGCGCCCGCGGCGCTCGAGCTCGCGGTAGTAGGCGATTGCGTTCGGCACGCGCTCGGGCTCGGTGAACGCACGGCCCGAGACCGTGCTCGCCCGCACGACCCAGCACGCCCTCGCCGCGACGTACTCGTCGACGAACCTGGTCCGGAGCCGCCGCGCATAGTCCTCGACGCCGAGATCGAGGCGGTTGCGCTTCCAATGCCGGCCGCCCGCGTCGTCGAGCCAGCGGAGCGGCACGGCCGGTTCGAGCACGATCTCCGAGCCGGCGGGCACGTGCTCGACCATCCACGCGCGCGCGAGCGTGCGCGTGTCCGTGCGTGACAGGACGACGTCGTTGTGGACGCTGTAGACGAGCCCCTGCGCGGTCAGCGCGACGACGGCGGCGGCCAGAGCGGGCGCGAACAGCCGCGGCCGCACGCGCCCCAGGGCCTCGGCGGCTCCCACGGCCGCGTAGCCGGCGAGCAGGCAGGCGAACGGGAAGAGGGGCAGAAGCCAGCGGCCGAAGAAACGCTCCTGCGTCGTCATGTAGGCGAGGAAGAGGAGCGGCGCGGCAACGAGCAGTGCAGCCCGCGCGCGGTCGCGAACCAGGAGGACGACCGCGCCGCCGAGAGCCGCGATCGCGGGGACCCACCCGAGGCCCCATGTCGAGGTCCAGAGGTAGTAGCGGAGGGGGCTTTCCTCGGTGAGGCCGAGCTTGTGCCTCCCCGCCAGCCGCGACTGGCTCGCCAGCCCGTGGCGGAAGGCGTCGTGGTCGATGAGCGCGTAGGGGTTGGCGACGAAGAACGCCGCCAGGGAGGCCGCGGCGGCGATCCCGAGACCGGTCGCCAGGCTCCGGCGGTCACCCGACGCGCGGAGCTGAAACAGGGCGGCGGCGAGAAGGGGGACGAGCGCGATGCCGGCGGTGTACTTGGTCGCGGCCCCCAGCCCGAGGCCGATCGCGGCGACGGCGTAATCGAGCGGTCGGCCCCGCACGAGGATGCCCGCGCTTCCGAGCAGCGAGAGCGTGAGCGGCACCGTGGCCGGCACGTCGTTCAGCGCGAGGTGGGAGTAGAAGACGGGCAGGAAGGCAACGGCCATCGCGGCGGCCGCGACGATCCCGACACGCCGGTCGCCGAGGCGTGCGCCGACGAGGTAGACGAGCCCGACCGCCGCCGTCCCGAGCAGGGCGGCGAGGACGCGTCCCACCGTGAACGCCTCGCTCGGGTCGCGCGCGAAATCGCCGACGGCGTCCCGGCCCACGAACCAGACGGCAAGGGCCGCGTGGACGAGGTACGTGAACCCGGGCGGGTTCTTGAAGTAGTGCGGGTTGTAGCCCTCGTCGAAGAACCGCACCGCCTTGGGCACGAAGTGGGAACTCTCGTCGCTGTTGTAGATGTAGGGGAGGCCGTGGCGGATTCCCCACAGCCGGAGCCCGAGGGCGAGGGCGAGAACGGCCGCGAGGCCGATCCGCCAGCGGGTCACATCTCGCGCCGGCCGGAGAGTGCCCGGCCGAGCGTGACTTCGTCCGCGTACTCGAGGTCACCGCCCACCGGGAGCCCGCTGGCAAGCCGCGTCACGCGCGTTCGGTCGCGAAGGCGATCGGCAAGATACGCGGCCGTCGCCTCGCCGGTCATGTTCGGGTTCGTTGCCAGCACGACTTCTTCGACACCGTTCTTTTCGACTCGGCCGAGCAGCTCGTCGATCCGCAGGTGCTGCGGCTCGACGCCGTCGAGCGGCGAGAGAGCACCGCCGAGGACGTGGTAGACGCCCCGGTACTCGTGGGTGCGCTCGACGGAGAGGAGATCTGCCGGTTGCTCGACGACGCAGATGATCGAGTGGTCTCGCCGGGCGTCGAGGCAGATGACGCAGAGCTCCTCCTCGGTGAGGTTGCCGCACTCGCGGCAGAAGCCGATGCGCGCCTTCACCTCGCGGATGGCGTCGGCGAGCGCGAGCGCTTCCTCCTCCGAAACACGAAGCAGGTGGAAGGCGAGACGCTGGGCCGTGCGCGTCCCGACGCCGGGAAGGCGCGAGAGCTGGCCGATGAGGTTGTCGACGAGCGGGCTGAACACCGCTCGTATTCTGCCTAGGAGGGGTTGACGGACGGTCGCTCGTCGCCGGGACGGGACGCTCGTTCTGAGGCAAGGACGCAGGAAGCCCTCGTATCGACGTTAGATACGGGGCGACCCGTCACTCTGAACGCGGATGCGTTGGGGCGAGCGGCGCGCCTCCGGCGGCACAGCTGATCTTTCGTCGAGCCCTCCTTTAAAGGCCCGGCAGGCCTAGGCCTCTGAGGCCGCCCATCGCCCCGCCGAGCTTCGATTGCATCAGCTCCTGGGCGTTGCGAAGCGCCTCGTTCACGCCCGCGAGCACGAGGTCGGCCAGGGCCTCGGGATCGTCGGGGTCGATG
>DASXRO010000180.1:0-2251 GCA_036506555.1 Gaiellaceae bacterium
ATGGCCCTGGCCGACGGCGGGGTCGATCCGAGCGAGGTCGGCTACGTGAACGCGCACGCGACGTCGACGCCGCTCGGCGACGCGAGCGAGACCAAGGTGATCAAGAAGGCTCTGGGCGAGGAGAACGCGGCGAAGGTCGGCGTCTCGTCGACGAAGGGCGCGACCGGCCACTGCTTCGGCGCCGCCGGCGCCGTCGAGGCGGTCTTCACAGTGCTCGCCGTGGAGCGCGGGGTGCTGCCGCCGACGATCAACTACGAGCAGCAGGACCCCGAGTGCGACCTCGACTACATCCCCAACGAGTCGCGCGAGGCCGACATCACCGTTGGCGTCTCGAACTCGTTCGGCTTCGGCGGCCACAACGCCTGCATCGTGGTTCGCAAGTTCGAGGCCTGACAGGTCTCCGCGAGCGCTTTTAGGGACAGTCCCTATCACCGTGTCGAAGTGCGTCGACCCATAACTAAGCTCGCGACATGGAGCGCTGGGCGACGTTCGACTGCTACGGCACGCTGATCGACTGGAACGGCGGCATTCGCCGCGAGCTCGCGCGCGTGTTCGGCGAGGACCACGCCGACGACAAGCTCGCCTGCTATCACGAGCTCGAGCCTGAGCTCCAGGCCGACGGCACGCGCAGCTATCGCGAGGTCTTGACCGAAGCGATGCGCCGTCTACGCGCTCCCGAAGACGAAGAAGACGCGCTCGCGCGGTCGCTCCCCGACTGGGAGTCGTTCCCCGAAGTGCCGGCCGCCCTTGAAGAAGCACGCGAGCGTGGTTGGAAGCTGGCGATCCTCTCGAATACCGACCGCGATTTCATCGAGGTTTCGCAGGCCCGCCTCGGCGTCCCCTTCGAGCTCGCGATCGTCGCCTCCGAGATCGGCTCCTACAAACCGGCTCACCGCCACTGGGAGCGCTTCTTTGAGCAGAGCCAGACGCCACCCGAGGGCCACGTCCACGTGGCCGCCAGCCTCTTCCACGACATTGTGCCGGCGAACGAGCTCGGGTTGCGTTCGATCTGGATCAACCGCCTCGGCGAGACACCCGGGCCGAAGCCCACCCGCGAGCTTCGTGATCTAGATCACTTGGCCGACGCCCTCGACGAGCTCGTCCCTGCATGAACGTTCGCCGCCCGACAGAGGCGGATGCCCCTGCCGTGACCGAGCTGATCGCAGCTATGGACACCCACTTCGTCGGCGCGCCCGAGTTGACGGAGGAAGACCTCCAGGACGAGTGGAACGACCTCGAGCTCGACCGGGACGCCTGGCTCTTCGAGCTGGACGGCGAGTTGGCCGGCTATGCCGCGCTGCACACTGGGGCGCATACGTTCGCGGACGGCTACGTCCATCCGCGGTGCTTCGGCCGCGGCGTGGGCACGCGCATTGTCGAGCTCACGGAGGCAGAAGCACGGTCACGCAAGATGCAGACGATCCGCAACGCGGTCCTGGCGGCCGAGGAGCAAGCCCGCGCTCTACTCGATAGCCGTGGGTATCGCCCGCTCCGGCACTTCTACCGAATGGCGATCGAGCTCGAGGGCCGGCCTCCCCCCGCGGAATGGCCCGCAGGGCTCCGCGCGGAGCCAGTCGACTACGAGCACGAGGCGGAGTCCTTCCACGCAACGCTCGATGAGGCGTTCGCCGAGGAGTTTGGGCACGAGCCCGAACGCGGGATCGACTGGCGGGCCCGGCGCGAGGGCCGCAGCTTCGACCCCACGCTCTGGTTCGTCGTCAAGGAGGGGGACGAGGTCGCCGCAGCCCTTCTCTGCCAGGAACGCTTCGGCAGCGGCTGGATCGCATCGATCGGGGTCCGCAAACCGTGGCGGCGCCGGGGGCTCGGCTTCGCCTTGTTGCTGCATGGATTCGGCCAGCTCTACGCCCGCGGCCAGCACCGAATCGCGCTTGGCGTTGACGCCGAGAACCCGACCGGCGCCACGCGCCTATACGAGCGCGCAGGCATGCACCAGGCGTTCGAAGCAGTCGTCTACGAGAAACCCTTGCGCCTGTAACCGCAGCCCGACCCCACAGGTCTAAACTCAAGCGCTTATGGCGGCCCGTATAGACGTCTCAATCGAGCACAAACACGCGCTGCCGGAAGCCAAAGCGGACGGAAAGCCGCACCCGAACACCTGCCCGGCCTGCGGCTCGCACTACCGCGACGACGAGCTGGAGCAGCACCTCAACGTCTGTCCCCAATGCGGCCACCACTTCCCGATGCGAGCGCGCGCGCGGATCGCCAGCCTCGCCGACGAAGGCAGCTTCAC
>DASXRO010000181.1:0-14752 GCA_036506555.1 Gaiellaceae bacterium
GGAAGCCCTGGTTCACGAGCACGATGTGCTTCGCGTACAGCTGCCCCGCGTAGCGCAGGAGCCCGGACTTGCCGCTCCGCGTCTCGACGAAGGTGACGAGCTCCTCGACCTGTTTGTCCGAGAAGAGCGACTTCAGGGTCGGCATCAGCGAGAGGGGGTCCATGAAGCGGGGGTCGTAGAAGTGGGCGCGCTGCCAGTCGTCGGGATGCCAGCCGGAATCCTGCGACAGGTCCGGGCCCGTTCGCTCGGTTCCGAGCAGGTTCGGGGACTGATCGGAGCCCCAGAAATCGCCCGGCTGCGAGACCTTGGGGTAGAGGAAGTAGTTCTGGTACCGGACGTCCTGCGGCCGCGAGTAGCCCGAGTGGCAGACATAGCAGCCGTTCGAGGCGAAGAGGTTCCGGCCTTTCACCGCCGTGCTCGAGAGGGGCGTCCAGTCGTCCGAAGGTGGCGGATCGAAGGTGTGGATGGGGAGCCAGACGACGATCGCGACGACCGTAAAGAAGGCGATGAGGCCGCCGAGGCCGGCGAGCAGCGGAGTGATCAGCATCCGCTCGGGTGGATGCCGCACCCAGCCGCGCGGAACCCGCCGCTCCGCGTCGCCTTCGTCGCGATCGAAGGGGTCAGCCATCCGCTAGGCGCCCGTCACAGGGGGCGCGATCGCCTCGGCCACGCTCAGGGTCTCGCGGCGGCGGCGCTCGTGGGTGTTCGTGAAGATCGTCGCCCCGATGTTGACCATCTGGATGATCCCCGAGACAACGATCATCGCGCCGAAGATGCCGCGCGCGATGAAGTAGGCGTGCAGCTGCGGCAGCACGTTCACCTCGGGAATGCCCTGCTCCCAGCTGAACCCCTGCTGGAAGCCGGCCAGGGTCAGGACGCTGAAGAAGCCGGTGAAGCCGACCGTGACGAGCCAGTACTGCCACTCGGTCAGGCTGCGGCTGAAAAGCGGGCGCTTGTAGACCTGCGCCACGATGTAGTCGATCACCCCCATCCCGAGGATCGTGAACGCGCCGAGCAGAGCCAAGTGGGCGTGCGCGACGACGAAGTTGGTGAAGTGGGTGAGCTTGTTGAACGGCTGTAGCGCCTCGAACGCCCCTTGGATGTTCGTCAGGAAGTAGAAGAAGAAGGCGGTGATCGTGAAGCGCAGGGGTAAGTTCGTGAAGAACTTGTCCCAGTTGCCCTTCATCGTTCCGAGGATGTTGATGACGAAGGCGAAGACGGGGACGAGCAGCATCCAGGACGAGGTCGTGGCGATCGTCTTCAGCCACGCCGGCGTCGGCGACTGGAGGAGGTGGTGGTGGCCGACGCCGGTGTAGAAGAACGCCATGCCCCAGAAGGAGACGAGGGACAGCGTGTAGCTGTAGAGCGGCGTATTCGTGATCCGCGGGACCATGTAGTACGTCAGCGCGAGCAGCATCGGGGTGAGCCAGAGCCCGAAGAGGTTGTGCGCGTACCACCAGTTGAGGATCGCGTCGGAGAGGCTCCCTGAAAGCGCGCCCGAGGGCGCTCCCCAGATGTGGCCCGGCTTCCAGATGACGTTGCCGATGGCGTAGTCGACGCCGAGCCAGATGGGGCTCGCGATGAAGAACCAGACCGAGACGTAGATCGGCCGGATCGTCCGCACCGAGATCGTCGCGAGGACGTTGAAGATGTTCGCGCCCCAGATGACGAGGAGCGCGATGTCGATCGGCCAGATGAACTCCCCGTACTCGCGCCCCTGGCTGTGGCCGGTGAGCAGGCCGATGATGGCGAGGAAGTACATGACGTTCCAGGCCCAGGCGCAGACGATGCCGAGCCGCTCGCTCCACATTCCGCGCGACCCGACGAGGCGCGGGAGCATGTAGAAGAGCGCGCCCCAGTACATCATCGTCAGCCAGGCGAGGATCACCCCGTTCACGTGCGAGGGTCGGACGCGGCTGAACGAGAGGAAGGAATAGCCGCCGAAGGCCTCGGGACTGATGAACTCGGTCGCGAGCACCAGACCGAAGAGGTCGACGACCGTGAGCCAGATGATCGAGGAGAGCAGCCAGTGCTTGGCCGCCCCGTCCGGAAACGTGAACGTCCGCGTCGGGGGCTCCACGCGCGCCTCGGGAGCCTCGAGGACCGCCGCTCCTGGGGCGATCGGCTCGGCCATCGCCGCAACCGTACGGGCGAACCCGCCTGGACGTCAGCGAGATGACAAAGGTGTCATAACCCTGTCATTTCCAGGTAATCCCGGATATGTTCCGCGCCGGGCAGGCCATGCGCATCCTGGTCATCGAGGACGAACCGAGAATCCTCTCGTTCCTCGTGAGGGGGCTGGAGGCCGAGGGCTTCACGGTCGACTACGCCGTGCACGGCGGCGCGGCGCTCGAGCGCGCCCGCGCGGGGCGCCCGGACCTCGTCGTCCTCGATCTCCTCCTGCCGGGCATCGACGGTCTCACCGTGCTGCGGGAGCTCAAGGAGGAGCGGCCGGAGCTCCCGGTGGTTATCCTCTCCGCCCGGGGCGACCTGCCGACGAAGCTACGCGGGTTCGAGCTCGGGGCAAGCGACTACGTCGCCAAGCCCTTTGCGCTCGCCGAGCTGATCGCGCGCGTCCGCGCGCAGCTTCGCCAGTCGTCGTGGACGGGTGATGCGAACGTCGTGCGGGCCGGAGCACTCGCTCTCGACCTCGCGCGCAGGCAGGCACAGCTCGGCGCGCTCGTGACCGACCTGTCGGATCGCGAGTTCAAGCTTCTCCACCATCTCGTCCTGCACGTGGGCGAGGTGATCAGCCGCGAGCGCCTCCTCGAGGAGGTGTGGGGCTACCACTTCGACCCGGGCTCGAACGTGGTGGAGGTCTGCGTGCGCCGTCTGCGGAAGAAGCTCGGCCCGGAAGCCCCGATCGAGACCGTTCGCCATGCGGGTTATCGCCTGGTCGCGGCGTAGAGCGGTCGAGCTCGCCTGGGGGGTCTTCGCCGCGGCGAACCTCGCCGCCATGGCCTACTGGGAGACCTGGGAGACGATCCCGTTCCACTTCATCTGGGTCAGCCTCACGCTCGTCTACGGCTTCCGCGTCTGGCGGGTGGGCCCCACTCTGTGGACGCTCTCCGCCGTCTTCGCTTCGACGGGCGTGCTGATCCTTCTGGACGTCCAGGGCGGATCTCAGCTGGCCGGCGAGCTCTTCGAGGTGCCGCTCATGTCCGCGATGTTCCTGGCCATGGTCTGGCATGCGAGGCGCCGTCAGCAAGCGCTACGCGCGGTGGAGCGGCTGGCGGACGAGCGCGCCTCGCTGCTCGAACGTCAGGAACGCTTCCTCCACGACGCGTCTCACGAGCTGCGGACGCCGGTCACGATCGCGCGCGGTCATCTCGAGATCCTGCAGGGCCTGCGCGGGGGGGCTCCCGAGGTGGACGTGGCGCTCGACGAGCTGCAGCGGATCGAGGGCATCGTCGAGCGGCTGCTCTTGCTCGCGAAGGCCGACCAGCCGGACTTCCTCGCCACGCGCGACATCGACGTCGAGCAGTTTCTCGAAGAGGTGTTCATGCGCTGGTCCGAGGTCGCACCTCGCGCGTGGCGGCTCGGGTCGCTTCCGCGCGGCTCTCTCCGAGCAGACCCCGAGGCTCTGCGAAACGCGCTCGACGCGCTGCTCGAGAACGCGGTCAAGTACACCGCGGTCTCCGACGCGATCGAGCTCCGCGCCAGGGCCCACGGGCGCGAGCTGTCGATCGAGGTCGCCGACGAGGGCTTCCAGATCCCGCCGGAGGCACTCGAGCGGATCTTCGACCGCTTCGCGCGCGCAGACGCCGCCCGTACGCGGGCGCAGGGCGGCGTCGGCCTCGGCCTCGCGATCGTCGACGCGATCGCGAAGGCGCACCAGGGTCGCTGCGCGGTCCGCACGTCCGAGGCGGGCTCGACGTTCGCCTTGCGGCTCCCGGGCTTCCAAGGCGCGCCCGTTGGGAGGTTGGCGGCGGATCCCTTGCCGGCTAGTTGAGGCGCAGAGCGCGCCTCCACCAGCCTGCGGCCTTGTCCTCGGTGCGCGCCAGTGTGCGCAGGAGGCCGCGCCGCTCCCAAAGCAGGTCCTCGCTGACCGCTCCGAGGTGCGCCGCGTCGGCATCGATGATCGCTCGCGTGGTGGGTTCGAGATCCTGCATCGTCCGCTCCCTTCCTTCGGGTTGAGCGCAGGTCGCGCTTCTCTCGAAGCACATGGGACCAGGCCGCCTTAAGGCAGCCCTAAGAGGGCTCTAAGAAGCTCCTAAGAGTGCGAGGGGCCTAACGAAAGGAGTCGTACTCCGCGCCCGAGTCGACCGGGGCGTGGGCGCGGTCGTGCTGGACGGCGACGGTCGCAGTGCCTCCGCAGTCGTGACCGTGGTCGTCCCAGACGGTGTACGCGATTCTGTAGAAGCGGCCGTTGCCGTTTCCGTTGCGCTCGGCGCGCAGCCAGAGCCCGTTCCCCTGCTCGGCCCACCTTGCATCGGGCCGCCGGCCGGTGGCCTCGTCCTGCGTCACGGTCTCGAGGCGGTACTCGAGCGGATCGCCGTCCGGGTCGCTGGCGCCGCCCAGGCTCACGTAGCGGAACTTGTGGTTCGGCGGCCAGAGCACGCGCTTGCTCGGCGCGACGTCGGAGCAGCTGGGAGCTTCGTTCGGCGGATCGGCGAGCGGCCCCTCCTCGGCAGGTTCGCTTGCCGGCGGGGGGGCGTCTGCCGGCGGAGGATCGCTGGGCGGCGGCCCTTCGTCGGGAGGAGGCAGAGGCGGTGGATCGTCGCCCGGCGGGGGCGGAGACGGCGCGGGGTCGCCGCCGGGAGGCGGGGGCGGCGGCGCGTCGTCGTCGTGGATCGTGCCCGTGCCCCGGCCGTCGTCGAGCGTGGCATTGACGGCGCTCGACAGATTGAGCGTGAGGCTCTCGTCGGGCTCGGCGACGCGGTCGTCCACGAGCGTGGCCGACACCGTCTTCGACCGCTGGCCGGGCATGAAGATCAAGGTCCCGCTCGCCGGGGAGTAGTCGTCGGGAGAGATCGCCGTCCCGTCCGCCGTCGTATAGGCGACCGTGACCACCTTGCCGCTGAGAGCGGAGAGCGAAACTGTGAAGTTGAGGGCTCCGCCCGTTTCCGCAGCCGAGGGGTCGTCCACGGACAGGGCCACCAGCGGGTCGTCGTCGAGGATCGTGCCGAGCCCACGCGCCCGGCCGAGCGTGGCCCCCGAAGCGTTGGAGAGGTTGAGGGAGTAGGTCTCGTGCGGCTCGTCGAGAAGGTCGCCCGCGACCGCCACCGTGACCTGCTTCGAGGTCTCGCCCGGGGCGAACGTCAGCGCGCCGCCCGCGGCGGCGTAATCGTCGGGGGCCGTCGCCGATCCGTCCGCTGTGGCGTAGTCCACGGTGACCGGGGTCGGCGAGGCGGCCGAGAGCGAGACGGTGAAGGTCGCGTTCTTCGAGCCCGCGTCTCCCTCGGCCACCGAAGCGTCGTTCACAGAGAGAGACGGCGCCTCAGCGGCAGTCGAAGCCGCCGCCGCGACGAGGAAGAGCGCCACCACTGCAAACGCAAGTTGAGCCCTCACTAGGCACGTTGTAGGCCTGCCCAGGAATAGGGCCAATCGCCCTATGTGGTGTCGCTGGGTCGAGGGATGGCGCCGGCGTTACTGCGGTCAGCGTTCCGACCTTGATGGCCGAGATCTGCACTTGGGCAGCGAAGACCCTGGCCGAGGCCCCCGAGTAATGGCGGCAGCGAACGAGAGCCGTTCCCGGCGTCGAGAGCTCGGTGGCGAGCAGCAGGTGGGCGGTCGTGGCGGCGGGGCCGGACGGAAGCCGCACGCTCGCCCGATCGACCTTCGTTCCCGCTGCCAGGGTGCAGAGGATGCGCGCCCCTGGAGTTGTCGACTTCGAGAGACCGACCTTGACCAGGAGCACGTGCGCGCCGGTGCCGAGATCGAGCTGCTCGAGCGTGGTCAAAGAACGCCGTAGCCGCACAGCGCGCGCCGTAGAGCTTGCGAACGCATCGCTCGGGCCGACGGCTCCCTGAGGTCCCTGCGGGCCGATGGGGCCTGCCGGGCCTTGAGGGCCTTCTGGGCCTTCGGGCCCTTCAGCACCCTCGGCACCTGCCGGTCCAACTGGACCGTCGGCTCCCGCCGGGCCTGCGACGCCTTGCGGACCGGCCGGGCCCTGAGGGCCGAGGAGCCCCTGCGGGCCGGCTGGGCCCTCCGCTCCGTCAGCTCCGTCGGCGCCCGCGGGCCCCTGCTGGCTCCAGTCCAGCGGCGTTTCCGTCACGAGGCACTCACTCGTGGCGTCCACGACGCGGAGCGAGCCGCCTGTCGAGTAGCAACCGTGGATGACGCGTTCGAGTCGGGGATTGCGGCGAGGGCGACAGCCGCTCCAATAGTTGTGAGCAGAACTGCGACACAACCAACGAGGAGGAGGCGGCGGAGGGGCATGACAATTGTAATATCGGCCCGGGCTGAACGGGCCGAGCATCACCCAACCGGGTGATCGTCGCTCAGGCCGCCGAGCGGAGCGCTTCGATCTCGCGCTGTACGGCCAGGCGCTCGAGCGCCGCGGCTTCGATCTGGCGGACGCGCTCGCGGGTGAGCCCCAGCCGGCGGCCGATCTCGTCGAGCGACGCCGGCTCGACGTCGCCATTGAGCCCGTACCGGAGCTTGACCACCTCCCGCTCGCGATCGGGGAGCTCGGAGACGGCGCGCCGAAGCGTGTCCTCGCCCAGGTTGACGGTCACCTCTTCCTCGGGGCTGGGGGCCTCGCCCGCCCTGAGCTCGCCGAGCGACGTGCTGTCCTCCACGCCGAGAGGCCGGTCGAGGCTCGTCACTGCGCGGGCTGCCTGGCGCACCTCCCGCACCTGCTTCAGCGGGAGCTTGGTCGCCTTGGCGATCTCCTGCTCGGTCGGGGCGCGGCCGAGTGTGAGGGTGAGCTCGCGCTCGGCGCGGGCCATCTTCTGCTCGCGCTCGACGATGTGCACGGGGATGCGGATCTCCCGCGACTTGTTCGCGACGCCGCGCTGGACGGCCTGGCGGATCCACCAGGTCGCATAGGTGGAGAACTTGTAGCCCCGCCGCCAGTCGAACTTCTCCACCGCGCGGATGAGCCCGATGATCCCCTCCTGGATCAGGTCGAGCAGGCTCAGGCCGTGTCCCTGGTATTTCTTGGCGATCGAGACGACGAGGCGGAGATTCGAGTTGATCATGCGCTCCTTGGCCTCGCGGTCGCCGCGCTCGATCCGCTGCGCGAGCTCGACCTCCTCCTTGGCCGTCAGGAGGGGGTAACGGCCGATCTCGTTGAGGAAGAGCTGCAGCGCGTCGGTCGTCGCGTGGACGAGATCGCCGTTCACGTAGGTCACGTCCCGCGCCGACTGGCGGCCGCAGTCGTCCTTCAGCTCGATGCCGCGCCGCTCGACCTCCTCGTAGAGCGCCTGGACATCGTCGTCCTCGAGCTCGAGCGTCTGAGCGAGCTCGTCGATCTCCGAGTATTCGAGGCAGCCTTGCTCCTCACCGTGGGCGAGAAGGGCTTCGCGGGTGACCTGTGTCTCCATACCCATTTATTGCGCGTTCGGAGTCCTGACAAACAGCGAACGTATGTTCTATCATACACCGATGGCGAGGGCGCAGTACCTCGAGGACACGTGCAAGACGGCCCTTAACCGCGTGCCAGAGGCGAGTCGCGTCCCGTTCCGGTGGACGATCAATCCGTACCGCGGCTGCACGCACAGCTGCCACTACTGCTTCGCGCGCGCCTTCCACGCCTACCTGGACCTGGGAATCGGCGAGGACTTCTCCACGAAGATCGTCGTGAAGACGAACCTCGTCGAGGTCCTGCGGCGGGAGCTCGCCTCCGCGCGCTGGGCGGGAGAGACGATCGCCATGGGGACGGCCACCGACCCCTACCAGCATTGCGAAGGCCGCTACCGGCTCATGCGCGGAGTGCTGCGCGCGCTCGTCGACTTCCGAAACCCGCTCTCGATCCTGACCAAGTCGACGATGGTCGTCCGCGACCTCGATCTCTTTCGTGAGCTCAACGAGGTCGCGGCGCTCAGCGTCTCGATGAGCGTCGGGACGCTGGACGAGTCTGTGCGGCGGATCGTCGAGCCGGGAACGCCGCCTGGTCGGAGGCGGCTGGAGATCCTCGCCCGCTTCGCCGAGGCCGGCATCCGCACGGGCGTGCTCGTCGCGCCGATCCTGCCGGGACTGACCGACGACGACGAGCATCTCGACGAGGTGCTGGCCGCATGCGCCGAGGCGGGTGTCGACTTCGCGTCGCCGATCGTCCTGCACGTCCGGTCGTCGATCCGTGACCACTTCATGCCGTGGGTGCAACAGACGTATCCCTGGCTCTACCCCCGCTACGTCGAGCTCTACGGCGGGCGCGCCTACGCGCCGAAGACCTACCAGCAGGGGGTGGCCGAGCGCTTCGCCCGCCTACGCCTCCGGCACGGTCTCACGGGCTCCGGGCATCGCGAGGCTCCGCCCCGCCAGGAGCAGCTAGCGCTGACCGTTTAGGCCATGACCGGGGTCTGACCCCGGGCATGGCCCGAAAGGGCGAGGGCACGAGGCCTCACCCAAGGCAGGCAGTAGCCGCGAGCAGGCGTTTTGGCAGCTCCTCGCCCCGGGAAACACGTCTCCGCGGGACATGTCCGGGGTCTGACCCCGGACGTGTCTGGGCGGGACAGGGCTAGCATCGGGTGCATGGCGGCGCGGATTCGGATCGGCACCTGCTCCTGGGCGGACGAGTCGCTCGTCAAGTACTGGTACCCGAAGGGCGTCCGCTCGGGCGAAGAGCGCCTTCGCTACTACGCCGACCACTTCGACACCGTCGAGGCGAACTCGACCTACTACCGCCTCCCGGAGGAGGAGCTGGTCGCCAACTGGGCGGAGCGCGTCCCCGACGGCTTCGTCATGCACGTGAAGGCGTTCGGGATGATGACCCGCCACCCCGTGAAGGCGGAGGTGTTGCCGCCCGAGCTCCGGGAGGGAGCGCCCGTGGACGAGCGGGGCCGCATCGACCGCCCGCCGCGCGAGCTTCGCGCCGAGGTCTTCGCGCGCTTCCACGCCGCGCTCGAGCCGCTCCGGACGGCGGGGAAGCTCGGCGGGATCCTGATGCAGTTCCCGTCCTACATCGTCTGCAAGCCCCTCTCGTACGAGTACATCGAGTGGGCCAAAGCCGAGCTACGAGGAGACCACATGCTCGTCGAGTTCCGCCATCGCAGCTGGATGGAGGACGAGAACCGCGCGCAGGTTCTCTCCTTCCTCGAGGAGCTTGGAGCCACGCACGTCATCGTCGACGCCCCGAAGACCGAGGCCAAGAATCTCGTCCCCACCGTGGTCGCTCTCACGAGCCCGATGGCTTACGTCCGCATGCACGGGCGCAATGCCAAGACGTGGAACATCCGCGGCCGGAGCGCCGCCGAGCGCTTCGACTACCTCTACTCGGAAGAGGAGCTGCGCGAATGGGTGCAGCCTCTCGAAGATCTAGCGGAGGAGGCGCAGGACGTCTACGTAATGCTCAACAACAACGGCCGCTCGCGGGCCTCGGACTCCGACGGCTGGATTTCCCAGGCGCCCACGAACGCCCTCATGCTCCGCCAGGTGCTCCAAGAGGAAGGCGCACCCGTGTGATTTCGTTCGCGACCGACTAGAATTCAACTCGCGGCAACCGGGTGCCGAAGGGGGATTGTGTGAGGAGTCGTTCGTCGCGGATAGTCGTACCCGCAGTCGGCCTATTCGTGGCCGTCGGGGCTACGCTCGCGCTGGTCGCATTCGCGCCGCTCGTCCTCTTGCCGAGAGGGAGCAACGTCGGCCCGCTTCCCGGCGCTCCGAACGCCTCTCGCGAGGTGGCGCGCGTCACGGCTTCTGCCCTGCGACCGGGCCACAGCCGCACGGGGCCGCAAGCTCCGGAAGCGGCCGGCCCGCAGACGGGCGGAGCCCTCGTCGCATCCGGGGGCGGGATTGCAGGCGTCGTCGCCGGCAATACCGCCGAGAAACCCGGCGGCGCCCCGGTCTTCAGAGGCCGCGACTCCATCGGCGGACAGCCGTCTGGAACCACGGTCGAGCAGCCCGGCAAAGCGAAGGGCCACCACAAGGCCAAGCACCACGGCAAGGCAAAGGGGCACGCGAAGAGCAAGAAGCACGGCCGGATAGCGTTCGTCTTCGTCCATGCAGCGAAGCCCGGTCACGTTCACCCTTCGCGAAGCGGCAAGCACACCGGCCGGCGCGCTCGTGCTCATGCACGGGCGTGGCGCTGACGCCGACGATCTCGCACCGCTCCTCGATATCCTCGACCCGGGTCAGCGCCTCTTAGGAGCCCTTCCGCGCGGGCCGTTCAGGCTGCCGCCCGGCGGCCGTCACTGGTACATCGTGCGCCAGGTCGGCTTCCCCGATCCGGGGACTTTCTTGGCCTCGTTCCAAGAGCTGTCTCAGCACGTCGACGCGCTGCTGGCCGATCGAGACATCCCCTCGGAGCGCACGGTCGTCGGCGGGTTCTCCCAAGGCGCCGTGATGGCCTACTCCCTCGCACTCGGCGCGGGCCACCCGCGGCCGGCGGCGATCATCGCTTTCTCGGGCTTCATCCCCAGCGTCGAGGGCTTCGAGCTAGCCCTGGCGGACCGGGCAGGACTGCCGGTCTCGATCTCGCATGGGAGCCTGGATCCGGTCATCAGCGTGAACTTCGGACGCGATGCCCGCGACCGCCTCAGCGCCGCGGGCCTCGCCGTCATCTATCGGGAGGACCCCGTGGGCCACACGATCACGCCGGCCGCGCTCGCGCAGACCCGCGCTGTGCTCGAGGCCGCTTTGCCGGCCTAGGACACTGCCGCGTCGCCGGGGCGCGGCTCTTCGACGCCGGTCTCCGGCGGCCCGACAGGGGCAGGGCGAAGAGGACGCAGGTACAGGAACTCGTAGGCGAGCGCGGCCATGCCGCCGCCGACGAGCGGCCCGAGGTACCAGATCCAGCCGTCGCTCCAGTAGTTGCCCACGAGCTGGGGCCCGAATGCCCGCGACGGATTCATCGCCGCGCCGGTGAGCGGGCCGCCGAGCAGGATGTCGGCGCCGACGGTCAGCCCAATGGCGAAGCCTGCGATCGACTTGAACGCTCCACGGGGATCCGCGGCCGTGGCGAAGACGACCCAGACGAGGAAGAAGGTCATGATGACCTCGAGCACGACCCCCGGCGCCACGGCGATCTGCGGTGCGAGCGTCGGCGCCCCGAGCTTCGCCTGCTTCACGGCCGAATCCGGATAGATCCACTTGAGGATGAGCGCCGCGAGGGTCGCCCCGGCGAGCTGGGCACCCCAGTACGCGGCCGCCAGCCTGGGCACGATCCGCCCCGTGATGAGGAAGCCGAACGTGACCGCGGGGTTGAAATGACCCCCCGATATGTGCCCGAGCGCCGAGACCATGATCGCGAGGATGAGCCCGTGTGCGGCCGCGACCGCGAGGAGGTTCCCGCTCGTCATGATCGAGCCCGCACCGACGAAGGTCAGAGCGAAGGCGCCGACAAGCTCGGCCACGCTGCGCCGGAAGGCGTCTCCCTCCACGCGCGCGAGACTAGAGAGCGCGGCGGACGGCCCGGCCGGCTACTCCCAGTCCGGTTCGTCCTCGATTCCGACCGCGTCCGCGACCCGGTTCTACGCGGGGGAACCCCTGGTTCCCCCGCGAGCCCCCTCCTCAGAGCTCTCCCACTCGGGCTCGCTCTCGATGCCGACCGCTTCCGCGACCCGGTTGATGTAGTTGAAGTAGGAGATCACCTGGATCGCGTCGTGGATCGCCGCGTCGCTCCAGGCGTGCTCGCGAAGCCGATCGATGTCCTCTTGTCCGACGGAGGCCGGCAGGTGCGTGATGCGAACTGCGAGATCGCAGAGCGCCCGTAGACGGGGGTCGAGATCGGCCTGGCGGTAGTCGTGCGCCGCATGCCGTGCGAGCTCTTCTGGTGCGCCCTCGGCACGGAGGTCGCCTGCATGCGCGCGAATTCAGTAATGGCAGTCGTTCGCGCAGGAGACGACCACCGCGAGCAGCTCGCGTTCGACGCGGGAAAGCTCGGACGGGCTGAACATGATCGCCTTGTAGAGGCCCATCGAGGCCCCGAGCACACGAGCATTGAGCGACATGGACTTCACGATGTTGAAAACCTTGCCCGCCCGTGCGAGCGCTGCGTCGTACTCGCTCTTGAGCTCGCCGGAGGCCTCGTTCTCGTCGATCAGCCGCAGGTAGGGCACGCGCTGATTCTTACCTAGAAGTTGCACGAGCGACCCTGGGATGCAATAAGTGTCGCCTTGAGGTCGACCGAAGGAGAGAGGGTGGGCGATTCCGAGGACACTGGGACGGACTTCGAGACCAACCAGATCGAGGAGAAACCCGCGAACGAGTCCGCCGGAGTGGGCTCCCGCGTGACAGGGATCCTCGAGGCGGCCGAGCAGGCGGCGGAGCAGATCCGCTCCGACGCCCTGCGCGAAGCGCACGACACCATGCGTCGCGCCGAGGCCGACGCCGAGGCCCGGATCGAGGAGCTCACGCAGGCGGCCGCACGCATTCGGGAGGAGGCCGACGATTACGCGCGGGACATCCGCCAGGCGGTCGACTCGTACGGCACCCAGGCCCGCCGCGGGGCCGAAGAGGAAGCGGGAAAGCTCGTCACAGGCGCGGAGGAGGAGGCACGCGCCGTTCGCGAGGCGGCCCAGGCCATGGCCGAGCAGATCCAGGCCGACGCACACCGCCGCCACGAGCACCTCCAGCGGGAGGCGAAGGCGCTCGAGGAGCGACGCCAACGCGTGCTCGAAGGCCTGAGAGATCTCGCCGCGCAGCTCCAGGACGCGCTCGTCGAGCCCTCGCGGGAGGAAGACTCCCTCGTCGACGCGCTCGACGTCGAGCGCCGCCGCTGAGCCCGCTCGGCGAGGACCTCCGCGATCTTCTACGTGGCTTCCCCTCGGGGGTCGCCGTCCTCACCGTCGATGTCGAGGGTGAGCGCCTCGGGCTGACGGTCGGCTCGCTCGTCTCGCTCTCGCTCGAGCCGCCGCTCGTCGGCGTGAGCATCAGCCGCCAGGCGGCCATGCACGAGCTCCTGCGCCGCGCGGGAGGCTTTGCCCTCAGCCTGCTCGCCGGAGACCAGGAGGCGCTCGCGCAGCACTTCGCCCGCGGCGTCCCGCCGTTCGCGCACTGGCACGGGATCGCCACGAGGCCCGGCGCCGAAGGCGCGCCGCTCCTGGAGGACGCGCTCGGCTGGCTCGAGTGCGAGAACCGCGACGAGCACCCGGCGGGCGACCACACGCTCTTCGTCGGCGAGGTGCTCGCGGCCGAGCGCGGCCGTGCGGCGCCGCCGCTCGTCTACGTCGGCCAGCGCTACATGTCCCTTTGATCGACGCGGTCGTCTTCGACCTCGACGGCGTGCTCCTCGATTCCGAGCACGTCTGGGACGAGGCGCGCAGGGAGCTCGCGCGTGAGCGCGGGGGCCGTTGGCACGAGCGCGCTTCGCGAGACATGATGGGCATGAGCTCGCTCGAGTGGTCGCGCTACATGCACGACGTGGTCGGAGTGCCCGACCCGCCCAAGGAGATCTCCGCCGAGGTCGTTCGGCGACTGGAACGGATCTACCGCGCGAACCTGCCCCTCTTCGACGGCGCCGCCAGAGCGGTCGAGCGCCTCGCCGCCCGCTGGCCGCTCGGACTTGCCTCCTCGTCCAACCGCGAGCTCATCGATCTCGTGCTCGAGCTCTCGGGACTGGCGCGGTACTTCCGTGTCACGGTCTCGTCAGAAGAGGTGGCGCATGGGAAGCCGGCGCCGGACGTCTACCTCGAGGCCGCGCGAAGGCTCGGCGTGGAGGCCGACCGCTGCGTCGCGGTCGAGGACTCCGAAAACGGGATCAAGGCTGCCAAAGCCGCAGGGATGCGCGTCCTGGCAATCCCCAACCCCCTGTATCCGCCCGGAGAGGACGCGGTCGCGCTCGCAGACGACGTCCTGGCGTCGCTGGACGAGCTGACCCCGGAACGTCTCGCTAGTTAATTACTGGCTCTCGACGCGGGCGAGGATGACGCAGCCGTTGTGGCCGCCAAGCCCCATCGCGTTCGAGAGCGCAACCCGAACGTCCGCTTTGCGCGCCTTGTTGGGGACGTAGTCGAGGTCGCAGTCCGGATCGGGGTTGTGGTAGTTGATCGTAGGCGGAAGCATCCCGTCGCGGATCGCGAGAGCGCACATGATCGCCTCGACCGCCCCCGCTGCTCCGAACGTGTGCCCCATGACCGACTTCGTCGAGGAGACGGCGAGGTCGTAGGCGTGATCGCCGAAGACCTCCTTGATCGCTTTCGTCTCGGCCAGGTCGCCGAGGGGCGTGGAGGTGCCGTGGGCGTTGATGTAGTCGACGTCCTCGGGCGCGACTCCCGAACGGTCGAGCGCCTGGCGCATCATCTCGACGACGCCGACCGAGTCAGGATCCGGGGCGGCCATGTGGTAGGCGTCGTTCGAGGCGCCGTAGCCAAGCACCTCGGCGTAGATCGGCGCGCCCCGCGCCTGCGCGGCTTCGAGCGCCTCTAGGTAGACGACACCTGCGCCCTCCGACATGACGAAGCCCGCGCGCGTCGCGTCGAACGGCCGTGAGGCCTTCGTCGGATCTCCGTTCGCCGCCGCGAGTCCCCGCATCGAGGTAAATCCGGCCAGGATCAAGGGGTGGATGCAGGCTTCCGTGCCCCCGGCGAGGATGGCGTCGGCGTGGCCGTTCCGGATGAGCTCGGCCCCCTCGCCGATCGTGTGCGAGCCGGTCGCGCACGCGGAGACGATGGCGTAGTTGGGCCCGCGGATCCCCAGCTCGATCGCG
>DASXRO010000182.1:0-3188 GCA_036506555.1 Gaiellaceae bacterium
GTTCTCGAGCCGGTCCTCGACCCACTTCACGGGGCGTCCCAGCCGCAGCGCGGCCGCGGCGACGGCGACGACCTCGGGACCGATCGCGCCCTTGCTCCCGAAGGCGCCGCCGACGTCGGGCACGACGACGCGGATGCGCTCCGGGTCGCGAGCCAGCGAGTGGGAGAGGTGCGCGAGCGGCCGGTGCGGATCCTGCGCGGAACAGTGCACGACCAGAAGGTCCTCTTCGGGCTCGTAGATGGCCAGCGCTCCGCGGCCCTCGAGCGGTGCCGCGACGAGCCGTGGGATCGAGAACGAGCCGCTGACGACGCGGTCGGCCTCGGCGAAAGCACCGTCGATGTCGCCGGAAGAGCGCGACCAGCTCACCAGGACGGACTCACCCTCCGCGCCGCGTGGGTCGAGGAGAGGAGGAAGGGGCTCGTACTCCACGTCGACGATCTCGGCCGCGTCCTCAGCGGCGGCCCGGCTCTCCGCGAGAACGAGGGCGACCGGCTCGCCGACGTAGCGAACGGAACCGCGGGCGAGCACCGGGTGGCCCGCGTCGGCGACGACTCCGTCCTCGATGCTTCGGGCCGGGAGCGGGCGAACGTCCTCGAGGTCGCCGCCCGTGAGGACTCCCACGACGCCGGGGGCAGACGACGCCGCGCCGGCGTTCACCGCGACCAGGCGCGCGTGCGAGTATGGACTGCGGGCGAACGCTGCCTGGACGACGCCCTCCGCCTCGAGGTCGGGGAGGTAGCGGGCGCGGCCGGTGAGGAAGCGGACATCCTCCGCGCGGGGGAGCGGCCGGCCGACGTAGGTCACGGCGATGCCTGCTCCTGCGTTGCGAGCGCGTCGAGGATGACGCGCAGGGCGGCGATCCCCTCCTCCGCTCCCGTCTCGGGCGTCGCCTCCCCCCGCACGGCGCGCGCGAACTCGTCGAGTTCCTCCGCGAGCGGATCCTGCTGCGGGAAATCGAGCTGCTCGGCTCCGTCGGCCCGGCGGAGAACGAGCGTCGTGGCGGTGTCCGCGCGCTCGGCCTGGGGCCAGACGGACATGTCGATCTCGTACTCGAGCACCCCCTCGGTGCCGAAGAGGCGCAGGGAGTACGTCGGCGGAGACACGTAGCTGCTCGCGATGGCGCCGCGCGCGCCGCTCTCGAACTCCACCCCGACCACGCCGACATCGTCGGCTTCCGCTTCCGTCACGACATGCCCGAACGTCCCGAAGGAGCGGGCGGCCGGACCCAGCCAGTAGGCCAGGGTGTCCGCGTGATGGACGCCGAGCTGCATGAGCGGCCCGCCGCGGTTCCGCTCCCGGTACCAGCGCCAGGCGTTGGGGTTCGGCTTCGAGGTGAGCGACCAGTTCGCCTCGGCGAGGACGAGGGTGCCGAGGGCGCCATTGTCCAGGAGTTCCTTCGTGCGCCGTGCGGCGCCGAGCCGGCGCATGCCGTGTCCGACGGCGAGTACGAGTCCCGCCGCCGCGAAGGCCTCGCGCATCCGCTCGGCCGCTTCGAGCGTGTCGGCGATCGGCTTCTCCACGAAGACGTGCCTTCCGCGCTCGGCGCACGCAAGCGCCTGTTCGGCGTGGACGTCGTTCGGGGTCACGAGGAGAACCGCCTCCACCTCCGGGTGCTCGACCGCCGCCTCGAACGAGGCCGCCGCCTCCACCCCCCGCTCTCGCCCGAACTCGCGCCGCCGCTCCTCGTCCCGCCCGTAGCAGGTGACCAGCCTGAGGCCAGGCGCGCGTGCGGCCGCGTCGGCGACCCGCGGGCCCCACATCCCGCTCGGCCCGATAAGCGCCGCTCCGACCTCGGTCATGCCGCCGCGATGAGGGGTTCGAGCGGGACCCCGTGGAGCGACTGGGCGCCGTCCTCGCGGACGACGGTCAGCTCGCCCAGCTGCAGGCCCATGCGCTCGTCGGAAGTGACGGGGTTCGGCTGGATCACGATCGCCGTGTCCTGCTCGAAGCGGGCGCCGCCGTTCTCGGGCGGATGACGGAGCTGCGTGCGGTCGACGATCGGAGGCATGATGTCGACGCCGTAGCCATGCACCAGGTCGTCGTAGATCTCGAGGCCGGCGGCACGGATCGGCTCGGCGGCCTTGATCACCTCGGCCTCGGTCGTGCCGGGGCGCAGGATGCCGCGGATCGCCTCGTAGGAGGCAAGGGCGACGTCGAAGAGCTCCTGCCACTCAGCGGTCGGCTCGGCCGCAACGAAGATGGGGCGCTGGATCTGGCCCGTGTACCCCCAGTACGAGGCGCTGAACTCCGTGATGATCACGTCGCCCGCCTCAATCCTCCGGCGCGAGGGGTTCTGAGCCGGCAGGCAGCCGTTCGGGTCGTCCATCGCCATCGAACGAAGGAACATGATGCGCGGCATGCCGCCAGCCGGACGGTAGGCGGCCTCGGCGAGCGCGACGAGCTCGACGTCGGTCATGCCTGGCCGCGCTCCCTCGGCCAGGGCAAAGATCGCGCGGTCGGTGAGCTCGGCAGCCTTGCGGAGCCAGGCGATCTCCTCTTCCGACTTGACCGTCCGGAGGCGCTGGAAGCGACCCGTCACGTCGACGAGCTCGAGCTCCGGGAGCTCGGCCCGAACGTGTGCGTGATGTGCATGGGGCATCCCCATGGAGAACTTCGAGTTCACGCCGACGAGGCCGGCGCGGCCGCGGGTGACGCCGATCTCGCGCAGGCGCGCGACCACCTTCTCGGCGGGGTTGTAGCCGCCCCACTCGATGACAGGCACGTCGCTCACCTCGCGTGCGTTCGGAACGTGGTTCGTGAGCCCCGTATAGAGCGCCGCCTCGAGCGACTCCTCCGCGGGCACGACGAGGTAGCAGTGGTGGAGGTCGAGGTGGTTCGAGAGCCAGAAGGCGTTGGCCATGTTGCCGCGATTGACGCCGGAGTTTCCGAAGAGGACGAGCGCCGCGAGCTCCTCCTCCCCCATGAGCCCGCGCGCGAGCGCAAAGCGCCGCTCCATTTCGGCGGGCGAGAACCTATCCCACACCGCCGAGCTCCTTCGCGAGCCAGTCTGCGACGAGCGGCCTGTACTTGTACGGGATGTTGTTGCACACGTGGTTGCCCTCCTCGTAGAGAACGAACTGCCCGTTCGGGGCCTCGTCCGCGATCCGCTTCGTCTGCTCCCAGGGGATGATCCGGTCGAGCTTGCCGGTGACCATGAGAGCCGGGCGGTCGAGACCGGAGATCACCGG
>DASXRO010000183.1:0-4685 GCA_036506555.1 Gaiellaceae bacterium
CACGCGCTCGAGCAACGCCTCGCGCAGCCGAATCGAGGCGGTCATGTCCGCCGACATCGAGATCTGGAACGCCGGCGCCTCCCACGCCTCCGTCATGCGGCGCGCGATCGTCTTGCGCATCTGGTTGAGCTTCACCACCTCAACGCGTCCGCGTTCAGTTACACGCTCCGTAGGTTCTGCGACGGGGCTCACCTCGGCCCGCTCGACGTCCTCGGCGACGATACGGCCCTCAGGCCCTGTCCCACGCAGCTGCGCCAGGTCGATGCCCCGCTCCTTGGCGATCCGCCGCGCGAGCGGGGATGCCTTCAGGCGTCCTCCGTCCTCTTGCTGCTCCGGAACCGCCGGCTCGGGAGCCGGCTCTTCGCGCCGTTCCTGCTCCGCGACCTTGGGGGGCTCCTTGGGCTTCTCTTCGCCCGAATCGTCAGATGCGGCCGGAACCTCCTCACCCGCCTCGCCGATGACGGCAATCGCCTTGCCCACCTCGATCTCCTCTCCCTCCTGGGCGAGGATCTTGAGGAGGATGCCACTCGCGTCGGCCTCGACTTCCTGCGTCACCTTCTCGGTGTCGAGCTCGTAGAGCGGCTCGCCCTTCTCGACCTGGTCGCCCTCGGACTTGAGCCACCGCACGATCGTCCCGGACTCCATGCCCTGGCCGAGCCGCGGAAGCGTGACCTGGTTGCTCACTTCCCGACAGCGCGTTTGATCGCCGCGAGCACGTCCGCGGCGTGCGGGATGACGTACTCCTCCATGACAGGCGCGAACGGGAGCGGCGCGAAGCGCGCGCCGACGCGCTCCACCGGCGCGTCGAGGTAGTCGAAAGCCTGCTCCTGCACGAGCGCGGCTACCTCGGCGCCCCAGCCCATCCGCGTGACCGCCTCGTGCGCGACGACGCAGCGGTTCGTCTTCTTGACGGATGCGATCAAGGCCTCCTCGTCGAGCGGCTGGAGCGTGCGCGGGTCGAACACCTCGACGGAGATGCCGTCCTGCTCGGTCTCCTCGGCGGCCGCGATCGCCTCGTGGACGAGGCGGCCGGTGGCGACAACGGTGACGTCGTCCCCTTCCCGGTGGATGCGGGCCCTGCCGATCTCGATCGGCTCGAGCTGCTCCGGCACCTCGCCTTTGAGGCCGTAAAGGGTGCGGTGCTCGAAGAAGAGGACCGGGTTGTCGTCGTAGATGGAGCTCCAGAGGAGGCCGCGCACGTCTTCTGGAGTCGACGGGAACACGACCTTGAGGCCCGGCACGTGAACGAACCAGCCCTCGAGCTGCTGCGCGTGCTGCGCGCCGGGCGACCAGCCCGCGCCGCCCTGCGTCCGGATCGTCAGCGGCACCTTCACCTGGCCGCCCGACATGTAGCGGTGCTTCGCGGCCTGGTTGACGATCTGCTCCATCGCGAGCGTCGTGAAGTCCTGGTACATGATCTCGACGATCGGCCGCATGCCGGCGACGGCGGCCCCGATGCCAGCGCCGACGATCGCCATCTCCGAAATCGGGCAGTTGCGGACCCGCTCGGGGCCGAACTCGTCGAGCATCCCCTGGGTGACGCCCATCGAGCCGCCCATCTCAGCGATGTCCTCGCCCATGATGAAGACGTCCTCGTCCTTGCGCATCGCCTCGCTCATGGCGTCGCGGACGGCCTCACGGTAGGAGAGCTCAGGCATAGACGTTCTTCATGGCGTCCTCGGGTTTCGGATCGGTCCCGCTCTTGGCGAACTCGACCGAGTCCTCGGCAAGCTTGGTCGCCTCGGCGTCCATCTGCTCCCATTCCTCGTCCGAGAGCTCGAGCTTGTCGCGGAGCTTCGTGATCGGGTCCTGCGTCTGGCGCACCTCCCGCACCTCCTCCTTCGGCCGATAGACCTGCGGATCGCCGACGTAGTGACCGGTCAGGCGAAAGGTCTCTGCGAGCAGGAAGACCGGGCCCTCACCGTCTCGGGCGTGCTTGAGCGCCTTCTGGGTCGTCTTGAAGACAGCCTCGACGTCCTGGCCGTCCACCGTGACGGCCGTCATCCCGTACGCGTCCGCGCGCTTCGTCAGATCCTCGATCGGCAGTTGCTGCTTCGAGGGGGTCGACTCCGCGTAGTGGTTGTTCTCGCAGACGAACAACGCGGGCACCTTCCAGAGCTGCGCGAGGTTGAGCGCCTCGTGGAACGTGCCGATGTTCGTCGCCCCGTCGCCGAAGAAGGCCACCGCGACGCGCGGCTCCTTCCGCATCTGGAAGGCCAGCGCCGCTCCGACGATGGCGGGCAGGCCGCCTCCGACGACGGCGTTGGCGCCAAGGTTCCCGCGCTCGAGGTCGTACAGGTGCATCGACCCGCCGTAGCCGTGGCTCGTGCCCTCGACCTTGCCGTAGAGCTCCGCCATCACCTCGTTCGGGTGAGTTCCTTTGGCGATCGTGTGCCCGTGCGCCCGATGCGTCGACGCGATCACGTCGCCGTCCTCGAGAGCCCGGCAGACGCCGACAGCGACAGCCTCCTGGCCGATCGCGACGTGCAGGAACCCCGGGAGCTCGCCCGCGCGGAAGCGCTCCTCCACCTTCTCCTCGAAACGGCGGATGAGCAGCATCTCGCGCAGGAAGTCCTTCAAGCGCTCGCTGCCCGCTACTTGCTCCCTTTCTTCAAGCCTGGCCACGCGCCGACAGCGTAGCGAGGGGGCACTATGCTTGCGCACGTGACGCTGGCCGAGCAATGGCGCGAGATCGAGGCCGGCTTACCGCCGGACTGGACGACCGCGCAGGCGAATCTCACCGTCTCCCAGGACGAGCGCGTCGACCAGGCGGCGCTCCTCCTCACGCCGCTGGCGCCCGGTCGCACCGGCGGCTCCTTCCGCCTCCAGATCCGACGCGAAATGCCTGCGGACCGGGTGCTGGGCCGGCTCGATGCTGAGGGCATCCGGGGCCGCCTCGACCTGGTCGCAGTGGAAGAGCGGCGGGAAGCGCCCGCCCAAGCGCGACCAGAACGGGCGCGGCCGCTCGCCGAGCAGTGGGGCGAGCTCGTGGGCCGGCTGCCGCAGGACTGGTCCGACGTCTACGCCGAGGTCGAGCTCGAGTCATCGGACTTCCTGCAGCGCGGCGCGCTCCTCCTTGCGCCGGTCAACCCGGCTCGAAACGACGGCCCAACCACGCTGCGCTTTCGCGTCGCGCGCCGCTCCGGTTACGGCGCGGCCGAGCCGATGACCCGCCGCTGCCTCGAGCGGCTCGACCGCGAGCAGATCACCGGCCGCGTCCGCATCCTTCGAACCCTGTCGGCCACGAGCCATGTCTCCACCCAGGGGCCGGTCTGGCGGGTCGGGGGCCGCGCGGTGTGAGCGAGCCCGAGGTCTCCTGGAAAACGATCGAGAGGGAGGCGCGCGTCTTCGCGCCGGACGGGCGGGAGATCGGCAAGGTGAGCGAGGTCGCGGGAGACGCGGAGGCGGACATCTTCTCCGGGCTCGTCGTCTCCCTGAGCCGTCTCTCGGCGAACCGCTTTCTGCCGTCGGAGCGCGTGACGGGGATCTGGCCCGACCGGGTCGAGACGACCGTGACGCCCGAGCAGGCGGAGGCGCTCGAGGACTACACGGATCCGGTCGCCGAGCGCTGGCAGATCCCGGACGACTTCATGACGCGGCTGCGGCGGTTCCTCGGCTTCACCGGCAGACGCGGCCCGCGTGACTAAGAGCCCGTCTCAAAATGAGGACCTGAGCCGCCGGACCGCGCTGAACGGCCGAGGCGGCGTCCTCGGTCGCGCCCGTATTTCATTCAATACGAGCGCTCCCTGCGTCCTTGCCTCGCTCCGCCCATCACGTCCCGGCGACGAGGCCCCATTCCGAGACGAGCTCTAAGCTCCCCACGCTGGCGACCTTCGAAGGAGGAGTTCCATGGCCCGCAGGGGTATCGGCTGGACGCCGTCCCGCATTCTCATCATCGCCGCAGTCGTCTTCTTCGTGCTGAAGGCGGTCGGCGTCGACACCGACCTTGACCTTGTTGCGGCAGGCCTCGCCTGCTTCGCCGGGTCGTTCTTGTTCTAGGACTTACGCCCGCAGCTCGGCGCCGAACTGCTCTGCAAGCGCCGCGACGATGCGCTCGCGCAGGCCGCGCGCGTCCTCGTCCGAGAGCGTTCGCTCTGCGGACTGAAAGGCGACGCCGAAGGCGATCGACTTCTTGCCCTCGGGGATCTGCCCGCCGCGGTAGACGTCGAAGACGCGCATCTCGCGCAGTTCGGAACCGGCCGCCTCGCGCGCAGTATCGACGAGGTCGCCGGCGAGCACGTCCTCGTCGACGACGAAGGCGAGATCCTGGCGCACCGCGGGATAGGTGATGACGTCTTCGTAGACCAGGCGTTCGGGGACAGCGGCGAAGAGCGCGCCCAGATCGACCTCGAAGACGCCCCAGGTCCCTTCGAGCAACGACGGATGGAGCTCACCGAGCCAGCCCGCCTCGAAGCGCGCCGCCTTGCCGGGATGGAGCGCCTCCCGCTCCGCCGGCTCCACTCGCAGATCGACGTGGAGGGCGTCGTAGAGCATCGCGAGCACGCCCTTGGCCCTCGAGAAGCCACCCTCGACGATGGCGCCCGCGTGCCAGTGCTCGTCAGGCCTCGGGCCGCCGGAGGGCAGGTAGACCCGCGCCAGCTCGAAGAGCGCGATCTGCTCGTTGCCGGCGTCGACGTTGCGGCGGGCGGACTCCACCAGCCCGTCCAGGAGAGTCGTTCGCAGGA
>DASXRO010000184.1:0-2751 GCA_036506555.1 Gaiellaceae bacterium
CTCGTCGAGCAGAGCGCCGCGATCGCCCTCCGCCTCGTCGCCGAGGTTGTCGACGAGCCGCGCGAACCCGTAGACCGCCCGCAGATGCGGTCGCGCCCAGCGCGGCGCCAGGAGCGAGACGACCGGAAAGTTCTCTCCTGCAGCGCGCGCGTCGATCCGCTCCGCAGTGAGCTCGGGAGCCTCCAGTAGCCTCGTTTCCGCCATGAGCGACCATAGTATGGAGCGGCGGCGGCTTGGAAAACACGGCGCGGAGCTTCCCGTCGTCGGGCTGGGCTCATGGCTCACGTTCGATGTCGGCGGTGAGAACCAGGGGCTGGTCGACGCGGTCGTCGGCGCAGCTTTCAACGAAGGTGTCCGCCTCGTCGATTCCTCGCCGATGTACGGGGGCGCAGAGCGGGCGCTCGGACGTGCGCTCTCCCGGCGCCGCGACGACGTCTTTGTGGCGACGAAGATCTGGACACCGTCCGTCGACGACGGTCGCGCCCAGTTCGACGCTCAGCTTGAGTTCTTCGGAGAACGCGTGGACCTCGAGCAGGTCCACAACCTCGTTTCGTGGGAAGCTCACCTGGATTGGCTCGAGAAGGAACGCGACGCCGGCCGGATCGGGCAGCTCGGGGCGACCCACTACTCGCCCTCTACTTTCGACGAGCTCGAGCGCGTGATGCGGAGTGGTCGGATCGAGGTGATTCAGATCCCCTACAACCCCCATGAGCGGGAGGTCGAGAGGCGCATCCTGCCGCTTGCGCAGGAGCTCGGCCTCGGCGTCATCGTGATGCGGCCGCTGGGGGAGGGCGACCTCATGCCGGGTCCCGACCCGCGCGAGTTCCAATTGCTCGGCGTGGAGACCTGGGCGCAAGCGCTTCTGAAATGGTCCCTCTCGGATCCCCGGGTGACAGCCGTCATCCCGGCGACCGCCCAACTCGAACACGCTCGGGAAAACGCGAGGCCCGGCAGCCCGCCGTGGTTCGGCCCTGGGCAACGAAAGCTGGTAGAAACGCTCGCGCGATGATCCAGAACTGGAGTGCCGATCAACTCGAGGTCTTCGACCGAGATGGCTTCTTGATCATCGACGCGGGGTTCATCGACGACGAGGCGATCGAGCGGCTGCGTATGGCCTTCGATCGCCTATTCGCGGGCGAATATGAGCGCGGGATACGCCCCGACGAGGTGAACTGGGTCCCGGGCCGCGACCCGGAGGACAGGACTCGGCAGATCTGCAACGGGTGGAAGGCCGACACATCCGTCGCCGCGCAAGTCCTCTCCGAGCGCACGGGCCGCCTCGCCGCGGAGCTGATGGGCTGGCACGGCGTTCGCCTGCTCCAGGACAACGTCATCTGGAAGCCGCCGGGCACGAAGTCCCTCGGAATGCATCAGGACGGGAGCTACCTCGACTACCTCGTGCCGCCCGCGATGGTCACCTGCTGGATCGCGCTCGACGACACGTCCGCCGAGGCGGGAACGATCACGTACGCGGCGGGCTCGCACCGCTGGCCTCGCGCACCGGAAAACCGGGGTGAGTTTCACGCACCCGCAGACTGGCTCGCTCCCGTGGAGCGCGCCCTTCCCGCCCGCGAAGAGCTGCGCCTCGTTCCGATCGAGGTGAAGGCCGGCGGTGCCTCGTTCCACCATCACCTCACCTTTCACGGCTCGGGGCCGAACACGGCGGCGATCCACCGCCGTGCGTGCATCTCGCACCTCATCCCGGCCGACGCCGAGTTTCACCCGGTCAACGTCGACCCCACGTACTCCCGCTACCGGCGCATCGACGACATGGCGCTCGACGAATCCTTCTTCCCGATCGTGTGGACGCGCGACGGGGGCAGATCAGCCTGGCTCGACGCCCAGCTGCCGGAGCACGTCGGCGGTGTGCTCGCCCAGGGCCGGCACTGAGCCAAGCGCCGGCCGCTCGCCGTCGACGAGAAACGGATTCCCGATCGTCGGGATCGACCCGCCCGGGGAGTCGACCTCCGCGACCAGGCGATTGTGTGCCAGCTGAGGATGCTCCATCACAGTCGCGAGATCGTTGACGGCCCCGCAAGGGATCCGCGCCTCCCGTAGGCGCTCGAGCCACTCACCTGCGTTTCGCGCGGCGAATTCCCGCTCGAGCTCCGCTTCGAGCTCGACTCGCTCCTGGACGCGACCCTCGTTGGTCGCGAAGCGCTCGTCCCCGTGCAAGTCCGCCCGGTCCAGGACCTGGAGGCAGAGCCCCCTCCAGTGTTCGGGCGAGAGCACGGCCAGGCCGAAGAGCTCCCCGTCACCTGCCGGAAAGGGCCCGTAGGGAGAGAAGTGCGGATGGCGCATCCCCGTGCGTGGCGGAAGCTGTCGCTTGTGCCACCACAGGTGCGGGAAGTAGCCGAGCCAGTCGACCATCGTGTCGAAGAGGGAAACGGAGACCCACGAGCCCTCGCCCGTCCGTTCCCGGCGAACGAGCGCGGCGACGGTCGCCACCGCCGCGTAGCTCCCGGCGCCGACGTCGCAGACCGAGATGCTGACCCGGGCGGGCTCCTCGGGAGTGCCGGTCAGCGAGATCAGACCCGTCTCCCCCTGCATCACGAGGTCGTACGCGTTGCGCTCCGCGTAGGGCCCGTCAGGGCCGTAACCCGTGATCTCCGTGTAGACGACATCGGGTCGGAGGGCGCGGACGCTCGGCTCGTCCAGCCCAACCCGCTCGGCCCAGCCCGGGGTGAAGTTCTGGAGGAAGACGTCGCACTCGGCGACGAGGGCCTCGAGCGCGGGCCGCGACCCGGGATC
>DASXRO010000185.1:0-2069 GCA_036506555.1 Gaiellaceae bacterium
TGAGTGCTTCACTTAGGTTTGGTGGGTCGGGCCGCAAAACGTCCACCGCTCACGAGGTTTAGGCGAAGGCCACTGGTTCGAGCCCTCGCCGCCGCGGCCCTCGGAGCAGCCCTCGAGGCGGGCGTCAGCCTGTCGTTTGGCCCGGGAGGGGTCGAGGATGTGGGGCTTGCCGCCACGCTTGGTGTTCTGATCGCGGTTCTCGCGGGCGCTGTCGGCGGACCCTGGGTCGGGCTGACGGTTGCGGCGACGGGCTGGACGCTGCAGTTTCTGCTCATCACAGACGAGTCGTTGCGCGACTTCGCCACCTTGCCCGTTTGGTTGGCGGCAGGCGCCGTGGCCGGATGGCTCGCCAGGCGCCTCCGGGCCCGATCTGCCGAACAGGATTTCCTCGGTGACCAGCTCACCGCCCTCCAGCACGCGACGCAGGACGCGGCGATCGGAATCGATGGGGCGGGCGCAATCGTCGCCTGGAACCCCGCCGCGGAGGCCATCTACGGCTATACCGCCGATGAAGCCCTCGGGCGCCCGTTCTCCGACCTCGCCGCTGACGAGGACGAAGGCGGAGCGACGCGGCGCCTCCTCGAGGCTCTGGGTCGCGGCGAGCTCGTAATCGAGCCGAACGTCCCTCATCGACGCAACGACGGCTCGACCGCGATCGTGAATCTCACCGCGACGCCTTTCGGAAGCGCGCCCGGTCCTGACAAGTGGTCGGTCGTCGTCGCGAGCAACATCACCCCGTTGCTTGCCGCCCGCGAGCAGGGCGAGGAGCTCGAGGCTCGCTACCACTCACTGGCACAGCAGCTTCCAGGTGCGACCTACATCCATTCCGTCGGTGACCGCGACACCTTCGTCTACGTGAGTCCTCAGGTGGGGATGATGCTCGGCTACAGGGCTCAAGACTTGGTCGTGGACACGGGCCTCTTCTTCCGCCTCGTCCATGAAGACGACCGGGAGCGCGTAGGAGCTGAGATCCGCCGGGCCACCGACCTGTCGACGCCGCTGAGCTCCGAGTACCGCCTGCTCGGCCGCGACGGGAGCATCGTCTGGGTGCGGGACGAAGCCACAACTGTTCGAGGGAGCGACGGAGAGCCGCTCTACGTGCAGGGTTACCTGCAGGACATCACCGACGAGCGCCAGGCCCGCTCGGAGAGAGAAGGCCTCCGTGGTGCGGCACGCGCCGCCGCGTTCGAGGCGGCGCAACGCCAGCAGAAGATTGATCTCCTGGCCAGGGCGAGCGTTGCGCTCACTGCGTCGCCCGAGCGGGAGGTCGCCCTGAGAAGAACGGCGGAGCTCGCCATCGAGGGGCTCGCCGACTGGTGCGTCGTCGATCTCGTCGACGAGCAGGGCGGCGCAGTTCGAGTCGCCGTTGCCCGCGGCCATGCCGATCCCCTGGCCGGGGCGCCGCTGTCCGAGCCGGAACCGGCCGTCCTCGAGGTGATCCAGACCGGCGAGCCGGCGTTCTCCGACGGCCGAATCTGCGTCCCCATGGTCGCCCGCGGGCGCACAGTGGGTGCCATCAGCCTGCTCGGAGCCGATGCTGGACGCCCCTATGGCCCCGACGACCTCGCTCTGGCGGAGCACCTCGCACGGCTGGCTGCCCTCGCCGTCGACAACACCCGTCTGCACCAGCAGGTTCAGGAAAGCGCCGACGCCGCCCACGTGCTCACATACGTGGCCGACGGCGTGTTTCTCGTCGACCGTGCAGGGGTGATCCGGCTCTGGAACCCCACCGTGCAGGCGATCACGGGGCTCGAGGCCCGGGCCGTCGTCGGCCGCCAGGCCGCGGACGTCATCCCCGAATGGCAGGCGCTCGCGGCGCGCATCCCGGTCGGCGGTGCCGAGCCCGTCCAGCCGGAGACGCTGCCGATCGACACCGATTACGGCGAGCGGTGGATCTCGATCTCGGGCGTCGAGTTCTTCGACGGCACCGTCTACGCGCTCCGCGACCTCACGGAGGTCCGCCGGCTCGAGCAGCTGAAGGCGGAATTCGTGGCCACGGCCTCCCACGAGCTTCGAACCCCGCTCGCCGCGGTCTACGGCGCCGCGCAGACCCTGCGTCGCCACGACTT
>DASXRO010000186.1:0-33019 GCA_036506555.1 Gaiellaceae bacterium
AACCGAGCCGAACGAGACCAGGGCGAAGCCGGCTGCCGAGAGCATGTCTAACGTCGTCGAAAAGCGTCCGAATCTCTCTTACCCGGGTTCGAGACGAATGGCCAAGCCGCCGGGAGCTTAGTCGCGAATCTCTCTTAGTCGGGTTCGAGACGAATGGTGGCTATCAAGGCGGAGACCACCGATGGATCGCGCTGAGCCCTGCCGCGGCGACCTTTCTCCGGTGCTCCGAAAACGTGACCCCCTAGAAGTCCTACTTCTCAGCAAACCGGCATGACCAAAGGGTTTGCACCCTCTTGGTACCTAGACCGTGGACCCATCCCAAACGAAAGCCCCTGCAAAAATGACCATGAACGGAAACCTCACGCCGGTGGGCGCCGGCAACACGCTGGCTCTCAAGCACGGCGCAACTGCCGTCCTGCGCCTTGCTCCTCGCGCCGCAGAGATCACCGACGAGCTGCGGTCGATCGTGCCGGCGACGAACGACAGCGACGAGCCCGCCATTCGCCTGCTCGCCCTCATCCTCGCCCGCATCGAAGCGGCGAACGAGTGGCTTGCGGAGAACGGCCTAGTTCGGGGCAAGGGTGATCCTCAGGGAATCCTGAAGGCACTCTCCACCTGGGAGAACTCAGCGAGTCGACTGCTCGAAAGGCTCGGATGCATGCCGACGAGCCGGGCTTCGCTCGGGCTCGACATCTCCCGGATGCGGGCCATCTCTCCCGCGACTACGGATCTCGGTCGGCTGTCGGTCGACGAACTCGGCCAGCTTCACCGACTGCTCTCAAAGGTGGAGGTTGCCCCCGATGTCGACGCCTGAGACGCGAATCGGAGCCCGCTGAACACGCGGGTTCTGACGTCACCTAATAGCCCCTCCAAGACGGCCCGCTTCTAGACTGGCCCCGTGACTGGAACAGGCTCCAAGCAAACCGCCGTTGTCGCGGAAGTCGGCTGGGTGAACGGCCTCGGCGCGGTCCGCTCACTGGGGAGGCGGGGCTTGCGCGTGATCGCCGTCGACCACCGTCCGTGGGCGCTCGGCCTGAGGTCACGCTACGCGGAGGAGTTCCTCGCCCCCGATCCGGTCAGCGACGAGGAGGGCTTCGTCGTGTCGCTGCGGGCGCTCGCAGACCGGCTCGAGGAGCCCGTTCCCGTCTTTCCCACCCACGACGAGCACCTCAACGCGATCGCCAAGCACCTCGACGAGCTCGACGGACGCTTCCTCTGCCCGTTCCCGGCCTGGGAGACGCTCGAGCGCGTCCAGAGCAAGCGGCACCAGCTCGAGCAGGCCCAGGAGCTCGGCCTCGCCGTGCCTCGCACCGCTCATCCGCAATCGGCGGCCGCAGCCCGTGCGGCCGCCGACGACTTCGCCTATCCGGTGCTCGTGAAGCCGTCGGACAACGTCGTCTTCAAGCGCATCTACCGCCGCCAGGCTTTCCTCTGCGAGAACCCGCCCGAGGTCGAGCGCGCCTACGCCCTCGCGGAGTCGTTCGAGCCGATGGTGCAGGAGTTCATCCCCGGGGGCGACGAGCACCTCTGGACGCTGGGCAGCTACCTCGCGCCTGGCGGCGAGGCGCTCGGCCTCTTCTCGGGACACAAGCTACGCCAGACCCGTGGGTGGATGGGCAGCGCGCGCGTCGGCGAGTCTGCCTGGGACGGCGAGGTCGTCGACTCGGGCTTACGGCTCCTGCGGGCGCTCGGCTTCCACGGGATCTCGCAGGTCGAGTGGAAGCGCGATCCTCGCGACGGCCGCCTGAAGCTCATCGAGGTCAATCCGCGCCTCTGGCAGTGGCACGGGCTCGCCTCGGCCTGCGGTGTCGACATCCCCTGGATCGCCTATCGCGACCTCGTCGGCGACCGGCCGGCGCCGGCGCGCATGGACGTCGAGGGCAAGCGCTGGGCGATCAGCTTCATGTTCGGAACGAAGCACGGGATGCAGCGACCGCCCTACGTCGACGGGGTCTTCGCCCTCGACGACCCCAAGCCGGCGCTCGTCCAGGTCTACCGGCTGGCGCGGAAGGCCGCGCGCCTCAACGGCGACCACTCGCCGGAGGCGGTCGCGGAGCAGACCGTTCCGCTGGAGACTCCCTAAGGTGGCCGAGGGCGCGCTCAAGCTCCTGCGGAGCGCCAAGCGCTACGTCCCTGTCTCCGTCAAGCGCCCCGTCAAGAAGCTCCTCCCGCGCCGCTACCACCGGGTCTTCGACCCCGACTGGCATCGGAGGACGATCGGAAACGTCCCGCTCTGGGAGGAGCTTGGGCGGCTCCAGTTCACCTACCTGATCGAGCAGGGCCTGCGGCCGGAGCACTATCTCCTCGACGTCGGCTGCGGGCCCCTGCGGGGGGGCGTCCACTTCATCCGCTACCTGGAGCCGGGCCGCTACCACGGCGTGGACAAGAACCAGGATGCCCTCGAGGAAGCCCGCGAGCGCGAGCTCACCCCGGACGAGATCGCCGAGAAGCGCCCCGTGCTGATGGCCATGTCGGACTTCGGCTTCGAGCGGCTGGGGCAGGCTTTCGACTACGCCATCGCTCAGTCGGTCTTCACTCACCTCTACCTCAACGAGATCGTCCGTTGCCTGGTCAACATCGACCGGGTGCTGAAGCCCGGCGGCAGGTTCTACGCGACCTTCTTCCTCAACCCGGACGGGAAACGCAACCTCGACGACATCCGTCAGACGGACACAGTCGTTACCCACTTCGACCGCGACTTCTTCCACTACGACATCGCCACGTTCGAGTGGGCCTGCCAGGGACTGGGCCTCAGCGTCGACTACCTCGGTGACTGGAAGAACCCGCGCAATCAGCAGATGCTCCTCTTCACCAAGGCGTGAGCGACGAGGGTCTGCGGATCGTCGGTGTGGGCAACCTGCGCTCGCTCAACCTGCTCCGGTGGGCCGGACACCTATGCAAGGCCGGGCACGAGGTGCACGTCGTCACGCCTAGGCCGGGGCGGCCGGGCGAGGTGCCGGCCGCGGTGCAAAGCCACCTTGTCGGGAGTCTCGAGCCCTGGACTCGCGTGCCTCTGCTCCGGCGTCTCCGAATCGTTCCTGCCCTGCGACGCTTCGTGGAGGACGTCCCCGCGGACATCGTCCACGCGCATTACCTCCTGCCTTTCGCGTCGTGGGCGGCACGGACGGGTGCCCGTCCCCTCGTGGTCAGCCCCTGGGGCACCGATGCCCTGGTGCATGCCCGTGAGGACGACCACGGGCGGCGGCTTGCACGCGAGGCCGTGACGGCGGCTGATGCGCTCGTCCTCAATTCGGCGGCGCTCGAGGAAGCCTGCCTCGAGCTCGGCGCGGAGCCCGACCGCATGCACCGCGTGTACTGGCACGTGGATCTCGAGGGCTTCGCACCCGAGCGGGCCGATCCGAGCTTGCGCACCCGCCTGGGTTGGCCCAAGGACGCGCTCGTCGTGCTCTCGCTCCGCAACTTCCGCCCGGACACGAACCTCGACGTGCTCGTCCGCTCCTTCGTCCACGTCGTGAAGGAGGAGCCGCGTGCGCGGCTCGTGCTGGCGGCGCGTAGCGGCGGCCTGCGGGAGGAGGTGCGCGAGCTCGTCGACGAGCTCGGCCTGGCGGAGGTCGTCGCCTTCGAACGGGCCACCCCCGAAGACCTGCCCGCGCTCGTCGCGGCGGGCGACGTTTGCGTGTCGCTTGCGAGCTCCGACTCGGCCCCGCCCTCCCTGCTCGAGGCGATGGCGAGCGCCAGGCCGCTCGTCTACGCCGACGCCGCCTCGATCGGCGAATGGGTGACCCAGGGCGACGGCGCCGAGATCGTCCCACAGCGGAACGAAGCGGCCACGGCCGCTGCCCTCACGCGTCTTCTCGCAGCCCCGGAGCTCCGCGCCCGCTACGGGAAGCGCAACCGCCGGTTCGTCCTCGAGGCGGTTGAGCCTGCGGGCCCGGCCCTCGAGGCTCTCTACCGGGAGCTGGCGGCGTGAGGCTCCTCGTGCTCGGCTGGGACGGGGCCGACTACGACTTCACGCGGGAGCTCCTCGCGCAGGGGAAGCTGCCGACGCTGGCTCGCGTTGCGCGGGCAGGGGCGTTCGGGCCGCTCCGCTCGACCATCCCGGCGATGACGCCGACGGCATGGTCGTCGTTTCTCACGGGGCTCAACCCGGCCGGCCACGGCATCTTCAACTTCTCCTCGAACCCGAACCGGAGCACCGAGCGGGTCGAGAGCGCCGCGAGCCGCGCCGGCGCGCCTTTCTGGCGCGCCCTCGGCGCCGCCGACATCCGCTCTGCCTACGTCATGCTTCCGTTCACGTACCCTCCGGAGGCCGTCCGGGGCATCCTCATTACGGGTTACGGCGGTCCCGAGCGCCCCGAGATCCTTCCGGCTGAGGCCCGGGCGCGCATCCTCGCCGCCCACCCGGACCTCCTCACGGCCCACCACCCGATGGCCGAACGCTGGTGGGAGGACTTTCCCGCCTATGCGAACCGTCTGCTTCAGCACGTCGAGCAGACCGCGGCCGTCTGCCGCCTCGTGATGGAGCTCGAGCCCGCGCTCGGGGTCCTCTCCGTGGACTTCATGAGCTCCGACCACATCGGCCACCTGGGCTACCACCGGCTCGACCCCAAGCACCCGGCGCACGACGCGGCCGAAGCCGGCGACGAGCTCGTGCAGGTCTACGAGGCAGTCGACCGCGCGTGCGGAGAGCTCATCGAGGCAGCGGAGCAGCGCTTCGGGGAGGAGCCGACGGTGATGCTCCTCTCGGACCACGGCATGAAGCCGATCCACTGGGCCTTCCACCTGAACCGCTGGCTCGAGGAGAACGGCCATCTTCGCTACCGAAGGCGCTCGCTCCAGCGTCTGCGCGGAGGGCGGCTCGGCTTCGCCGCGCGCGTCGACCGGCGCCTGGTCCGGACGAGGCCCCGGTACGGCCGAACGCTCGACGCGCTCGCCGTCGTGCCGCGCACAGGCGGCGACCGTTCCTTCGGAGACATCGACTTCGGCTCCACGCGGGCCTACGCGTTCGGGGCCGGCGGGCAGCTCTTCCTCGGCGAGGCGAGCGGCTCCCGCGATGACGCGCGCTACGCGGACCGCCTCGCGGGCGAGCTCGCCGCGGTCCGGCATCCCGAGAGCGGCGAGCCGGCATTCCGCGTCGCGCGCAAGGAGGAGCTCTACCACGGCCCGTTCCTTGCCAAGGCGCCCGAGCTCGTCGTGCTTCCCCACGACGAACGGATTCACGTGGACGCAACCCGCCGCCCCTGGGAGCGCTCTGTCGATCGGCACGAGCACCTCGATCCGCAGGCGTTCTTCGGATTCTCGGGCCACCATGGGCTGACGGGGATCCTGGCGGCGGCGGGACCGGGAATCGCCCCGGCGGACGTGCCCGAAGGGTCTGAGATCACGCAAATGGCCGCCACCATCGCGCGGCTCTGCGGGCTCGAGCTCCAAGGTGTCGACGGCAAGCCGATCGAGGCGATCCTCGCTCAGCCGGCCGGCGCACCGGCCACCGTCGGGCGCGGGACCACGGCGACGCCGAGCGACGATCCCGTGTACTCCGCCGAGGAGGAGGCGCGCATGATCGAGCGACTGCGCGACCTCGGCTACGAGTGACCGAAGTCCGGCTGGACGACGAGCAGGAGGACGAACAGCTTCCGGCGCCCGGCGGCGTCGCGGCACTAGCGCGAGACGCCTTCATCTACGGGGCGACGCGCGTCCTGTTCAAGTCGCTCGCCTTCCTCCTCGTCCCGCTCTACGCCCACTTCCTCTCGCCCTCCGACTTCGGCGTGCTGGAGCTCGTCCTCGCCTCCGTGGCGTTCGTCGACGTGCTCATCACCGCGAACATGGACGGCGTCCTCGCCCGGTTCTATTTCGACCGGGACGAGCGGCCGTGGCGCCGCCAGATCATCACGCTCTACCTGGTCATCGAGGCCGGCTACCCGCTGATCGTCGTCGGCGGCCTGATCGCCTTCTCGCACACGATCTCCGACCACCTGCTCGGGTCGAGCGCCTACGCGCTCTTCCTCGTCATTGCGCTTGTCGACGTCTACCTCTCGAACATCGTCGACCTGCCGCTCATCCTCTGCCGGCTGCGCCGCAAGCCGGTGACCTTCGCCGCCTACTCGCTCGCGCGCGGGCTCGTCCAGGTGGTCCTCACCGTGATCTTCGTGGCCGTGCTCGAGCTGGGCGTGAAGGGGATCGTGCTCGCCTCCCTCATTGCCGCGGGCGTCGCCTTCGTGCTGACGTTACGGGAGTACGTCCGCGACCTGACGCGCGACCTCGACTGGCACGTGGGCCGGGAAATGGTCGCCTTCGCCTGGCCGGGGATCATCGGCGGGCTCGCCTTCTACGCGCTCAACCTCGTCGACCGCTTCATCGTCCGCCACTACCACGGGACGGCGGATACGGGCCTCTACGGCGCGGCCTTCCGGTACAGCCAGATCGTGCTCGTCGCCGTGATCGCGTTCCGCCTCGGATGGACGCAGTGGCACTACTCGTGGTTGCGGACGGGGCGCCATCCGCAGATGGTGGCGAGGGGGGCCGTCTACTACTTCTTCGTGACGGGACTCCTGACCGTGCTCGTCTCCGCCTGGATCCTCCCCGCCTTCCACGTGCTCATGCCCGAGCGGTACTGGGAGGCGACGCACGCTGTCGCCCCCCTGTGCCTCGCCGCGCTCGCCACGGGCGCCTACACCGTCTTCGCCGTCGGCTTCAACGTGACGAAACGCATGCGGCGCCTGCCGCTGCTCACGCTCGTCGGAGCCGGCTTGGCCGTGCTCCTCTACTTCGTGCTCATCCCGCCCTACTCGTTCGTCGGAGCGGCCTGGGCAACGGCGGCGGCCTTCTCCTTCCTTGCCCTCCTCGTCATGGCCGTCGGGCAGCGGCTCTACCCGGTTCCCTGGGACTGGCGTCGAATCGGGCTCGCCTTCGGCGCCGCGGCAGGACTCGCCGTGGCCGCGCTGGCCGTCGACGAAGCAGTGCCCTTCCGCCTCTCCCTGCCCGTGCGACTGGGCCTGACGGTCGCCTACCCTCTCGGCCTGTTCGCACTCGGGTTCTTCCCGGCGGACGACCTCGCGCGGGCATGGGCGCGGGCTCGGACGCTGAGGCCTCGTATCTAGGACTAGGCGTCGAGGAGGCTCCGGCCCTCCATGTCGGCCGGGATCTCCTCGCCGAGGAGGTCGAGGATCGTCGGCGCGATGTCGCGCAGGTCTCGGGCCGGGCCCGCTCCGGCCGGGACCCCGTTTCCCGCGAGCACGTAGAGCCCTTCGCGGGCATGGTTGGCATCGTCCGGGCCGGTGTCGTTCTCGAACACGTGCACCGCGCCCGTGCCGACGAGCCCGACGCTGCGCCAGTAGAGGTCGCCGAAGTAGACGAGCAGATCGGGAGGGACGCCGCGTCGCTCGACGTACAGGTCCTCCGGCCGATTGGCGATCGTCCCGATCGGCCGCCCGTCGGCGTCTCCGAGGGCCTCGAGCTTCGCCTTCAGCTCGCCGCGCACGCGCTCGTAGTCCTCCGGGGCCACTGTTCCCTGGGGCTCCCGGCCGGCGACGTTGAGGAAGAGACGGCAGTAGTAGCCCCCCTCGCCCCAGGCGGTCGTGCGCTCCCAGTCGACGAGGTCCGGCGTCAGCCGAGTCGGCTCGGTCGGCTCTTCCTTGAGGGTGAGATAACCCTCGCGGCGCAGCCACTCGTTCACGCAGATCCCTCCGTCCATCCGCTTTGCGCCGTGGTCCGAGACGACGAGCACGGCGGTTTCCTCGTCGGCGAAGCGCAGCAGCCCGGCGATCTTCGCGTCGAGGGCGCGGTAGTAGTCGAGCATGGCCTGCTCGTACTCGTTTCCCGGCTCGTAGAGCCGGTGCTCTGGATCGGAGAAGCGCCAGAAGCCGTGGTGGATGCGGTCGGTCCCCATCTCGACCATGAAGAAGAGGTCCCAGGGACGCGTCTCGAGCAGGTGCCCGGCGAGCCTGAAGCGCTTCTCGGTCATCTCCTCGATGTCTCCGAGCAGGCGTGCCTTCTCCTCGGTGCGGAAGTTGTCCACGTCGACCATGTAGCGGCCGACGAGGCCCTCGATCTCCTCCTTCAGCTCGGGCGGGTAGGTGTACTGGCTCGTCTCGGTGTCGGGGGTCAGGAAGCACGAGACCATGACGCCGTTGACGCGTGTGACCGGGTAGGTCTGCGGCACGCCGAGCACGATCACGGGGCGGCCGCGCGCCGAGAGCACGTCCCACACCCGCGGAACGCGGACCGAGCGCGAATCCGCGAAGACGAGGGAGTCGTAGGAGTGGTCACGGCGGTTCCGGAAGCCGTAGAACCCAAGCGCACCCGGGCTCCGCGAGGCGGTCATGCTCGCCCACGCGGGAACGGTGATCGGCGGGTCGCAGCTCTCGAGGACTCCGTACGCTCCACGCTCCGTGAGCGAGCGCAGCGTCGGCAGGTCGTCGAGCCAACGCTCGAAGACGAGCTGCGGCGCGGCGCAGTCGAGCCCGATGACCAGGGCTTTCGAGGCCATGCGCCGCGATACTAGCCCCGATGCGGGCGCTGACCATCCTCGTCACCGCGGCGGGCGCACCCGGAACGGCCGCGCTCCTTCGGGCGCTGCGCGAGAACGGCGAGCGCGACGTCCGGCTGGTCGGCTGCGACATGAACGGCCTTGCCGTGGGCCGTTTCCTCTGCGACGAGTTCGCACCAGTGCCGCCCGGTGCCGAGCCCGCCTTCGCCGGCGCGGTGCTCGATCTCTGCCGCCGGGAGTCGGTCGAGGTCGTCCTACCCCAGTCCTCCCACGATCTCCAGGGCCTCGCCGAGGCGCGCGACGAGTTCGCGGGCGCCGGCGTAGCCGTTCTGGTCAGCAGTCCGGAGACGGTTCGGACCGCCAACGACAAGGCCGAGTGCTACGGCCGCCTCGCCGAGCTCGGCATCCCGGTGCCGGCGTTCCGGCGCGCGCGGGGACGGGCCGCGTTCACGACGGCGGCCCGGGAGCTCGGCTACCCCCAGCGACCGGTCTGCTTCAAGCCCGCGGTCAGCTCGGGCTCACGAGGCTTTCGCATCGTCGACCCGGGGGTCGACCGCGCGCGCCAGCTCCTCCACGAACGGCCAGGAAACCTCGCGATGCGGCTCGAGGAGGTCGTCGAGCTCTTGCCGGAGGTCGGCGGCGCCGAGCTCCTCGTCATGGAGCTCGCCCAGGGCGGTGAGCGCACCGTGGACGGGATCGCGGACGGCCGGCGCGTCGTCTTCGGGCACCCGAAGACGCGGGAGGCGATGCGCGCCGGCCTGGCGATGTTCTTTCAGACGCTCGTCGATCCCGGCCTGACGTCGCTTGCGGACACGATCGCCGCCGGGCTCGAGATCGAGCACTTCTTCAACATTCAGCTCGTGGGCGACCTCGTGATCGAGGTCAACCCGCGGATCTCGACGATCGTCTACCAGGAGGACCTCAACCTGCCCTGGCTCGGGATCAAGCGCGCGCTCGGCGAAATCTCAGACGAGGAGCTGGGCGCGTGTGCGGCACGCGTGCGGCCCAGCCGGCGCGCGCTCCGCTACTTCGACCAGCTCGAATGGGACGAGTAGCTACACGACGACGCGGTACACCTCGAAAACCTCGGCGTACTCCCGGTTCACGTTGATCCCGCGCGTGCGCGCCAGGTTCCAGATGTAGTCGGGATTCGCGTAGTTGCGGTGCTGCTGCGACTCGTACTTCCCCAGCGCGGCGACCTTGCGCTCGATGTGCGCGCGCTCGAGCGCGACGTAGGCCTGGTAGTCGAAGTTGAAGTTGTTCCAGGGGATCTCGTACCCGAGCACGGTCGTGCGTTTGAAGGCGCGGAGGCCCTCGGCCGCGACGACCTGGTGGTCTTGATGGACGTCGTGGAGGCTCGGCATGAACACGACGTCCGGCGGCCAGGACTCTCCCACCTCGATCAGGAGCTCGAGGATGTCCTGCCGGCGCTCGGGGAACGTCCTCACCTCGAAGTCATGAAGCACGAGCCCCTCGTCGGGGATGCCGATCTCCGCCGTCGCCTCCCGCACCTCGCGCGCGAGCGTGTCGGGCGGGAAGCCCTCGGGCAGCGACTTCGTCGCGATCGAGAACGCGACGTAGCGAATCTCGGCCTTCTCTTCGAGCAGGCGCGCGATCGTGCCTCCGGCCCCGAACTCGCCATCGTCCGTGTGCGGCGCGAGCACGAGGACGCGCTGCCAGCCGCCGATCACGCGGGCTCGACCTTCCGTTCCCTGGCCGCCAGCGCGGCAAGCCCGAGCAGGCCCCACGTGAGCGGGTCCTCGAAGAAGGCGTTGTAGAACTGGCTGTGGACGACGATGGCGACGATGAGAATGCCCGCGGCGAGCGCCGTCCGGTCCGAAGCGCGCAGGAACCCACGATTGCCTCGAAAGGCAACAAAGAAGCTCGCCACGACCAGCCAGGCGAAGAGCGCGAGCCCGACCGCGCCCGTTTCCGACACGACTGTCACCGGCGTGTTGTGGGAAGCGGCCGTCGGAGTCTTGTGATCGCTCGCGCGCCTCGCCGCGTAGGCCTTCGTGAAACCGCCGACGCCAACTCCGACGACGGGGTGATCCTCGGCGACTCGCAGGCCGTTGACGACGAGCTTGAGGCGACCGCTCGTCGCGCGGTTGAGCCCGCTCGCCGAGGACCCGACGAGGTTGTGGCGGACATTGTGGAACTGCGGAGCGGCAACACCGACCGGGATCATGACTGCTGCGACGACGGCAACGGCCATGGCGGCGCGCCAGCGCCAGGCGAGCGCGGCGATCAGGATCACGCCGAGACCCAGTGCCACGAAGCTCGACTGTGAGAACGAGAAGACGAGCCCGACCCAGAGCGCGACGATGAGGGCCCCGAGCGCAACTTCCCACGTCGAGTCACGCGCTGCGCGAAAGAGGAGCAGGGCAAGCGACGTGAGAATGGCCAGGACGAGGAAGCGGCCGTAGATGGACGGGTCCCAGAAGAGCGAGTTGACGCGGTAGAAGGGCGCATAGGCGTTCGCCACGATCACCTTCGGGTTCCAGAAGACGTCGCGCGTCAGCCATTGCCCGATCCCGACGGCCGCGAAGAGGGCAGCCATGCCGGCGAGCAAGCCGTAGAGCCAGACGAGCGCGCGCTTCGACCATGGGAGCCGCGCCAGCGCGACGGCGAGCGCGGCGAAGGGAAAGACGAAGAAGAACAGGGTGATCGAGCCCTGACGGACGTCCTCGCTCCAGAGAAGCGAGAGGCCGAGCCATCCGACGAGAAGGGACAACGGCCAGGCAAGCAGGCCGAGCTCACGGGCCGGAAGGGGCTCCGAGCGCGCGAGATTCCAGACGAGCGCGAGCATGGCCCCGGCGATGACCGCATAGAGAGGGACGAGCAGGTTCGCCGAGGTGCCGCCTACATGCACCGGGAAACGCGCGGGAGCCGCGGCGAGAGTCAGGAACGCGAGCGCCCACGGATACCTGACGAAGAGAAGCGCCAATCCCGCGGCGGCGGCGAGCCCGAGAGCGCCGAGCGCAACGAGCAGGAGAAGACTCGCCGACGGCGCCAGGAGCGGCAGGAAGAGCCCGAGGCCGAGCCCCCAGGTGCCGATCCCCGCCAGGCGAAGCGGACGACCGCGACCGAGGACGAGAGCGGCAAGCCCGAGAGCCGCGACGACGGCTCCGGCCTGCGCCAGCGTCTCGGCGCTCAAGACGAGGCTCCGAGGACGCGGACGACCGAGGTATCCGAGTGCCCGTTCGCCCTCACGCGCAGGATGTAGCGGCCGGGCCGAACGCGCTTGGGGAGCGAAGCGACGACAACCCCCGGGCTCGCCGAGCGGTCCGCGAGCACCTTCCTCCCGCGGCGCAAGAGGGCCCAGGAGAACGTACTGGCGTCGGACGTGACGCGGAAGCGGAGGTTCCCGCCCGGCCGAGCGAGCACGACGGCGGGCGAGAGCTCGAGATAGGCGATCCGCACCTGCACCGGGTTCGAACGGTGCGAGAAGTTGCCTCCGCGGTCACGGAAGCGGATCCGGAGCTCGTAGCTGCCGGCCGGAAGGGCTTGGCCGCGCATGGTCCCGTCCCACTCGACCACGGCCTGGCCGGGGTGGGTGAACGGGCCCTCGCCCGCCACGAGACCGTTGACGAGGAAGAAGGGCCTGCCGCCCTCGCTGACCCTGAAGGTGAGGGCGACCGCGTCGTTGCGCCCGTCCCCGTCCGGCGAGAAGACGGGCGGGGCAGCCCCCAGAATGCGCACGCGCGGGCGCGTCGTGTCGACGACGATCGGATTGGGCATGAGGATCGTCCGGTGGGCCTTTGCCAGGTGGACGCGGAGGCGGTAGCGGCCGTCGGGAACGACAGCTCCGGCGTCGTCCCGGCCGTCCCACTCCAGGCTGACCACGCCGCGTCGGTGCCGCAGGTTGGCGACGAGGGTCCGAACGGGCGTCGCGTCGGCGTCGACGACTACAACGTCGAGGCGATCGGAGCGGCGCAGGCGAAAGCGCAGGTGGGCCGTCTGCTTTTCGCAGGAGCAGTCCGGAGCGAAGAGCTTGGTGAACTGCGGCCTCGTGATCGGCGAACGATCGAGCTTCAGCGCCTCGGTGACGGCAAACGCGGCCGCGGTCCCCCCGAGGAGCCCGAGGACGAGCACCGTGATCGCAACGCCGCGCAACGCGCAGCGATTCTAGGCTCGCGGGGCCCTAGGGCTTCCGGTAAGCGTCGATCAGGACTTCGGCGACCTCCGGCCGTGAGAACTCGGCCGGCGGCAGCTCGCCGCGCGAGAGGAGCTCGCGCACCTTCGTTCCCGACAGGAATACATGGTCCTCGGCGGGGTGCGGGCAGGTCTTCGCCGTGGCCATCTGGCCGCAGGTCCGGCACCAGAACGAGTGCTCGAAGAACATGGGCTCGATGTCGAGCTTATGGGGCTCGAACTCGTCGAAGATGAGCTGGGCGTCATAGGTGCCGTAGTAATCGCCGACGCCGGCGTGGTCTCGACCGACGATGAAGTGCGAGCAGCCGTAGTTCTTGCGGCAGATCGCGTGCCAGATCGCCTCGCGCGGCCCCGCGTAGCGCATCGCCGCGGGGAACGCGGAGACGACCACCCGCTCCTTCGGGTAATAGCGCTCGACGAGCACGTCGTAGGCTTCGACACGCGTCGCCGCCGGCACGTCGTCGGCCTTGGTCTCGCCGACGAGCGGGTGGATGAGGAGGCCGTCGACGGTCTCCAGCGCGCACTTCGTCAGGTACTCGTGCGCCCGGTGAATGGGGTTGCGCGTCTGGAAGCCGACGACGCGCTTCCACCCGCGCTCGGCGAAGACAGCCCTGGTCTCGCGGGGATCCTTGTGCAGCTCGGGAAAGGACGGCTCCTGGCGCTCGAACACCGTGACAGGGCCGGCGACGTAGTTCTCGGGCTGCGCGTAGAGGCGGGCTACTCCCGGATGAGCCTCGTCCGTCGTCCTGAAGCAGCGCTCGGCCTCGCGCTCCTTGTCGTACTCGAAGACCTCCTCCACGTCGAGGACGGCGAGCGCGCGCCCGGCCTCGTCGCCAAGCGCGACGCGGTCGCCCGAGGGCGGACGCTCGACAGCGAGGCAAACGGGGAGAGCCCACGCGAGCCCGCCGGCCAGCCGCATCTCCTCTACGACGCGCTCGTAGTCCTCCCGGCCCATGAAGCCGGTGAGCGGCGAAAGCGCCCCAGAGGCGAGCATGTCCAGGTCGGATAGCTCGCGAGACGTCAGGCGGATGGTCTCCAGCTGCTCGAGGCCGTCGGGCGGCTCGCCGGCCCGCTCGACGAGCTCGCCGCCGTGCGGGCGAATGAGGTGGGCTTCTGCGACCGCGGTCACTAGACCCGCACCTCGCCGTAGAGCAGGCCGAGCTCCACGAGCTTGTCGAGCACGAGCTGCGCGCTGTGCTCCGGGGAGTCCTCCTCCGTGTTCACGACGAGCTCCGGGCTCGTTGGAGCCTCGTAGGGGTCCGAGACGCCGGTGAACTCCTTGATCTCGCCCGAGAAGGCCTTCTCGTACAGGCCCTTGACGTCCCGCGCCGCGCAGGCCTCGACGGAGGCTTCGACGTAGACCTCGACGAAGGGCCCGAACTCCTCCACGAGGGCGCGGGCCTTGCGGCGCGTCTCCTCGTAGGGCGAGATGGCCGAGACGAGGACAGCGGCTCCGTGGCGGGTGAGCCGGGAGGCGACCCAGCCGATGCGCTCGATGTTCGTGTCGCGGTCTTCCTTCGAGAAGCCGAGCCCCTTGGAGAGATGCGTGCGAACGACGTCCCCGTCCAGGTACTCCACGAGCCTGCGGACATCCTCGAGCTGGTGGCCGACCAGCTCGGCGATCGTCGATTTGCCCGCGCCCGAGAGCCCGGTGAACCAGAGCGTGAAGCCGTTCCTCACTCCCTCAACGTGGGGGAACCCTGGTTCCCCCACGAACCCCCTCCTTCAGGTGCTTGGCGCGCGTCACTCCTTGTCCTCCAGATGGATGCCGCACTCCAGCTTCAGCGTGGGGGAACCCATGGTTCCCCCACGGAGCCCCCTCCTTAGGGTGTTCGGCGACGGTCATTCGTTGTTCTCCAGATGGATACCGCACTCCAGTTTGTCGGAGCCCGCCCACCGGCCTGCGCGCTCCTCCTCGTCGGGGCGGGTCGGCCGCGTGCAGGGCATGCAGCCGATCGAGCGGTACCCGGCGCCGTGGAGCGGGTTGTACGGAATGTCGTTGGCCACAATGTAGTCCCAGACCTCCTGCTCGCTCCAGTCGGCGAGCGGCTGGATCTTCCAGACGCCGTAGCGCTCCGAGCGCTCTGCCTTGCGCGCGTTCGCCCGCGAGGGCGACTGGTCGCGCCGGATTCCTGAGACCCAAGCATCGTACGGCTCGAGCGCCTCGATGAGCGGCTCGACCTTGCGGATGTGGCAGCAGCGATCGGGGTCGCTCTCCCACAGGTTCGGCCCCTCCTGCTTGTGCTGCTCGGCGACGGTGATGATCTCCGGCCGGAGGAGATTGAGCCCGTAGCGCTCGACGAGGCGCTCCCGCGTCTCGTATGTCTCCTTGAAGAAGAGATGCGTGTCGAGCTCGATGACGTCCACGTCGAGCTCGAGCTCCGAGACCATGTGCACGAGCACGGAGGACTGCTTCTGCCATGAGCACGTCAGGCAGAGGCGGTCGCCGAACTCCTCGTAAGCCCAGCGGAGGACCTCTTCCGCCGGCAGCGCCTCGATCTCGGTGTCAGTCAGTGACAGTAGCCGGGTGCTCACTCAGCAGGATCTCCTTCAGGGTGTCGGCGCGCAGCCCGAGCCGCAGCGTCTCGAGCGGAATGACCTCTTCGGGCGGGATGTTGCCGAGGTTGACCTCGGGGCCGAATTTGCTCACGAACCAAGCCTGTGAGGCCTTCGTCGGCGCCTCGAAGACGATGTCGCCGAGGTCGATCTCGTGGACGATCTCGTCGATCAGCCCCGTTCGCATCTCTCCGGTCGGACGGTAGATGCCCGCCGTGCCGCCCTCGCGGCCTTCGGTGATCACCTTCCAGGCGCCGGCGTCCAGCTCCTCCTTCATCCACTCGACCCACTGGTAGGGCGCGTACACGACTTCGGCGTCCTTCGACCCGACCTCGGACATGACGACGAAGTCCTTCGCGAGCTCGGAGATCAGCTCGAGCTTCTGCTCGCGGGGGAGATCGACGACGCCGTCCGAGACCTCGACGTGCGAGAAGCGGTTCTCGACGAGCCAGGCGCGGTACTCCTCGAACTTGTCTCGGGCGATGACGGCCTCGAAGAGCGTGCCGCCACAGACGACGGGCGTGTCGAAGGAGCGGTAGAGCGCGATCTTCTTCTCGAGATTGCGCGTGACGTACGAGGTTCCCCACCCGAGCTTGACGACGTCCACGTACTCGCCGCCCGTGTCGAACAGCCCTTCGATGTCGCGGAGGTTGAGCCCCTTGTCGATGACGTGCGTGAGGCCTTTCGTGCGCGGCTTCGGCGAGCGCGCGGGCACGTCCAGAAAGCCGTTGGTATCGAGTTCGGTCATGTTGCCCTCCTCATGGCGAGCGAAAAGCAGCCAGGCTAGGACGCAGGGAGCGTTCATATCGAAAGAGACATGGGCGCGACTGAGGACGACGCCTGGCGCTGCTTTGCAGCCGCCAGGGGGACGGCGGGCATGGCCGAGCTCGGTACCTAGATTCGTTCATAGAGCTCCTCCAGCCTCTTGCGGGCGTGCTCCTGCACGTCGTGGTAGAGCGAGTTGCCGTGCGAGTCGATCGCAACCGTCAGCGGGCCGAAGTCCTTGACGCGGAACTTCCAGAGGCACTCGGGCATGAGCTCTTCCCAGGCGACCTCCTCGATCTCCTCGATCTGGGTCGTCTCGAGCGCGGCGGCTCCGCCGACGATCGCGAAGTAGACCATCCCGTAGGCGCGCATCGGCTCTATCGCCTCGTCCGGGAGCCCGCCCTTGCCGCAGATCGCGCGGACGCCGTAGTCGCGCCCGAGCGGCTCCGTGAAGCGCACCATGCGCGCGCTCGTCGTCGTCCCGATGGACACCTTCTCGTAGCGGCCAGGGCCGAGCTTGCGCACGCCCGGCGCCGTGTGGAGCAGAAACGCGCCCGTGAGGTCCATCGGCGGCTTCATGCCCTGATCGAAAATGCGGATCTGAGTCCGGTCGCGGATCCCGATGATGTGACCGTCGACGAGGACCGAGTCGCCCGCATGGAGCTCGCGGATCTCCTCTTCGGTGGTCGGGAAGTTCATGCGGATGTCGGCCACTACGCCTCCCGGTCGTAGTCGACGGTGCCGTCCGCGGAGATGTGGGCCGTCGCGCGCCGCGCTGCCCAGCACTGGTAGTTCACGCCGACGGGGTTGAGTGTCATGTGGGTGTCCGCGTGCTCGACGTGCACCTCGAGCACGGTGACGTCGCCGCCGAGGCCCATCGGGCCGATGCCGGTCTCGTTGAGGAGGTCGAAGAGCTCCTCCTCGAGCTTCGCCACCTCCGGGTCCGGGTTGCTCGTCCCCACGGGCCGGGCGATCGCTTCCTTGGCCAGATGCATCGCGTAGTCGGCCGAGCCACCGATCCCGACGCCGACGATCCCGGGCGGGCAGGGTCTCCCGCCGGCGCCGACGATCGAGTCGAGCACGAACCGCTTGATCCCGGCAATGCCCTCCGCGGGCGTGCACATTTTGAGGAAGCTCATGCTTTCCGACCCCGACCCCTTGGGCACGCACTTCACGTCGAGCCCGTCCCAGTCAGGGACGAATTCCCAGTGCACGATCGGCACTCGGTGGCCGACGTTCTGGCCCGTGTTCTCGCGTGTGAGCGTATGCACCGTGTTCGAGCGCAGGGGATGCTCCTCCGTGGCGCGCGCGGTGCCGTCGTAGAGCGCCTCGTAGATGCGGGCCGGGTGGAGCGGGAAATGCTCGCCGACCCGGCAGTAGTAGACGGCGATGCCCGTGTCCTGGCAGACGAGCGTCGCCTGGTCGTCGGCGATCTCGACGTTGCGGATGATCGTGTCGAGGACGCGCTGACCGGGAATCGACGTCTCGCGGCCGCGTGCCTCCCGAATCGCGTCGCGGAGATCCTGCGGGATGTCCTTGAGGGCCCAGACGTAGAGGTACGCGGCTGCGTCCTCTACGGCCTTTTGAATGTCGGTGGCGACGGTGCTCATCGGCCGTCCTTTGGCCGATGAGCGTGTGGAGGGTGTGTGAGGGAACCGGGAGGTTCCTTCACTGCATCAAAGAAGGGGGTTCGCGGGGGAAACACGGTTTCCCCCGCGGGAGCGAGCCGGAGGCGAGCGACGCTCACGCCGCCGCCCTCTCGGCCGCGGCCGTGCCCGCGCGGCGGCCGAACACCGTGCACTCGAGGAGGGAGTTGCCCATCATGCGGTTCCGGCCGTGCGTGCCGCCGGCGATCTCGCCGCAGGCGAAGAGACCCTGAACGGTCGTCTCGCCGCGCTCGTCGATGACGAGCCCGCCGTTCTGATAGTGGAGTACCGGGTAGGTGAGGACCGGCTCCTGCAGGGGATCGATACCCCCCGCGCGGTAGCGGCGCAGCATGTAGGGCAGGGAGATCTCGGCGTCGCGCTTGGAGATTCTCGTCGTATCGAGGTAGACCGCCGGACGGCCTTCGGGAGTCTCGACCCCGTTCCCCTTCTCGACCTCGTCGAAGATCGCCTTGGAGACCTCGTCGCGCGGCCCGAGCGAGTCGGTGAACTCCTCGCCGGCGCCGTTCAGGAGAACGGCGCCGTAAGCGCGTGTAGTCTCGGGGATCGAGTAGCCCTGCATGTTCGCCGGCCAGGCACCGCCGTTCGGGTGGTACTGCAGGGCGTCGAGATCGCGCGGCTCGGCGCCGAGATCGAGCGCGAGCTGCGTCACCTCGCCGGTCGCGCCGGGGTGGTTCGTCGACAGCTCGCCGCGCTCCTCGGCCTCGCGGAAGCACCGTCCGCCGGCTGCGAGCACGACTGCGCCTGCCTCCATCGTATGCTCGCCGCAGCGCGCACTCCAGCCGCTCTCGATCGGCACGAGCTCGGTGAGCGGCGAGTTCCGGAACGTCTGCGCGCTCGAAGCCTCGATGGTCTTGCGGAGAGCCTTCGTGATCGCGTGCCCGGTGCGGTCGCCGACCTGGAGTAGGCGCTTGCGGCTCGCGCCGCCGCAGCGGGCAAGCCGGTAGCCGCCGTTCTCCTTCGTGAACTCGACGCCGTTCTCCTCGAGCCACGCGATCGCGCTCGGCGCCTCGGACGTCAGGACATCGACGAGGCGCATGTCGGCGGTCTCGTGCGAGCTCTTCCAGACGTCCTGCGCATGGAGCTCGGGCGTGTCGTCTTCGCCGAAGGCCGCCTGGATCCCACCCTGGGCCTTCGCGGAGTTGCAGGACTGGAGCGCGCCTTTCGTGACGAGCGCGACGCGGGCGCCGGCCCGCTCCGCCGAGACGGCGGCAGCGAGGCCTGAAGCGCCGCTCCCGACCACGAGCACGTCGAATCGAAGGGTTTCGCCCACGGCCGGAATATACCAGGATGACGCTAATTCAAGCCATTAGAACTGTTTATAGAAGACGTCAAGCGTCCACCTTGGCGACGGTCTGCTAAGCGCCTAGCCCGCCGAAGATCACGAAGGGATTGCGGGGAGCGACCTCCCAGACGAGGCCGCCGCCAGGCTCCACCTCGATCCGCGCTCCGGCCGGTGCCTCCTGCTCGAGCCGCTCGGCGAGCGCGCGCGCATCGTCCTCGTTGGCGGTGCCTGCGAGCAAGAACGTGTATCTCCGCACCACGGGAATCCCCTCCGATTCGAGGCGTTCCGCCAGCGCGACCGTCTCGTCGTGGCTCGGGAGCGCAATGCGGACCTCCCACTCCGCCCGCCCCTTCTCCATGGATTCGGCCGCCTCGCGGTCCTGGAGCCGCTCGTGCTCGGCGCGCAGCTCCTCCGCGGTCTCTGGCAATCGGACCGATACGTCCTTCCAGGCCTGCTCCACCGGGTGCCAGCGCTCGAGCGCGCTCACGGCCGCCTGGCCCTCGCTCTCGATGCGCGCCTGAGCCGTCTGGAACACCGCGCGAGCCTGATCCTCCGAGTCTGCGTACAGGAAGACCCGCGGGCCGTCGCGGCTGACGACCACGCGCCCGCCGAGCCGATCACGCTCCTCCGCCTCCAGCTCGACAGCCGCGAGCCACTCGGCGAACTGCGTCCCGTCGCCCTCGTCGTCGAAGTCGATCGTCACGCGCCAGTCGTCGGCCATTCGGCCACCAAGCCTACAATCGGCCGGTGGATTTCCGCGTCTTCGAGCTCCTGAACGGCGCCATGAACGGCCGGGACGGGCTCGACGACTTCGTTGCGGGGTTCGCCTCGTGGAGCGTACCCCTCTTCGCCGCGGCGACTCTCTCCCTTTGGTTCCTCGACCGGCCGAGCGGCCCGGTGCGGTGGAAGCTCGCCACCGCGTGCGCTTGCACAGCCGCAGGCCTCGGACTTCTCGTCAACCAGCTGATCGGACGGATCTGGTTTCGCGAGCGTCCTTTCGCCTCCCATCCGGCGCACACGGTCCTCCTCGCGCAGCGCTCGCGGGATCCCTCCTTCCCGAGCGACCACGCCTCCGCCGCGTTTGCGATCGCGTTCGTCGTCCTCTTCTTCAGCCTGCGCGCCGGAGCCGTCTTCATCGCCTGGGCCGCAGCGATCGGCCTCTCCCGGATCCTCGTCGGGCTCCATTACCCGAGCGACGTGCTCGCCGGAGCAGGCATCGGGCTCGCGTGCGCCGTCCTCGTCACGACGATCGGGCGCGATCCGGTGGCCCGGGTCGCCGTCCTGGCCGGCCGGCTGACCGATCCCGTGGTGGCCGCAGCTACCAGACGCTTCGATAGAGCTCGGCGATCTCTCTCGCGCTCGCGGCACGCGGATTAGCTTTCGCGCCCCGCCGCTCCGCGGCCTCCGCAGCCACGTCGTCCAGCTCGTCCTCGGGGACGCCGAGGTGGCGGAGGAACGTATAGCCGCCGAGACGGGCGAGCTCCTCGACACGCGCGATCGGGTCGTGACGCCCCATCGCATCGCCGAAGCGCCCGATCTCTTCTCTCGCCACCGGCAGGTTGAACCGGAGCGCGGGCGCAAGGCAGATCGCGTTCAGCCCCCCGTGCGGAAGGCCGTAGCGGCCGCCGAGCGCCTGCGCCATCGCGTGGGCGAGCCCGAGACCCGCGCCGGCGAGCGCGGCTCCGGCGTGCATCGCGCCCTCGAGAAGATCGCGCCGCCCTTCGAGATATTCACCGTCGGCAACGACGAGTGGGAGCGACGAGGAGATGAGGCGCGCACCCGCGAGCGCCTCACGATCGGCGTCCTCGTTTCGCCCCTCCACATAGAGCGCCTCGGCGCAGTGGGCGAGCGCGTTCAGGGCTGTGCCGGCCGTTTCACCCGGCGGCAGCCCGAGCGTGAGCTCGGGCTCGTACACGATCCCCTCCACACGCGCGCCTCCTCCACCGTGCTTCATGCGACGCTCCTCGTCGCGCACGCCGAAGCTCGGCGTCCACTCTGCTCCCGAATAGGTGGTCGGAATCGAGACGACGGGCAGGTCGGTCTCGGCCGAGACGGCCTTCGCCGTGTCGATTGCGCTCCCGCCCCCGAGTGCAACGAGACCGTCGAGATCCGTTGCGGCGGCAGTCGCGGCGGCAACCGACGAGGACGGGGAATGAGGACGCACGCCCTCGAAGCGCTTGGCCACGGGCAGTGCCCAATCACGCCACCGCTCGCTGGTGATCAGGAGGGGTCTCTCGATCTCGAGCTCCGACAGGACCTCGGGAAGGGCCTCGAGCCCCCAGCGGACGATCAACGAAGCCGCTTTCTCGCAAACTCCAGAAAACCTTCGGCGGCCCGGGTCGTCGCGCGCCCACGCGCGCGCACGACGTAGATCTGCCGCGCAGGCTCGATGCCCTCGACGCGGGCGGCCGCGATCGTCCCCGCCGCGAGCTCTCCTTCGATCGCGGTTCGCGAGATGAAAGCCACCCCAAAGCCGGCCGCCACCGCGCTCTTCACGGATTCCTGGAGCCCGAGCTCGAGCTTCGGTTCGACGCCCCTGAGGCGCAGGCCGGCGCGGCGCAACTCGTCCTCGACCACGTGCCGGACGCCCGCCCCCTCCTGCATGACGATCAAGGTCTCCTGCTTCAGCTGCTCGACGCTCAGCGCGCCGCCGGCCGCCTCGTGCCCGGGAGGCACGGCCAGAACGATCTCGTCTCGCACGAGCGGCTCGAACTCCAGGGAGCGGTGGCGCCGCAGCGCTCCAACGACTCCCAGCTCGAGGTCTCGCTCCGCGACGCGGTCGATGACGGTCTGCGTGTCCCAGATCGAGAGCGCGACGTGCAGGTCGGGGTGGTCACGCTGGAACTCGCAGAGGAGCAGCGGGACGAGATGTGCTCCGGGGCCCGTCGAGGCGCCGATCGTGAGCGTGCCGTGGAGGCCGCCTTCGTCCGCGGAGACCTCCTCGAGGAGCTGCTGCTCGAGGGCCAGAAGGCGCTGGGCGCTTCTGTAAAGACGCCGGCCTGCCTCGGTCGGCTCGACCCGTCGGCCCGACCGGTCGAGGAGTGTTTGCCCGAGCCTCTCCTCGAGCGACCGCACCTGGAGGCTGACCGCCGGCTGGGTGACGCCGAGCTTCTCGGCCGCCTGTGAGAAGCTCTTCTTCTCGACGACGGCGCAGAAGGCCTGGAGCTGCCGCGTGTCCATAAGGATTTATTATGCATCGGGTTGAGGAAATGACGCCCGAGACGACCGAGTCGCTCGCCCAGCGGTACACGCGGCTCTCGCGTGAGGGCCGCGAGCGGCGGGCCGTCGACGTCGTCCTGCGCGGGCTCGACATCGCTGTCTCGGCCGTCACGCTCATCGTCTTCTCGCCCGCGCTGCTGCTCGTCGCGACGGCGATTCTCACCACCTCCGGGCGACCCCTTCTCTACCGCGGCCTGCGCGTCGGGCGCCACGGTCGCATCTTCCACATGTACAAGTTCCGCACGCTCGCACCGGACGCGGAGAGTCGCCTCGGGCCCTACTACGGACACGCACTGTCACTGCGAACGGACGCCGAGGTGACAGGACTGGGCCGCTGGCTCCGCGCGTCGCAGCTGGACGAGATTCCCCAGCTCTGGAACGTCCTTCGCGGCGACATGTCTATCGTCGGCCCGCGACCCATTCGGCCGACCTTCTTCGAGGAGCTCGCGCGCGACATCCCCCAGTACTGGCAGCGGCTCGTCGTCCGGCCCGGGCTCACCGGCTTCGCGCAGACGCGCATGGGGCGCGAGGAGGCGTGGGCGGAGAAGCTCGCCCACGACCTCGAGTACATCGCCGACCGGTCGGTGAGCCTCTATCTTCGGGTGGTTGCGGCCACCGTCTGGCGCGTGCTGCGGCAGTCGGCCGGCGCCGTCTGGGGCCTCATTCGCCGAAAATGATGTAGCCCTTGGCCTCGATCCGGTTGAGCGCACCCTCGGCGCGCTCAGTCGACGCGAGACCGTAGATCGCCCGATTGAGCTGGTCGCCGCAGGCAAGCTTCCCAGCTTCGACGTTATCGACGGCTTCGCCGATCTCGTCGACCGACACGTGCGCGGCGTCAAGGAACTCGTCTTGCAGATCGGCGACCTCCTTGGGCGCGGACAGCGCACCGACCTCGGAAACGATTCTCTTGAGCTCCCTATGGAACGCTCGCGCCCTATCGGCACATTCGGCCTGCGGACGCGGGCCCGTGACAAGGTCGCCGAACAGCTGTCCGGCGTGCTGCGAGCCGAGCACGATCTCCTGGATCGCCTGCTGATACGCCTCCTTCGAAAGCGGCTCGTTCTCCTGCTCACCCGCTCCGCAGCCCGCTACTACGGCCGCCAGCAAGAGAACGAATGCCAGGCGCATCGCGGCGATCCTTCCATAGACTCCTGGGCCATGTGCGGGATCTGCGGGCTCGTCTCGCTCGACGGGAGCGCGGTCGACGCGACTCCTCTCGGAGCGATGAACGAAGCGCTTCGACACCGCGGCCCCGACAGCGAGGGGAGCCTGGTCGACGGACCCGTGGCCCTGGCTGCGCGCCGCCTCTCGATCATCGACCTCGAGCGCGGCGACCAGCCAATCGGCAACGAAGACGGGTCGGTCCAGGTCGTCCAGAACGGCGAGATCTACAACTACCGGGAGCTCCGGGCCGGGCTCGAACGGAGCGGGCACCGGTTCTCCACGCAGAGCGACACCGAGGTGCTCGTCCATCTCTACGAGGACCTCGGTCCCTCCTTCGTGCGCGAGCTGCGCGGCATGTTCGCGATCGCGCTCTGGGATTCGAGCCGGCGCCGTCTGGTGCTTGCCCGCGACCGCTTCGGGATCAAGCCGCTCTACTACCGCAGCGAGCGCGGGCTCCTGTCCTTTGCCTCCGAGCTGAAAGCGCTCCCGCGCGGAGAGGTCGACCTCGACGCCCTCGAGGCGTTCCTCGCCTTCAACTCGATTCCGGCGCCGCTCTCGGTCTGGCGAGGGACACGAAAGCTGCCGGCCGGCCACCTGCTCGTCTGGGAGGGCAGGGGAGAGCCGACGCTGGAGCGTTTCGCGCGGCCTGCCCCTGTCGCGGCGGAAGAGGTTCGCTCCGGTGAGGAGTCGGAGCTGGCGGAGGAGCTCCGGGCGCGCCTGCGCGACTCGGTGCGCGCCCACCTCGTCGCGGACGTACCTGTCGGAGTTCTCCTCTCCGGCGGCGTCGACTCGGGCGCGCTCGCCGCCCTCGCGGCGCTCGAGTCCTCCGAGCGCGTGCAGACGTTCTCGATCGGCTTCGAGGAGGGTTCCTTCGACGAGCTTGCCGACGCGCGCAAGGTGGCCGAGAGGTACGAGACCGATCATCACGAGCTCGTGCTCCGTCCGGACGGGGCGGAGCTCCTTCCGAAGCTCGCTGCTGCCTTCGACGAGCCCTTCGCCGACTCTTCCGCGCTTCCGACGTACCTCGTCTCCGAGCTCGCGACGGGCCACGTCAAGGTGGCGCTCTCGGGCGAGGGCGGCGACGAGCTCTTCGGCGGCTACTACACGTACGTCGCCGATCTGCTGGCGCCGCGGGTCAGGCCGGTCGCCGGAGCCCTGCGGCCCCTCGTCGAGGCGCTTCCGAGCTCCTCGGGGAAGGCGAGCTTCGACTACAAGGCGAAGCGCTTCTTGCGCGCGGCCCACCTTCCGCCGCTCGAGCGCCACCACGCGTGGAAGGAGATCTTCTCGCCGGAGGCCCGGGCGGAGCTGCTGGTCTCGGGCCGCCGCGGCGGCCCCGATCCTCTCGACGTCTATCGCGCCCGCTACGCCGAGACCGAAGGGGCCGAGCCGCTCGCCAGGCTGCAGGACGTCGATCTCGGCATCTATCTCGTGGACGACCTGCTCGTGAAGACCGACCGCGCGAGCATGGCCCACTCGCTGGAGGCGCGGGTCCCCTATCTCGACGAGGTCGTCGCAGGCTTCGCGCTTGCCCTGCCGACACGGCTCAAGGTGCGTGGGTTCGCCAAGAAGCGCCTCCTGCGCAAGGCGGTCGCGCCGCTGCTCCCGCGCTCGGTCGTCTACGGCCGCAAGCGCGGATTCTCGATCCCCGCGGCGGCGTGGCTGCGCGGGCCGCTTGCTCCCCTTGCCCGCGAGGTCCTCTCCCCGGAGCAGGTGCGCAGGCAGGGCTACTTTCGGCCGGAGGCGATCTCGAAGCTCCTCGACGCGCACATCGCCGGGCGCGAGGATCTGTCGCGCCAGCTCTGGGGCCTGCTGGCCTTCACGCTCTGGCACGAGCAGGTCGGCGCACCGAAGACGGCCGTCGCCGCTTGAGAATTTGGATTGACATCACTGCGCCGGCGCACGTCCTGGTGTTCCGGCCGCTCATCGCTTTCCTGCGCGAGCGGGGCGACGAGGTCGAGATGACCGCGCGCGAGTACGCGCAGACCGTTCAGCTCCTCGAGCTGCACGGGATCGAGGCCGAGCTGATCGGGCGTCACGGCGGGCGCTCGCGCGTCGGCAAGCTCGGGACGATGCTCACCCGGCTCGCCGGGCTGCGCCGCTGGGCGCGCGGGCGACACTTCGACGCGGCGCTGGCGCACGGATCCCATCACCTGACGATGACCGCGCGGGCGCTCGGCATCCCGAGCTCGACGACGTTCGACTACGAGTTCGCCACCGTCCAGCACCAGCTCGGCTGCCGCGCGGCGACCTTCGTCGTCGTTCCGGAGGCGATTCCGCCCGAGCGCCTCGAACGCTACGGCGTCCACCCGCCGAAGCTCCGTCGCTACGCGGGACTGAAGGAGGAGTACTACCTCGCCGACTTCGAGCCCGACCCGGGCGCCCTCGAGCCGCTCGGACTCGACCCCGAGCGCGTGCTCGTCGCGGTGCGCACTCCGCCGGACGTTTCCCTCTACCACCGCAAGTCGAACCGCCTCTTCCCGCAGGTGCTGAACCACCTGGGGCGAGAGGAGAACGTGCAGGCCGTCGTGCTCCCGCGTACCGAGGAACAGCGGGACTTCGTCCGCGGACTCGGCCTTCCGTCGGTCGTCGTCCCGGAGGAGGCTGTTGACGCCCAGAGCCTGATCGCCTTCGCAGACCTCGTCGTCTCGGCCGGGGGCACGATGAACCGCGAGGCGGCGGCCCTCGGAGTCCCGGTCTACACGACCTACGGAGGCCGGCTCGGCGGTGTGGACGAGATGCTCATCCGCGAAGGCCGCTTGCGCCCGCTCACCGACCCGCGCGCGCTCGAGCTCGTCAAGAGGGACGGAGACGGGGGCCGCGTTCGCCGGGAGCCGAAGGACATGCTGCAGCTGCTCCTTCCGGTCTAGAATCGCCCTTCTGCGGACAAGGTTCGACGGAAGGGGGAGGCATGTTGAAACGTGGGCTGCTTGCGGCCGCCGTTGTTGCCGTCGTCCTGGGGGCGACCGCCACCGCGGTGGCAGACCCGCCGGGGCCGGTAGGCACGGGTGATCCCGTGATCAACTTGGCGGGCGGATTCAGCTACACGATCCTCTCGACGGCGTGCATCGACTCGGTGACCTCGACGGAGAGCGGCGCGACCTCTCAGATGCCCGAGGACTTCGATGCGAACGTCCTCTTCAACGCGGGCGACGAGACGTGGCTGCTCTCAAATCACGAGCTCACCCAGCCCCGCACCGGGGACTTCCAAGGCGACGCCGGCAAGTGTCACGTCGACGAACAGACGCCGGGCGACGCCGACTCCGACGGTTGGGGCTCGATCTCCCGCATCGTGCTTGCGAAGGACGGCACGACCGTCCTCCGGCGCGACCTGATCACGACCGGCCTGCACGACAACTGCGCCGGCGCGCAGACGCCGTGGCAGACGTATCTGACCAACGAGGAGTTCCCGTTCATCAGCGACCCGGAGATGCGCTCCGGGTGGGTCTGGGAGATCGATCCTGCCACTGGAGCCGAGAAGCGCCTGACCGGCATGGGGAGGTTCAGCCACGAGCAGGAGGCCTATGCCGCGGACGGGAGCTGGTATCTCACCGATGACCGGGGCAACTACCAGTACCTCTACAAGTTCGTCCCCGACAGAAGGTCCGATCTGACGACGGGACGGCTCTACGGCCTTCTCTTCAACCGGACGACGAACACGGGCACCTGGGTCGGCCCGCTCGATCCCTTTTCGCCGGAGGCCGACATGATCGCGCAGTCGGGGCAGGCCCCGAACGCGACCAACTCGTTCGGCAAGGCCGAGGGGATCGTCGCGACCGCCAGCTCGGCGACGCGAGGAGGCAACGCGGTCGTCTTCAGCGAGTCCGGCTTCGGCACCGATCCGGGGCGCATCTGGAGGCTGACCGACCTTTCGGGAGACGTCGTCAAGGGCGAGGTGCTCGTGAACGGCGACTTCGGCCGCCTGAGCAGGCCCGACAACCTGCGCTACACGGACGCAGGCGACCTCTTCATCATGGAAGACCACGGGTCGAGCGAGTTCGCCCTCGCGGGCGGCTCGAATGAGATCTGGGTCCTTCCGCGCGGCCGGTCCGGCGCCGAGAACCTCGTTCGGTTCGCTTCGATGCCGAACCGCTTCGAGCCGACGGGGCCGTGGTTCTCGAACGACAACCAAATCCTGTACCTCTCGGTGCAGGCAGATCCGCCATTCCAGAGCCGCGTCATCGTCATCAGCCGCGCAGGTGGCAACTTCAACCAGCCGTACGACCACTAGGACGATGAACGAGGGGCCGGCTCCGGCCGGCCCCTCGGCTTCTAAACGGGCTCGCGTGCACCCGCGGCGCTTCGCCGCGGGGCGCGCATCATCGCTCCGAGGCGACTTACGACCTCGACCGTCTCGCCTGCCTCGACGAGCCGCTCGAGCTCGGCGAGCTCCTCTTCGAGCCAGAGCGGGTCGACCGGCTGCGACGCACAGCGGAGGATCTTCGCGTGGGAGGTCGGGACGGCGCTCTCGCCGTCGCCCCAGAGCTCCTCGTGGAGCTTCTCGCCAGGCCGGACGCCGATGAACTCGATCGCGATGTCGCGCTCGGGCTCCTTGCCGGAGAGGCGGATCATGTTGTGGGCGAGGTCGATGATCTTCACGGCCTTCCCCATGTCGAGGACATAGATGTCCCCGCTTTCCCCGATGGCGCCGGCCTGGATGATGAGCTGTACCGCCTCGGGAATGGTCATGAAGAACCGGGTCATCTCCGGGTGCGTGACGGTGACCGGGCCGCCCCGGGCGATCTGGCGCCGGAAGAGCGGGATGACGCTCCCGGAGGAGCCGAGAACGTTGCCGAAGCGGACCGAGATGAAATGCGTGCCGTTCTGCTCGCGGGCGGCCGCCGCTTCGACGATCCACTCGCAGACGGCCTTCGTCTGGCCGAGCACGTTCTTCGGGTTCACGGCCTTGTCCGTCGAGACGAGCACGAAGCGCTTGGTTCGAAGCTCGGAGGCGACGTCGGCGACGACCGCCGTCGCCACGATGTTGTTGCGCACCGACTCGACCGGGTTCGCCTCCATGAGCGGCACGTGCTTGTACGCGGCGGCGTGGAAAACGACGCCGGGCCTGAAGCGCTCGAAAAGGCGCCGCATCTTCGCCCGGTCCTTCGCGTCGGCCAGCACCGCAACGGTCGCGGTGTAGCTGCGCTCGTGCGCCAGCTCGCGCTCGATGTCGACGAGCGAGTTCTCCGAGTGGTCGACGAGGATGATCCGCTCGGCGCCGACAGCAGCGATCTGCCGGCAGAGCTCCGAGCCGATCGAGCCGCCCGCGCCGGTCACGAGCACCGTCTCGCCGGTCAGGTACGAGGCGATCGACGCGAGGTCCAGATCCACCGCCTCGCGGCCCAGCACGTCCTCGACCTGCACCTCGCGGAGCTGGCGGGCGAGGTGGAGGTCGCCGCTGATCAGCTCGTGCACCGCAGGCAGCGTCTTGACGGCCACGCTTGCGTCGCGGCAGGCGTTGACGATGCTCTGCCGCGTCTCGCCGGCGGCGGACGGGATCGCGATGATGACCTCGTCGGGCCGGTTGTCCCCGATCAGGTGTGGAAGGTCGGCCGTCATCCCGAGGACGCGGACGCCGTGGAGGCGCAGGTTCTTCTTGCGCGGGTCGTCGTCCACGAGGCCGATGGGCGTGTAGCCGAGCGAGCGGTTCTTCAGCATCTCCTTGAGGATCAGCTGGCCGGCATCGCCGGCTCCGACGACAAGCACCTCCTTGCCGCGCGCGACCAGCCGTCGGCGACCGGGGCGCTCCATGAGCGTCCGCGTCAGCAGGCGCATGCCCGTCACGAGCGCCAGCAGGATGAGCCAGTCGATGCCGACGATCCCGCGCGGCAGCCGCCAGCCGGGTACGGGATTCCAGAAGTAGATGACGATCACCGACGCGACCGACGCGACGGTGACGGCGAGCGCCGAGCGCCACATGTCGCGGATCGAGACGTACCGCCACCAGTGGTCGTAGAGGCCGAAGAGGACGAAGGTCGCCGTTGTCACCCCGACGACGACGAGGAAGACGTCGACACCGAGGAACTCGTCGTAGCGGGGCGGGACGCCCTTGTCGAAGCGGAGATAGAAAGCGAGGTACCAGGCGAGCGCGACGAGCCCCGCGTCGACGACGAGCTGCCAGGCGCGATGCCGGTTCAGAAGCCTCATGCTGCCTGCACCCTGGCGGCGGCCCGCGCGACCTCGACCACCTCTGCCTGCTGCCCGGCCGAGATGCCCGGCCACATTGGAAGCGCCAGCGTCTCGCGCGCCGCCCGCTCCGTCTCCGGCAGGCTTCCAGCCTCGTAGCCGAGGTGGCGCAGGGCGGGCTGCAGGTGGAGTGGCACCGAGTAGTACGCCTTGCAGCCGATGCCTGCCGCCGACAGCGCCTCTGCAAACCGGTCGCGCTCGGATGAGCGGACGACGAACTCGTGGTACACGTGCCCCGGCTCGTCCTGCGGGGGCTCGCAGGCCTGCCCGAGCCCGAGCTCGGCGTAGCGGGCTGCGGCCTCGCGCCGGCCGGCGTTCCAGCGGTCGACGTGGCCGAGGAAGAGCCGAAGCGCGGCGGCCTGGAGCTCGTCGAGGCGGGAGTTGTAGCCGATCGCCTCGAACGATTCCTTGTCGCGCGAGCCGTGAAAGCGGAGGAGACGGATGCGCTCCGCGAGGGCGGTGTCGCCCGTCACGACGAGGCCGCCGTCCCCGAGGCCGAAGAGGTTCTTCGTCGGATAAAAGCTGAACGTCGCGGCGGCGCCGAGGGAGCCGACCCGTTTGCCGCCGAGCGTCGCCCCGAAGGCCTGGGCGGCGTCCTCGACGAGCGTCACTCCCTGGGGAAGCTCGTGAAGCGGCGCCGGACGGCCGAAGAGATGCACCGCGAGAATCGCCTTCGTCCTCGGCGTGACCCGGTCGGCTACGTGCGCCGGGTCGAGGTTGAGCGTCGCCGGGTCGATGTCGGCAAAGACCGGCGTCGCGCCGCGCCGCACAATGGACTCGGCGGTGGCGTAGAACGTGAACGAGGGGCAGATCACCTCGTCGCCGGGGCCGATCCCGAGCGCATCGAGGACGAGCACGATGGCGTCGGTGCCGTTCGCAACCCCGACCGCGTGGGCCGCGCCGAGGTACGAAGCGGCTTCCTCCTCGAAGGCGCGCACGTTGGGCCCGAGGATGAACTGCCCAGCTTCGAGCACCTCGTCGAGCCGTCCGCGCAACTCGTCGAGAAGCGGCGCGTACTGCGCCTTCACATCGGTGAGCGGGACGGCCACGGCGGCGGAGTCTACCCTGCGCGCTCGGCCCGAACGCGCCTGCGGGCGCGGCGCTGACGAAGGCGCAGAGCGAGATAGAGGCCGCCCGCGACGATGAGCGCGAGCGCGGCGTAGTCGGCGTAGCGCCACTGCTCGTGAACGTGCTCCCAGCTCGACCCGACGGCCACGCCGGCGCCCGCGAGCCCGAAACACCACGGCACCGTTCCGAGGAAGCTCAGAACCGTGTAGCGCGCGAGGGGCATCTCCGCCACTCCGGCGGGAATGGAGATGAACGAGCGCACGACGGGCACCATCCTCGAGATGAAGACGGCCGCGTCGCCGTAGCGGGCGAACCACCGCTCGGCCCGATCGAGGTGTTCCGGCGTCAGCCGCACCCAACGGCCTCGTTTCTCGATGAACGGCCGGCCGCCGAAGAACCCGATCGCCCAGCCGAGCACCGAGCCGAGGGTGTACCCGAGCACCCCGGCCAGCGCCATGACGATGTAGGCCCAGCCCGTCGAGCCGACATGCATACCGAAGAGCGTCACCTCGTGGCCGGGGAAGGCGCCGACGGCGACCGCACCGGCGTACAGCATCACGACCTCGCTCGCCGCAGGGAGAAGCGCGTCGACGAGCATGAGGCCGAAGACCGCGTACAGGCCGTAATCGCCGACCGCAGAGGTGACGGCGCCGGTGATCCCGTGCATCCGGCGAGTGTAGTTACGCGACGGGCCGCTGAGAGCGCTAGGACACGCGGCGCACGACGATCTTCTTCTTGATCGAAACGGGACCCAGCTCGTTGACCGCCTTGACGACCACGAGATACACGCCGCTCCGCACGACATTGCCCGCAGCGTTGCGCCCATTCCAGATGACCGCGTAATCGCCGGGCCCGAGTGACTGCGAGACCAGCCTCCTCACCAGGTGTCCGCGGCGCCGAATAGTCGCCGTGACGTCGGCCGCGTGCGCCAGCCGGAAGCCGATGCGCAGCCGTCCCCCGATCCCCGTGCGAACGCGCATGAGGCTCTTCGAGAGAGCGACGAAGCCGAGCGTGTTATTGATCCTGAACTTGCGCTCCATGACGCTGGCCTCGCCGTGTCGGTCCACGGCCGAGATCACCCACCTCCATGTCCCTTCCATGAGCGACGGGCTCCGCAGGTCCCTTGTGATCGTCCCCGGAGACACGGAGGCCGTGTAATCCCAGTGGGTCGTTCCGTCCGGCCGAATGAGCCGGAGGCGGATGTCGGCGGGCCGCACGAACTTCGCGTACAGACGTTGAGCGTCCGCGTACTCGTCGCCGTTCGGCGAGAAGGTCGGCCAGCGCGGCTTCCGTGCATAGGCGCCGTAGTAGAGAACCATGAGAGCGTCGCCGATCGCACGCTCGCTTCCGTCGGACGGCCTGTTGAGAACCGCTCCGTCGACGGCCATCGTCGACGAACCGCCCGAATCCAGGGCCATAGCCGTCACGGCGCCCAGCCGTACCATCTGGTTTGCGAGCTGCGCAGTAGTGAGGCCGGCACTCCCCGACCAGCGCCCGTCGGCGACCAGGAGGACGATTCGCCCGTCGGCGCGCTGGCCCACCGCCGTCCGCGGGTCATGCGGCAAGAGTTGGGTCGTGGTGAAGTTCTCTCCGGCCTGATGAACGGCGACGCCGTCGCGCACGAGCAGGGGACCGCCTCCGATAGCGTCACGCACGCCGTCCCACCAGTTCTTGAGGTCCGCCTGTAGCGTCAGCCACCGGCCCGGTCGAGCTTCGCGCCCCAAGATGAAGCGCCAATCGCCGGTCGCCTGGAGAACGGCACCGCCGGCGGGGATCGGCAGCTCGCTGCCGCGACGCACCGAGACGACCTCGGCCCGGATGTCGGCGTTGGGATGGATCGGCCCAACGTGCGCCAGGACGAACTCGCGCGCCTCGCGCCTGTGCGGGGTCCGCGCGCCCCAAAGCGGCGTGTACAGGGCGACGCCCTTCCGGTAGCGAAGCGGCCGGTTGAGCTCGAAGAAGGGATGGGCGGGAAACCCGTCGACGCGCCACTGCCCCCAGTAGCCGATCGCGCCGACGCGGAGAAGGCCGTCGATCCCGATGCCCAGGCTCGACCTCGTGACCATCGGCTTCGTGGCGAGGACGTTCGCGCGCAAGAAGATGCCGCTCGGATGCCCGGTCGTCCAGTTGAAGAGGTCGCCGTTGACCCCCGCGAGCGTCGCTCGGCGTGACAGGCGTCGTTGTATCGAGCTCACGCGCTCGCGCCCGGTGACGCGGCCGTTCGAAAGCACCGGCTTCAACGCGTAGAGCCCGCCCGGCTTGGGCGCGACGAGCACGTGGAGGACGACCTTGCCCGCACTCGTGACGATCACCTGGCGCGAGTACACGACCCCCGGCATGACCTCCGTTCCTCCCGAGGCCGCCGACGGAAGCAGGACGGCCGCGAACGCGACCAGGAGGAAAGTTCTCCTCAGCACCCCGCCCTGGACGTAAACAAACTACGCCCCTCTTTACAAGGGGCTTTACACCGGCCTAACGGCTATGCGAGGGCTTGGCGAAACATCATCTGTGCCG
>DASXRO010000187.1:0-3781 GCA_036506555.1 Gaiellaceae bacterium
GCGCCCGCGGCGCGCGAGATCGACTCGTTCATGAGCGTCCCCCCGAGATCGTTCGCGCCGGCGCGTAGAACCGCCTGGGCACCGTCGATCCCGAGCTTCACCCAGGACGCCTGGATGTTCGTGATGTGTGGGTGCAGCGCCAGCCGAGCGACTGCGTGCATGAGCAGGGCCTCACGGAAGGTCGGGCCGGGCCGCGCGAGCCCCTTGAGGTAGATGGGAGCCTCCATGTGCACGAAGGGGAGCGGCACGAATTCCGTGAAGCCTCCCGACCGCCGCTGTTGCTCCCGCAGATGAACGAGGTGACGCGCCCAGCTTCGGGGTCCTTCGACCGAGCCGAACATGACCGTTGTCGTCGAGCGCAGGCCGGCGCGATGAGCCGCGTCGTGGACCTCGAGCCACTGGTCCGTCGTGACCTTGTCCGGGCAGATGATCCGCCGTACCTCGTCGTCGAGGATCTCGGCGGCAGTGCCCGGTAGCGAGGCCAGCCCATCCGCCTTGAGCAGCGAGAGATAGTCGTCCAGTGGAAGTCCGAGGGTCGCTGCGCCCTGCCAGACCTCCAGGGCCGAGAACGCGTGGACGTGGAGGTCGGGGAGCTCGCGCTTGATCGCCCGCAGGACGCCGAGGTAGTACTCGCCCGTGAAGCTGGGGTGGATCCCGCCTTGGAGGCAGACTTCGACGGCGCCGCGGTCCCACGCCTCGTGGCAGCGGCGCACGATCTCCTCGAGTGGGACGACGTACGGAGCACCGCGCAGATTCGCTGCCAGCTTCCCCTTGGAGAAGGCGCAGAAGCCACAACGGAAGTAGCAGACGTTGGTGTAGTTGATGTTCCGGGTGACGACGTAGGTGACCACGTCGCCCGAGACTTCGCGGCGCAGGCTGTCGGCGGCCGCGACCACAGCTGCCAGGTCGCGTCCGCGCGCCTCGAAGAGCCGCGTGATTTCGTCCTCGTCCAGCTCGCGGCCGTCGAGCGGCAGGGGCGCTGCGCGGCCAGGAAGAGGCGGTATCGCTGCAGTACTGCCGGCCGCCCAACGGTCGTCCCTGGCGAGGCCGTCGGCGTCGGCGTGCTTGCGAATCTCCTGGGCAACACGCGGGTCGGCCCAGCGCTCGAGATCCGCGACGTACTCGGGGTAGATCGGGAGCCGGGCCGCGAGCTCTGACCCGGCGGCCTCGGTCGCGGCCCGCAGGCGGACGATGTCTGGCCACGGAGCCTCAGGGTTGACGTGGTCGATCGTCACGGGGGACACGCCGCCCCAGTCGTCGATGCCCGCGTCGAGCAGCTTCGGGAAGTCGTCGTAGGCGAGGTTCGGCGGCGCCTGCACCTTCATCTCCGGGCCGAGCACCTCGCGCGCGGCTCCGATCGTCCAGGCGTGCTCCTCGAGCGACGGCTCGGGAGAGGAAGCCATCTTCGTCCCGGGCTTCGCCCTGAAGTTCTGGATGATCACCTCCTGAATGTGGCCATAGCGCTCGTGCAGGTCGCGAATGGCCGCCAGCGCTTCCACGCGCTCCTCCCGCGTCTCCCCGATCCCGATGAGGATCCCCGTGGTGAAAGGGATCGCCAGCTCGCCCGCGAGCTGGATCGTCTCCAGGCGCCGCGCGGGCAGCTTGTCCGGGGAGCCGTAGTGCGGGCCGCCTTTCGCCGAGAGGCGGTCAGAGGTCGTCTCCAGCATCAGTCCCATCGAAGCGGAGACGGGCCTCAGGAGCTCCAGGTCGACGCGCGTCAGCACCCCGGGGTTCACGTGGGGGAGGAGCCCCGTCTCCGCGAGGACGAGCTCGCACATGCGTGCGAGGTACTCGAGCGTCGTCTCGCAGCCCAGCTCGGCGAGCTCTTCCCGGGCCGCGCGATAGCGGAGCTCCGGCTTGTCCCCGAGCGTGAAGAGGGCCTCGTGACAGCCCGCCTCCGCGCCCGCGCGGGCCACCGAGAGCACCTCGTCCCCGCTCATGTAGGCGCGCTCGCCTCGGCGCGGCGGTTGGGCGAACGTGCAGTAGTGGCAGACGTCCCGGCAGAGCTTGGTCAGCGGGATGAAGACCTTCGGCGAATACGTGACGAGCTTCGTCACAGGCGCGCCAGGGCGAGCTCGTAGTCCTCCGGACGATCGACGTCGAGGCTGAGCCGCTCGTCGTCGAGGATTGCAGGCTCGATGCCCACGGCCCGGGCGCGCGCGACGGTGTCCGCGGCGGGAACGCCGAAACCAGGCCGGAACGTCGCAGGGTCACGGAGCGCGAGCGCGTTGACACCCCCGTCCCGGGCTGGGACGAGTGAAAGTGGCCGGGCCGCGGCCACCAAGGCGTCGAGGGATTCCGGCTCCACGAGCGGGCAGTCGGCCATGACCACTACCGCGCCGTCCTGCGCACGCGGATCGGCGAGCGCGAGCGCGACAGCCGCGGCATGGCCGGTGCCGTCATCCACCAGCACGTCGACGCCGCTCCTCCGGGCGCTTGGATCGGGCGTCACGAGTAGCGTTCGCCGGATGGAGCTCGCGCCTTCGCAGGCAACGAGCACGCGCTCGAGCATCTCCTGGGCCAGCCGCGCCCGCTCCTCCGGCGGGAGGACTGCGGCGAGCCGCGTCTTCGCTCCGTCGAGCCCCCTGAACGGGACGATCGCGAGCACGCGGTGAGCATACGTAAAGCGAGTTTGTGTTCCACGCCAAGACATGTCTCTTCGGGGAAAACCCCGATCTTCGGCGCGGAAGGACTTTGTGCGCGTGAAACACAAGCGAGGGGTTTGTGAGGGGCGCCGGCCGCCGGATCGCCGTCCTCTGCGGCGGGCTCGGGGGCTCGCGCTGCGTGGACTCGCTGGCCCGCGCCGCGGGTCCCGAGGCGATCACCGCGATCGGGAACGTCGGCGACGACCTCGAGCTTCTGGGCCTCCACATCTCGCCGGATCTCGACACCGTCCTCTACACGCTCGCCGGATTGCTCGACGAGGAGCGCGGCTGGGGCGTGCGCGACGAGACCTACAACGCGCTCGGAATGGCACGCGAGCTGGGCGGGGCGAGCTGGTTCACCCTCGGCGACCGCGATATCGGCCTCCACCTCGTGCGCACGAGCTGGCTGCGCGAGGGTCTGCCGCTGTCCGAGGCCACCCTCCGGCTGGCGGAGGCACTTGACGTTCGCGTGCGCCTGCTGCCGGCGACCGACGAGCCCCTCCGTACGAAAATCCAGACGAAGGACGGCGAACTCGACTTCCAGGAGTGGTTCGTCGCGCGCGCCCACCGCGACGAGGTCACGGGTGTTCGCTACGACGGAGCGGAGGCTGCACGCCCCGCTCCCGGTGTGCTCGCGGCCATCGAGGCCGCAGAGCTCGTCGTCATCGCTCCGTCCAACCCGTTCGTCTCGATCTGGCCGATTCTGGCCGTCCCCGGCATCCGGGAGGCCCTGGCCGCCAAGCGCGTCGCCGCTGTCTCGCCCCTCGCCGGGGGAAAGACGTTCCGAGGGCCGCTCGCGGAGATGATGGCCTCGCTCGGCCACGCGCCCAGCGCGGCCGGCGTGGCGGCTCTGTACGGCGATCTCCTCGACGTCTTCGTCGTCGTTCCAGGCGACCAGGGCCCGGTGGAGGCCGTCGAGGCCGACATCGATATGGTTGACGCCGGCCGCCGGGCGGAGGTGGGGCGGAAGCTCTTGGAGGCTCTGGCGTGATCGGAATCGTGGGCGGGAGCGGAGACTTCGGCCGTGGCCTCGCCGAACGGCTGCGCCGGGTCGGTGAAGAGGTCGTGCTCGGCTCGCGCACGCCTCACGACGACCTGGTCTCCAACCAGGAATGCGCGGAGGAGTCCGATCTCGT
>DASXRO010000188.1:0-4631 GCA_036506555.1 Gaiellaceae bacterium
TGCGACCCAGGTGGCGCCTCCGCGCAGAGACGCTCCGCGTCGTCCGCCCCCGTACACGCCCGGGTACGGATACGAGGAGCCGCCGCCCAAACGGCGTCGCTGGGCGCCCTGGCTGCTGGTCGCCCTCCTCCTCGCAGGGGCCGCCTTCGCGGGCTGGTACGTGTTCACGAAGATCCAGGACCAACTGGACGCGAACGCCACGGTGCCCGTTCCCGGCGTCGTCGGCCTCCAGGAGGCGAACGCCAAGAACCTGATCGAGAAGGCCGGTCTCACCCCGAAGGTGCAGCGCACCGCCGACAAGGAGGTGAAGGCGGGCATCGTCATCAGCCAGAACCCCGACGGCGGCGTTCGGATCCAGAAGGGCGACCAGGTCACGATCGTCGTCTCGACGGGGGTGCCGAAGACGACTGTTCCCGATGTTGTCGGATTGGACTACGCCGACGCGGTCGACAAGCTGAACGAGTTCAACCTCAATGCGCGCAAGCGCGAGGTCTTCTCGAAGAAGCCCGAGGGGCAGGTCGTGTCCCAGAACCCGCGGGCGGACGAGGTCGTCCCCGAGGACTCGACGGTCGTGCTCAAGGTCTCGAAGGGCCAGGCCACCGCGAACGTCCCCGACGTGATCGGTCAGAGCGAGTCGAGCGCCACGGACACCCTCCAGGCGGCCGGATTCAAGGTGCAGTCCGTGCAGTCGCCTTGCGACAGCCAGCCGGCGGGCTTCGTCTGCGCACAGAGCCCCGACGGCGGGACCGAAGCGACGAAGGGATCCACGGTCACGATCACGGTCTCGTCGGGCCCGTCGTCGACCACCGTGCCCAACGTCGTCGGCGAGCAGAAGGAAACCGCGCAGGACGACCTCCAGAACGCGGGCTTCAAGGTGAAGGTGATGAACGTCCCGGTGAGCGACCCGACGCAGGACAATGTCGTCCAGGATCAGGACCCGAACGGCGGCGAATCGGCACCCAAGGGCAGCAAAGTGACGATCTACGTTGGACAGTTCTAGGCTCCGGGTCGCAGTCATCATGGGCGGGCGCTCGAGCGAGCACGAGATTTCGCTCGCCTCGGCCCGGTCCGTGCTCGAGAGCCTCGATCCCGAGCGCTACGACGTCCGCCAGATCGAGATCGGCCGCGACGGACGGTGGGAATTGCCGCGCGGGCGCCAGCAAGGGGAGCTGGGGCCAGGTGACACCCCGCTGCCGGTGCCCTTGAACGGCCAGCCGGAGCCTCTCGGCGACATCGACGTCGTCTTCCCGGTGCTCCACGGCCCCTTCGGCGAGGACGGCACCGTCCAGGGCTTCCTCGAGCTCGCAGGCGTAGCCTACGTCGGCGCCGGCGTCACGGCCTCCGCGCTCTGCATGGACAAGGATCTCTTCAAGGCGGTCATGCGCGACAAGGGCATCCCGGTCGTCGACAGCGTCACCGTGCTCGAGCGCAACCGCGCGAACGTTGAGAATCCCTTTGGCTTCCCGGTTGTGATCAAACCCGCACGTCTGGGATCCAGTGTGGGAATTTCTGTCGCGAAGACTCCGGAGGAGTTTGCGCGAGGAATCGACCTGGCGTTCGAGCATGACGAGAAGGTCTTGCTCGAGGAGTACGTCGGCGGCACCGAAGTCGAATGCAGCGTGCTCGGGAACGAGGAGCCGATCGCGTCGATTCCCGGCGAGATCGTCCCGCTCGTCAGCGACTGGTACGACTTCAAGGCCAAGTACGACGAGGGCGGCATGGACCTGATCGTCCCGCCGCGCATCGATCAGCGGGCGATCGCGCGCGTCCAGGAGCTGGCCGTCGCGGCGTTCGTCGCCAGCGACTGCGAGGGCATGGCGCGCGTGGACTTCTTCGTGCGCGAGGACGGCGAGGTGCTCGTCAACGAGCTGAACACCATCCCCGGATTCACGTCCACGAGCGTGTACGCGAAGCTCTTCGAGGCATCCGGGATTCCGTACGCGGAGCTCCTCCACCGGCTCGTCGAGCTCGCCCTCGAGCGACGAGACCGCCGCGAGCGCCTCAAGTATTAGCCGGCTCGAACCTCGTTCACGTGGGCCCGGCCGTTCGGATCTGTGATCCAGATCACGTAGTAGCGGTATGTGCCGCCGTGCAGGTCGAACGTGGTCCGCTCTCCGACTTCCTGCTCGTCTGAGACGTCCACGAAGCCGCCGTTCGAGCGGTTGCCGGCCTGGATCTTGGCGGTGAAGCCCGGGTCGTCGCTCGTCACGGTGAGCCGCGAGAGCTCGACCCGCTTTCCGGCGTCGAGGACCAGGCCCACGCCCGGCTTCGAGAAGGACCTGTAGCTCTCCGTCGTCCAGTACGTGGACTCATCGCCGTCGGTGGCCGCCGGGACGGCTTCTGGATGCTCTCGTCCGTCGCCGTCGGGGTCGTGGTCGGACACCGCGGTGAGGTGGACGCCGCCCGCTCCTCCGGCGCCGCCGTCCCCGGTCGTGTCCGTGCCCGCAACGAGCAGCGCGAGGACGAGGGCCGCGGCGCCGATGACGAGGAGGGCGAGCAGTAGCGGAGTCCGGGACCGACTCCGACCGGGCGTCCGGCGAGGCCGCTCAGCCGGTCGAGCGGGCGGGACGGGCGTCGGCGCAGGGAGCACGCCGGTGGCCCCGTCGTCCACCCGGGAGGCGCTGTCGGCGAGACCGGCTTCGATCGCGGCCATCATCGCCGCCACGGAAGGAAAGCGATCCTGCGGCCGCTTCGCCATCGCCCGGGCGACGATCGCGTCCACGCGGGGCGGGACGTCCGGCCGGCGCTCACGGACGCTCGGCACCGGGTCCTTCACGTGCCGCATCGCCACGGCCATGAACCCGTCGCCGGAGTAGGGAACCTCGGCGGTGAGGAGCTCGTACAGCAGGACGCCGAGCGAGTACTGGTCCGAGCGCTCGTCCACAGGCCCGCCGGTGGCCTGCTCAGGGGCGATGTAGTCGCTCGTGCCGAGGAGCGTCCCGGTCTCCGTCAGCTCGTCCTCGGGATCGAGCGAGCGGGCGATCCCGAAGTCGGTGACCTTGGCGCCGCCGGATTCGTCGAGGAGGACGTTCTGCGGCTTGACATCGCGGTGGACGACACCGTGGTCGTGCGCCAAGGCGAGCCCTCGCGCCACCTGGTGCGTGAGCGCGAGCGCCCGCTGGACGGGCAGCTGCCCCTCACGTTCGACGGTCTCCTTGAGGGTCTCGCCGTTCACATGCTCGAAGACGATGAACTCGCGGCCCTCGAACTCGCCGCGGTCGATGACCGTGACGATGTTCGGATGGTTCAGCTGCGCGATGGCGCGCGCCTCGCGGCGGAAGCGCTCGACGTATTCCGGGTCGCTGGAGAGGTGCTCGTGGAGCACCTTGAGCGCGACGGGCCGCTCGAGCACAGTGTCCCGCGCCCGGTAGACGCTCGACATCCCGCCGACGGCGACGAGCTCCTCTATTTCGTAGCGGCCTCCGATCAGCTGCCCTATCAGCTCGCTACTGCGCATGCTTCGGGATGATGCCCCGAAGCGCCGGTATCTACGCGACGGCCTCCTCGAGGGCCTCTTCCCACACGCCGAGTGCCTCGTCGAGCTCGCCTTCGGAGATGACGAGCGGAACGAGCACGCGAATGCAGTTCCCGTTGATGCCGGCCTTGAGCATGAGGAGCCCGCGGTGCGCGGCCGCCTCGACGACCGCCGTCGCCAGGTCGGCGGCAGGCTTCCCGTCCCGTTGGAGCTCGATGGCGAGCATGGCGCCGAGACCGCGGATCTCGGAGACGGCCGGGAAGCGCTCCAGCCAGCTCTCCATGCGGGTGCGAATGGTCTCCCCGGCCTGCTCTGCCCTCTCGGCGAGGCCGTCCTCGGCGATCGTGTCGAGGACGGCGTGCGCCGCGGCGATGGCCACGGGGTTGCCGACGTAGGTGCCGCCCACCGCGCTGTCACCGGGAGCGTCCATGATCGCTGCGCGTCCGAGCACGCCCGAGAGCGGAATCCCGGCGGCGATCGACTTCGCCACGGCCATCAGGTCCGGCTCCACACCGAAGTGCTCCATCGCGAACAGGCGTCCCGTGCGGCAGAAGCCTGTCTGCACCTCGTCGGCAACGAGGACGATGCCGTTCTCGTCGCAGATCCGGCGCAGCCCGGCGACGAAGTCCCGCTCGGCCACGATGAAACCGCTCTCGCCCTGCACCGGCTCGAAGACGATCGCCGCCACCTCCTCGACTGCGACGCGGGTCTTGAACGCGCGCTCGAGCTCGTCGAGGTCGTTGAAGGGAACGCGGTAGACCTCGGGCGCAAACGGCCCCAGGCCGGCCTTGTAGGGGTGCGTCTTGGACGTGAGGCTGAGCGCGAGCAGCGTGCGTCCGTGGAAGCCCCCGTCGAAGGCGATGACCGCCGGCCGCTTCGTGTAGGAGCGGGCGAACTTGATCGAGTTTTCGATGGCCTCGGCGCCGGAGTTGAAAAACGCGGCGCGCACGTCGCCCGAGATCGGGACGAGGCCGCAGAGACGCTCTGCGAGGGCGACGTAGCTCTCGTACGGGATGATCGTGAAGTCGGTGTGCGTGAAGCGCTCGATCTGCTCCCGCGCCGCCTCGACGACCCGGGGGTTCGAATGCCCGACGTTGAGGCAGCCGACGCCGCCGGTGAAGTCGACGAACGTGTTTCCGTCCACGTCGGTGATCGT
>DASXRO010000189.1:0-4105 GCA_036506555.1 Gaiellaceae bacterium
GAGAAGTGGGAGCCTTTCGTCAAGATCAACTACGCCTACGGTGAGGGGCCAGACGTCGTCAATGCCCTCGTCCAGCAGTACGCGGACGACAACGACGTCCAGAATCCACCGCTCGACGAGCGCTGAGCGCCCTTCGCTGGACCGAGCCTGACTGGCTCGCGGAAGCCGAAGAGTGGATCGAGTCCCGGCTCGCGCAACTGGGCCTCGCGCCGACGGGCCCGATCGAGCAGCCGCACGTGATGCCCTGGTCGACGGTGCTCCGCGTACCGACCGGCCGGGGGCCCGTCTGGTTCAAGGCCAACGTGCCCGGGCTCGCGCAGGAGGCGGCCGTCGTGGAGATCCTCGCTGCCCGGAGGCCTGACCTAATCCCGACACTCCTGGCCACGGACCTCGAGCGCGGCTGGATGCTGCAGGCTGACGGCGGCGCGCGGCTCCGCGAGACCATGCAGACGGCGGGCGACTACGACGTCTGGGAGCGGATCCTCCCGCTCTACGCGGGGCTTCAGATCGATGCTGCAACCGACCGAGAGCGCCTGCTCGCGGCCGGCGCGCCGGACCGCGGGCTCGCGGTGCTTCCACACCAGTTCGAGGAGCTGCTCGCCGACGGGCAAGAGCTCGAGGGCCTCTCGGCCGACGAGCTTCGTCGCCTGCACGAGCTCGTCCCGCACATCGAAGCAGAGGCCCGCGAGCTGGCCGCGTACGAGCTTCCCGAGACCATCCAGCACGACGACCTCCACGACGGCCAGGTGTTCGTCCGAGACGGTGGCTACGTCTTCTTCGACTGGGGCGACGCGTGTGTCTCGCACCCCTTCTACACCCTCGTCGTCACGCTCGCCGTGCTCGCTTACAGGCTCGAGCTCGAGCACGATTCGCCCGACCTCTACCGCTTCCGGGACGCCTATCTGGAGGCCTGGACCGGTTTCCATCCGCTGGACGACCTGCAGCGGGCGTACGCGATCGCGTATCGGCCCGGCGTCCTCTGCCGCGGCCTCACGTGGGCCATGATCGTCGGCGCGATCCCGCGCCCGCTGCGGGAGAAGGAAGCGTACGCCGTGCCCGAGCGCATGCGCATGCTCCTCGAGGTGTACGAAGGCTAGGCGGGCGTGAGTCTCAACGCCGGCGGAATTCCGCGTTCGAGCGCGAGCGCGCCCACGCCGGCGAGGAAGCAGACGCCGGCGGCAAGCGGCCAGAGGGCGAGCGGCTGGCGGTCGAGCACGAAGCCCCCGATCGCCGGGCCGATGATGAAGCCGATCTCCCAGGAGATGGTCGAGAGCGCCATGTAGCGCCCGCGCAGGCGCGGCGGCGCCAGATCGGCGACGAGGGCGCCCTGCGTCGGGCCCTGGAAGCACTCGCCGAGGCCGAAGACGAGGCCGGCCAACGCGAGCACGGCCGCAGCGGTCGCGGCCTCGAGCGAGGCTCCGGCGACGAGGACGATCAGCCAGGCGCTCGCCCAGAGAACCGTCATCAGCGCCAGGGCGGGCATGCGCCGGCGCCCCTCGAGGAGCCGCGCGATCGGAAGCTGTGCGAACACGATCACGAGCGTGTTGACGAGGAAGATGACGCCGATCTCGCGCTCGCTCACACCCGCCTCGTTCTTCGCGAAGACCGGCATGAGCTCAAACTGCGCATAGCCCGCCGAGACGAAGACGATGTTCAGCCCGACGATTCCGAGCAGGAGCCGGTCGTGCAACACGTCCCGGTAACGACCCGGGCGCGCCCCCTCTTCGAGTGGAGGCAACTCCGGGTCGGGCACGAACGGCAGCACGGCGACGAAGCCGAGGAAGGTTGCGGCGTCGACGACGAACAGGATCGTGAAGCTCGTCGGGTCGGCCGTCGTTGCGATAAGGCCGCCCGTGAGGCCGCCGAAGCCGATGCCGAGGTTCCGCGAGACCCGCTGGAGTGCGTAGGCGGCGTGCCGGCGCGCCTGCGGCGCCAGGCCGGCGAGGAGGGTCGACTGGCTCGGCCAGAAGCCGCCGTTGCCGGCGCCGGCGAGGACCATGGCCACGAACGCGTGCCAGGGCTCCCGCACGAGCGGGAAGGAGCCGATCCCGATCGCCATGAGGACGAGCGCGCCGCCGAGCGTGACACGGCCGCCGATCCTGTCCGAGAGCGCCCCCGCGATCGGGCTGACGACGAAGCCCATCGCCCCGTTCGTCGCCAGCACGAGCCCGGCCGTCCCGAGGGAGAAGCCGCGTACGTTGTGGAGGTAGATGACGACGAACGGGAAGGTGATCCCGTTGCCGAAGGCGTTCACGAGCCCGCCGGCCTCCATCGTCCAGACGGAGCGCGGGAGCCGCGGATCGATCGACCGCAGGTACGCGACCGCTCGAGCGCCGGAAACGCCGCCCGTCACTATGAACGCGGATGCGTGTCTAGCTTGGAACGCACCCGCGAGATGACCTCGTCGGTGAACTCCGTCGTCGAGGCGTGTCCTCCGAGGTCGGCGGTGCGGATCCCGGCGGAAACCGCCTCGAGGGCGGCCTCGCGAATCGCGCGGCCGGCGGCGCGCGACTCCGGTTCGTCCATGTGGCTGAGCAGCGCGGCTGCGGCGAGGATCATCGCCATCGGATTCGCGACGTTCTTGCCCTGGAGTGCCGGCGCGGTTCCGTGCGCGGCCTCCGCCATGAGCGCGCGGGGCGTGTAGTCCTCGTTGAAGGCGACCAGGAGCGACTCCGAGCCTGCAATCGAGCCGAAGAGGGGGAGGACGAGGTCGGAGAGGATGTCCCCGTCGCGGTTGAGCGCGGGGATCACGAGCGGGTCGCCGGCGGCGCCGATGAGGAGGGCGAAGGTCGCGTCGATGAGCTGTGGCTCGTAGGGCACCTCGGGATGGCGCTCGGCCGCCGCGTCCATCTCCTCTTTGAGCATGCCTTCGTAGACAGGGCTGACCGTGTACTTCGGCCCGCCGAAGACCTTCGCCCGCGTGCGCTCTGCATGACGGAAGGAGAACTCGGCCACCGCGTGGCACACGCGCCGCTCGATCTTCGTCGTGCGAAAGGCCGCCTCGTCCTCGCCTTCCCCCTCGCGCCATTCCTTGGCTCCGTAGGCGTCGCCCACGGCCATGCGCACCACGGAAATCGGGTGATAGGCACCGCCGATGGGGACGACGCCGGGGATGCGTCTGCCGGTGCGGACGATCACGTGGCCGCCGATCTCCTCGCGGAGGATCCGGTTCGGGCTGCCGACGTCGTCCTTCCCCTCGGGGGTGATGGTCGCCGCCTTCAGTCCCATACCGGCCTCGCGGACGGCAGCCGCCGCCTCGTGCACCACGGCGTTCTTCGTCTCGCGACGGTGCTCGAGCGAGAGGTCATAGCGCGGCAGCTCGAGCTCGAGGCCGACGACCTCCGGAACGAGGATCCGCAGGGCCTCCTCGAGCAGCTCTTGCCCGGTTTCGTCCCCCTGGAGCACCACGATCGTGCGCCTTTCCACGGGCGCGAGTTTATCGGTGGGTTTTTGCAACGAAATCCGCCGTTCGCTAAGCTCGCCGCGCACGGGAGGGGAGGGCTTGGCCGAAGTCACGTTCGACGGCGTGGGCAAGGTGTATCCAGACGGCACGCGTGCCGTGTCGGACATGGACCTCGACATCGCCGACGGCGAGTTCATGGTCCTGGTCGGGCCCTCGGGATGCGGCAAGACCACCGCGCTGAGAATGGTCGCTGGGCTCGAGGAGATCTCCGAGGGCGTCGTCCGCATCGGCGAGCGCGTCGTCAACAATGTGCCGCCTCGCGACCGCGACATCGCCATGGTCTTCCAGAGCTACGCGCTCTATCCGCACCTGACGGTCTACGACAACATTGCCTTCGGGCTCAAGCTGAAGAAGGAGAAGAAGGAAGAGATTGAGCGTCGCGTGCACGAGGCGGCGCGGATCCTCGGGCTCGAGCCGTTCCTCAAGCGCAAGCCACGCGCGCTCTCGGGCGGCCAGCGGCAGCGGGTGGCGATGGCGCGCGCGATCGTTCGGCAGCCGCAGGCCTTCCTCATGGACGAGCCTCTCTCGAATCTGGACGCGAAGCTCCGCGTCCAGGTGCGCGCCGAGATCGCGCGGCTCCAGAACGACCTCGGCACGACGACGATCTACGTCACGCACGACCAGGTCGAGGCGATGACGATG
>DASXRO010000190.1:0-10036 GCA_036506555.1 Gaiellaceae bacterium
CTGGTACCTCTCCTGGCGTCTGCAGCGGGTCTGAGAGCAACGGGGCGTCGCTACAATGCCCGTCCGCCGGGCCGTTAGCTCAGCTGGTAGAGCAGGGGACTCTTAATCCCAAGGTCGCAGGTTCGATCCCTGCACGGCCCACTTCTCCGGGATGGCTGAGAACGGCATCTATGCTGGATCGATAGGGCCGGAGACGGCGGGCCGCCCGGCGAAATCGAACTGACCGTTCGAGGGGGCGACAGCCCGCCACCGATCCTCCATCGTGAGGTCAGGATCGCTCGCGGCGAGCGCGCCCAGGATGGAGGACATGCGGCACCTCACGGTACGACTGCGGCTGAGCGACCCTGCGCTCCTCGACGACCTGCTCTTCTTCTTTCGCAAGCGCGACTCGCAGGCGGAGCCGGTCGAGGATGACGTCGTCGAGGTCACCATCCTCCACGTGCTCGACGACCGCCAGGCGCGGCTGGAGCTCGACCTCTATCTGCGCGTCTGGGAGGCACTTCACCCGGACGCACCTGCCGACGTGCTTCGAGAAGACTGAAGCGCTCGCTCTTCCGCGCGGACAAGCGGCTAAGCGGCGCAGTCGGTTCTCCTTTGACGTCGAGGGGAGGACGGACCCTCGCCTGCGGCCGAGATTCCTACTGAGGGGACTGGTTTTCTTGCTGAAACGCTGCGGCATCATCATCGCTGTCGCAACGATCGGAGCGCTGGCGCTCGCGCAGGGCGCCATGGCGGATCCGGTCAACGCAAAAGACGGCCTCGTCTTTCCGGCGAGCTGCGACAACGGGCAGTTGTACCAGGTCGCCGTGAACGGCAACGGCGGCCCGTGTTCTTTCCGATCCGCGCCCTTGCGATCGCCTACACCCGACCTCTTCCGCGGGGTGCCGACCATCCTGCTCATCTTCATGCTCGGCTTCGGGGCGCCGGCGCTCGCCATCTCGGGCGTCCCTCGCTCCCCGTTCGTCTGGGCCGTCGTCGCCCTCGTGCTCGTCTACTCGGCCTACGTCGCCGAGGTCTATCGCGCGGGGATCGAATCGGTGCACCCGAGCCAGGACGCGGCCGCCCGCTCACTGGGCCTCTCGCGCTGGCAGTCGCTTCGCTTCGTCGTCGTGCCGCAGGCGGTGCGGAGGGTCGTCCCGCCGCTGCTGAACGACTTCATCGGGCTGCAGAAGGACACGGCCCTGGTCGCCCTCATCGGGCCGGTCGAGACCTTCAGGCAGTCGCAGATCGACTCGGCCGCGACCTTCAACTTCACCCCCTATGTCGCGGCTGCGGTCGTCTTCATTATCTTTACGATCCCGCTCGCACGATTCACCGACTGGCTGGCCGGTCGTAGCCGCCGTCGCCGGCTTGCTGCAGGGGGGATCGCCCCGTGAACGACGCCGCCGAAGCGCTGCGCCTCGAGGACATCCACAAGTCGTTTGGGCGCCTCGAGGTCCTGCGCGGCATCGACCTTGCCGTCGCCGAGCACGAGGTCGTTTGCCTCATCGGCGCCTCGGGGTCGGGCAAGTCGACCCTTCTGCGCTGCATCAACCTGATCGAGCCGATCGACTCAGGCCGCATCGTCTTGGCGGGCACGGAGGTCACGACGCGCGGTATTGACGTGAACAGCGTCCGGCGCAAGATCGGCCTCGTCTTCCAGGCGTTCAACCTCTTCCCGCACATGACCGTGCTCGAGAACGTGACCCTCGCGCCGTGCAAGGTGCTCGGCCTCGAGGATGACGAGGCCGAGCGCGAGGCCCTGGCGCTCCTGCAGCGCTTCGGGCTCGCGGACAAGCGGGACGAGTATCCCGACCGGCTCTCCGGGGGGCAGCAGCAGCGGGCCGCCATCGTCCGTGCTCTCGCGCTGCGCCCGCAGCTGATGCTCCTCGACGAGGTGACGAGCGCGCTCGATCCCGAGCTCATCGCCGAGGTCCTCAATGTGATCCGCGAGCTCGCCGAGGGCGGCATGACGATGGTGATCGCCACGCACGAGATGAGCTTCGCAGCCGATATCGCCAACCGCGTCTGCTTCCTCGAGCAGGGAGGCATTCTCGAGGAAGGCCCGCCGGCTCAAATCTTCCGCGAGCCCAAGAATCCGCGGACCTCGGAGTTCCTGCAGAGGATCATCGCCGCGGGACGCCTTTGAAGTAGGAATATCCTGCGCCCCATGCGGTACGAAGCCAATCTCGGCCCCGAAGAGGTCCTCTCCGAGCGGCCCTTCACCGACGCGGAGAACACGGTGCGTGAAGTCGACGTCATGCAGACGATGCTCGAGAACGAGCGCGAGCTCGCTCAACAGTGGGCGGACTCCGGTGCGGAGGCGCCGGAGCAGGTCGTCGTGCGGGAGCCCGACCAGGCCGGGCACCGGCACCTGCTCGTCGTCCCGGACACGCGGGCCCTCGTCCAGGCGGCCGACGTATCTGCGATCGGGTTCTTCGGCCGGCCGCGGGACGGCGTCGACCATTCGGTTCTCTTCGGACTCGAAGACGAGCTCATCGAGCGCATGGGCGCTTATGCGGGCGCGGGGCTGCTCAGCTACTACGACGTCGAGCTCGACGCGCCGAAAGGCATCTACGGCAACCTGATCCTCTTCTCGACCCCCGACGTGCCCGAAGCGTGGTACCGGGACGAAGTGCACAGCCGTGCGGTCGAGCTCTCCCCCGGCCACTACTACGAGGTGCGGCTGCACAAGGGATCGATCCCCGGTCAGCTCCTCGGAGGTGGCCGTATCGCCGTCGAGCGCACGAAGTACTTCGACTTCAAAGACGCCGACGTCTGGCACGGGTTGCGGCGCTTCAACGGGTCGTGAGCCCCTCAGGGCAGGCTGTAGACGTTCAGGATCCCCTCGGTGGTGTGATCGTTCGAGTTGCCTTGGGGGAGGGCGATCCGGCCGTCGATCACGATCGGACTTGACCAGTGGCCCGCGCCGGCGGGCAGGTTCGCCACCCGCTGCCCGGACTCAGGGTCGTAGACGTTCAGCCCGCCGCCGCTCGGGTCGTACACGTAGAGAAGGCCGCCCGCGAGGACTGGACTCGTCCCCGGAGCGCCGTTCTGCCATTGCTGGTCGAGCTTCGCATCGCGGAAGAGGTAGCCCGCTGTTCCGGCCGAGTTGGCGACGAAGACCCATGTTCCGCTACTGCCTTCATAGACCGCTGGGGCCGTGAAGACGCCTGTGTCCCCTGGCGCGCGCGCGACGCTCGTCTCGCCGCCCTTCTTCCCTAGCCCGAGCTTCGTGAGGTCGAGCACGCGCAGGATGCCGTCCTTGCCGCCTTGGACGGCGTAGTTGGGCGGGACGAATGCCGGCGAGGCGCTGGCCAGGTCGCGGTCGCCGGCGTCGAGGTCGGCCTCGTTCTCGGGCGTGTAGCTCCCGACGAGCTTGCCGGCGTCGGGCGAGAGCTCGAGCATGCTGTCGCCCCAGTTCGTCGAGCCGTTCCAGTCAGCGTTGCCGGTCGACACGAGCAGATTCCCGCTTCCGGGCACGACGACGACCCCGCCGCGGCCCCAGATGGCGGACCCGCTCTCCGGGCAGGACGAGGGGTCGAGCAATCCTTCGCGATTGCTGCAGAGTGTGTTGAAGACGTTCACCAGCCGGCCGGAGTCCGCATCGATGGCCACGACGTGGCCCTGGTAGGGAGGGGCGTCGCCGAAATAGCCGCCGGTGGCGAGAAGGACGAGTCCGCGGGAGAGGTTCAGCGGCGGGGCCGACTTCTCGTGCACCGGGTCGCGCGTCACGAGCGCCGGCCACTCCTCGGCGCGGATCTCGTGCCCGTCTTCCAGGCGGAGCTTGTGTACGCGCCCGTCGGGTGAATACGTGTAGACGAACCCCTTCGCGGGATCGACCACAGGGCTCGACTGGGTGATTTGGCTCGTCCCTTCCCAGCCTTCGATGCCCTCGGGCACGAACGTCCAGCTGATCTCGCCGCTGTCGGCGTCGACCCCTACGGCCTTTCCGTACGAGGTGGTGAGGATGAAGAGATCCGGGGGGACGAAGACGGCCGACGAGTCGGCTGTCCCCGGGAGGCGCACCTGGCGGCGCTTCAAATCCCCGACGTTCTCCGCGGTGATTCCGGTGTCGCCTGGGAACACGCTGCTGCGGGCCGCGTCGTATCCGAAGCGCGTCCAGCCCTCGCCTGGGGACGGCGGCTCCTCCGTCGTCGTGGGCTCCGTCTTCGCGGCGGTGGTCGTCGGAGCGGTCGAACTCCCACGGTCGCACGCGGCAGCGAGGGCGACGGTCGCTATGGCAACTCCGACGAATCGGACGAGGGCCACCAGGCGATGGTAGTCGGGGCGGGGCTAGCCGATCCGGAGCTTCGTGCCCGCGGGGAGCGAGAGCGAATCGATGCGAGGATTGAGCGCGAGCAGCTCGCCGAGGTCGAGCCCGTGGCGCGCCGCGAGGGTGGCGACCGACTCTCCCTTGCGCAACGCGTCCGTCTTGACGGGCGCCGGGCTCGGCGCGACCGAAGGCTGGGCCGGCGCGTCACGGAAGGCCGGGCGCGCGGCATGAGCCCGACCACGACCGCGTCGTATAGGCGGCGACGGCCGTCAATCGCGTCGAACGGCGCAGAATCCGGGCGAGATCGTGTCGGCGGATTCCGGGGTCGATCGTCGCCATGCGCTCGCTCTTGATGCGCGTTTGGAGCGATTCGAAAACACGTTGGCGCTAGGCTGCCGCGCGTGCGCAGGCTGCGGACCCGCTGGGACGAGGACAACGAGGTTCCGCTCAACCCCTGGGCGTTCGTTGCGGTGGGCACGATCGTCCTCGTGATTGCCGGCCTCGCGATCGGGCTCAGCCTGACCTGATGGAGACCGGGCTCGCCGGCAAGCGCGTCCTCGTGACGGGCGCTTCCGGAGGCATCGGCGAAGCGTGCGCCCGGGCCTTTGCCGCCGAGGGAGCTCGACTTGGGCTCCATTACCACCGAGGCCGCGAGCGCGCCGAGGCGCTGGCCGCCGAGCTCGACGGCTCGCTCCCCGTCCAGGCCGACCTGACCCGGGAGGACGAGGCCGAGCGGCTCTTCGACGAGCTCCGTGAGCGCTTCGACGGCCTGGACGTCTGCGCGGCCGTGGCGGGCGCGTGGCCGGAGGAAGACGTCCCTCTGTGGGAACTCCCGCTCGAGCGCTGGGAGGCGACGCTTCGCGCGAACCTTACCATGACGTTCCTCACTGCTCGCGGGTTCCTGCGGGAGGTCGAGCGCGCGGGCCACGGGACCCTCGTCCTCATCGGCTCGACCGCCGGAGTCTTCGGCGAGGCGGGCCACGCCGACTATGCCGCCGCGAAGTCGGCGATCATCCACGGTCTCTTGCTCAGCCTGAAGAACGAGATTGTGAGGATTGCCCCGCGCGGCCGCGTCAACGCGGTCTGCCCTGGCTGGACGCTGTCGCCGATGACGCGCGCGACTCTCGACGACCCGAGCGTGCTCGAGCGCGCGACGCGGACGATGGCCCTCGAGAAGGCAGCCGAGCCGGAAGACGTCGCACGGCAGGTGGTCGCCCTCGCCTCGGACGAGATCTCGGGCCACGTGACCGGGCAGGTCGTGCTCGTCGCGGGCGGCATGGAGGGTCGCCTCCTCCACGGGTGAAATGCGCGCCGCCCGGATAGAGGAGCTCGGCCGGCCGCCGGTCCTCGTGGAGATCGAGGAGCCTCGGCGATCACCCGGCCAGGCGCTGGTCGCGCCTGTCGCCGTCCCCGTGAACCCGATCGACATCGCAACCGCGAACGGAACCTTTTACGGCGGCTCTCCCGACACGCCGTACATCCCGGGCTCTGAAGCCGTCGGACGAGTGCTCGAGGCGGATTCGGCCGGGACGGGATCGCTCTTCTACTTCTCGGGAGACGGTCTCGGTCGCAAGCGAGACGGCACGCTCGCCGAACGCGCCGTGGTGGCGGAGGACGTGATGTTCGCCCTACCGGCTGAGATCTCGCCTGAGCTGGCCGGAGCATGCGGAACGGCTGGCCTGTCCGGGTGGTTGGCGGTCACGTGGCGGGCGCAGGTGATGCCTGATGATCGGGTGCTCGTGCTGGGCGCGACCGGGACGGTCGGCCTCGCAGCGGTACAGGCCGCGAAGATCGTGGGCGCCGTCCGCATAGTCGCTGCAGGTAGGCGTCCGGACAGGCTGGAGCTCGCGGCGGAGCTCGGCGCGGATGCCGTGGTGAACTTGAACGGGGCCGACCTTCCGGGCGCGTTTCGCGAGGCAGCTGGAGGAGACGGGCCGACGGTCGTCATCGACCCGCTCTGGGGCGAGCCCGCGGTCGCAGCGCTGGAGGCCGCCGCCAACGGCGCGCGCATCGTCCAGCTCGGCCAATCGGCGGGCGCGACTGCGGAGATCCGCTCCGCGACCGTCCGCGGAAAGCAGCTCAAGATCCTCGGCTACGCGAACCCACAGCTTCCGATCGAGGTCCGCAGAACCGGCTATCTGGAGCTCCTCGGCCACGCGGCGGCCGGTCGTGTCCGCTTCCCGATCGAGACCTATCCGCTCGACCGGGTTGCCGAGGCCTGGGAGCGTCAGGCCGCAGGGCCCGGCGCCAAGATCGTCGTGACCGTCTAGGGAGGGATTGGCGGAACGGTCGTCGCCGGGACGGGCTGGTCGTTCCGAGGCCAGGACGCAGGGCGCCCCGTGTCATTCTGAACGCGGATGCGTTGGGGCGAGCAGCGCGCCTCCGGCGGCACAGATGATGTTTCGTCAAGCCCTCCTAGCCCTCCTTACCCTCGAAGACGCGCCGAACGGCGGACTCGTCGTCAGGATCGGTGAGGACGAGCACCTCGTCGCCCGGCTGGATCCGGGAGGACCCTCGCGGCTGGATCGGGACGCCGTCACGGACGATCAGGCTGATCCACGTCCTGTCGCCGATCGGGAGGTCGCGCACGCGCCGGCCGGCCACTTGGGACCGTTCGCTGACGCGGTAGCGCACGACGCCCTCCGGCTCCTCCTGAAGGCCCACGTACAGGGAGTAGGGCTCCAGCTCACGCACGCGCATCGGGATGCGGAGGAGCCGTGCGGCGACCGTGACCGTGCTTCCCTGGACGACCACCGAGAAGGTCACGATCACCACGACGAGGTTGTAGATGCGCGGCCCCGCGTCGAGACCCTCGAGGAGCACGAAGGTGGAAAGCAGGATCGGGACGGCGCCCTTGAGGCCTGTCCAGGCGATGAACGTCCGCTCGGCCCAGCGCATCCGCATCGGAGCGAGCAGCGTGTAGACGACGAGCGGCCGCGCGACGAGGCCGAGGAGGACGGCGAGCAGGATCCCGTCGAGCCAGATGCCCTCCTTCGTGAGGTCCGAGAAGTGGAACGTGAGCCCGAGAGCGGCGAAGACCGTGATCTCGGCGAGGCTGGCGAACGCGCTCTGAAAGCGCTCGATCTCGTGCTTGAACGGCGCGCGGGCGTCGCCAAGGAGGAGGCCGGCGACGAATACCGCGAGGAACCCCGACCCGTGGGCCACCGAGGCGGCGCCATAGATCACCGCCGCCGCGACGAGAGTTCTGATGGCGTAGAGGCTTTCGCTCGGCAGGGAGACACGGCGCATGAGCTGCAGGAGGAGTGCTGCGCCCGCGACCCCGACGGCAAGGCCCACGGCCATCTCGATCGAGAAATCCTTCACGATCGTCCAGATCGATGCGTCCTCGTGGGTGGCGAAGTCGAGCATCCCGACCACGAGCGCGATGCCCACCGGATCGTTCCCGCCCGACTCGCCCTCGAGGATCGTCCCGGAGCGGCCGCCGACCTCGCGGTTCCCCAAGACCGAGAACATGACTGCCGGGTCCGTCGGTGCCAGGGCGGCACCGAGGATCCACGCCACCGTCCAGTTGAAGTCGAAGAACGCGTGGGCGAACACCGCCATCACGCCGGCCGTCGCGAAGGTTCCGACGATCCCGAGGACGACGATCGGAGCAGCCGCCGCCCGCGTCCGGCGCCAGCCGACCTTCATGCCGCCGTCGAAGAGGATGACGATGAGGGCGACCACCCCGATGCGCTCCACGGTGCGGATGGAGATGTGCTCGGAGAGGGCCGGCACGAGATCGGACGCCAGCGCGGCGGCGAGGAGGAAGATCGCCGGCGCGGGAACGGAGATGCGCTCGGTCAGCTTCGTCGAGAGGAGGGCGAGCGAGAAGGCGCCCGCGACGACGAGTACGATTTCCCCGAAATCGACGAGCTCGCTCATCCCCGAGCATCTTTTCAGGGGAACGAGAGAGGGCGGCCGAAGCCGCCCTCATCGAGTCGTTCGTGCCTCGGCCTTACGGAAGGGGCCGGCGGTCGTAATACGGGTCGTCGCGGACGTACGTCTCGCGGCGCCACGGGCCCCACATCCCCACGCTCGACCAGAAGATGAGCGAGAGCAGCAGGCCGACCGCGCCCACCACCACGAGGATCCAGCCGATCGTGTCCACGTCGACGGCACCGTTCGTGTTGGCGTGGACTGCAAGGGCGAGAATCAGCCCCGCGGCGATGAGAAAGATGCTTACGCCGATGCCCATATTTGATTGCCTCCTTGGGGTTCCTGCCTACAACGGTCGAAGCCCCGGGCCGGATACGGTTGCGTTAGGGTTCTGGCCGCTCGGTACCCGCCTCCTGTAGTGCGAAAACGCTCGATCATCCAGATGGTGCTCGTGGGCGTCGCGGTCGGCGGTGCTCTCGCTCTGGTCGCGGTTCTCATCCCCTGGCTGCCGCCTGCGGACTCGACGCAGGCGCACAAGGTGGACGACGTCTACTGGTTCGTGACCATCATCTGCATGGCGATCTTCGCGCTCGTCGCAGGCGTCTCGGTCTACTCCGTGTGGAAGTTCCGCGCCGGGCCCGACGACCTCGACGACGGCAGCCCGATCCACGGCCACACCGGTCTCGAGGTCGTGTGGACGGCCGTGCCGGCCGCGCTCGTGACGGCGATCTCGATCTACAGCGGCGTCGTGCTCACGCAGATGGAGGAGATTCCCGCTCAGCACCGGGTCGTGCAGGTGACGGCCCAGCAGTTCACCTGGTCGTTCGCCTACCCCGAGGCGAAGGTGACGAGCGGTCAGCTGACGCTGCCGGTCAACCAGCCGGTCGAGCTCACGCTGAACGCCAAGGACGTCATCCACTCCTTCTGGGTGCCGCAGTGGCGCGTGAAGAAGGACGCCGTCCCGGGCATCGAGACGAACGTGATCGTGACGCCGACCAAGGTCGGCACCTTCACCGTCATCTGCACGGAGCTCTGCGGCCTCGGTCACGCGGCCATGCGCGCGCGGGCGGTCGTGATGACACAGAAGGGCTACGAGGGCTGGCTCGCCGAGCAGAAGCGGCTTGCCGCAGCGGCCGGAAGCGTCCAGGGGAAGACGCTCTTCACGCAACAATGCGGCACGTGTCACATCCTCGCGGACGCCGGCACGCAGGGAGAGGTCGGGCCCGACCTCGATAAGGTGTTGCCCGGCAAGAACGCCGACTTCATCCTCGAGTCGATCGTGAATCCCAACGCCGAGATCGCCCCGGGCTACCAGCCAGGCGTGATGCCGCAGGACTTCAAGGCCAAGCTCTCCGACCAGCAGCTCAAGAGCCTGGTCGACTATCTCCTGAAGGTCGCGGGGAAGGGGTAGCGGAGTGGCCATCGAGGTCCGCGAGCACGAGCATGTCGTAACGCACGCGCCTCCGCCGCGGCGCGGCTGGCGTCGCTGGACCGCGGGCGGCTGGCTACGCGTCCTCTGGTTTGTCCCGCTCTCCTTCGGCTTCGCGACCGGCCTCGTCATCGGCTCGCGCCAGGGCTTCGGCTATCAGCCGCTGTGGGATCTCCAGGTGCTCCTCACCGCGTGGCTCGTGGTCGTCCCCCTCGGCTTCCTGGTCGCCATCGGGGGCTTCGACTACTGGGCCTACTGGGTCTCGGGACGGCCGACGCGGCCCGAGGACCACTCCGGCCACGGCGCGCGCAGCTGGAAGGACTACTTCCGCGTCAACACCGACCACAAGGTGATCGGCGTCCAGTACCTCGTCACGACGATCTTCTTCTTCGTCGCCGCGGGCCTGATGGCCATGTTCATGCGGGCCGAGCTGGCCAGGCCCGGGATGCAGTTCGTGGACAACAACACGTTCA
>DASXRO010000191.1:0-29452 GCA_036506555.1 Gaiellaceae bacterium
GCGACACCCGCACACGAACGGGATGCGGAAGCCCCACTTGTCGATGTGGTGCTCTTCGTCGGCCGGCGTCAAGACCTCGCTCTCGTCGATGTAGTCGACCTCGAGCGCCTCGAGGATCTGCGCCTCGACGAAGTGGCCGATCCGCGCCTTCGCCATCACCGGGATCGTCACGGCCTCCTGAATCTCGCGGATCCTGGTCGGGTCGGCCATGCGCGCCACGCCGCCCTCCGCGCGGATGTCCGCAGGAACGCGCTCGAGCGCCATCACGGCCACCGCGCCCGCGTCCTCGGCGATGCGAGCCTGCTCGGCCGTCGTCACGTCCATGATCACCCCGCCCTTGAGCATCTCGGCGAGCCCGCTCTTCACGCGCATGGTGCCCAGATCCGCCATGGCCCTGATTCTAGCTACGGCTCGAGCAGCTCAAGGGCCGCCGCAGGCTCTTTGAACGGCGGAATGATGTAGATGCCGGTCACGCGGCTGCGCGCCTCGTGGATCAGGGCGCGCGCGAGGTCGAAGCCGATCCTCTTCGCATCGGAGCCTGCGTCCGCGAGGCGCTGCTGAATCGCGTCGGGGATCGTGATCCCGGGCACCTCGTTGTGGAGCCGGAACGCGAGCTGGAAGCTCGAGAGCGGCCACACGCCGACGAGGAGAGGAATGGGTGACTCGCCACCGAGTCGCTCGAGAAAGCGGTCGAGATAGCCGACGTCGAAGAGCGCCTGCGTCATCCCGAACCGGGCGCCCGCGTCGACCTTCTGCCGGAAGCGCTCGAGCTCCGTCTCCAGGTCCTCGGCGGAGGGATTCACCGCCACGCCCACGTAGAAGGACGTCGGCGCGTCGATCGCCTTGCCGGAATAGTCGTCGCCCTCGTTGAGGCGCGAGACGAGTGACGTGAGCCCGATCGCGTCCACCTCGTACACGCCGCTCGAGCCCGGGTAATCGCCCACGTGCGGGGGATCGCCGGTCACCGCCAGGACGTTTCGGATGCCCGCCGCATGCGCGCCGAGGAGCTGGGACTGGAGACCCATCACGGAGGAATCGCGGGGCGTCACGTGCGGGATCGTCTCGAGCCCGACGGTGCTTTCGATCGCGACAGCCGCCATGAGAGCGGACAGGCGTGCGCGCGCCATCGGGTTGTCGTTGATGTCGGTCGCGTCGACCGCTCCCGAGTCCCTCAGGCGCTCGGCCACGGCGAGCATCGACTCCATGTTCGTGCCCTTCGGCGGGTCGAGCTCGACGGAGACGGTCCAGTCCCCGGCCTCGAGCTTGCGTTGCAGAAGCGTCTTCTTCTCTGCCCGGCGTCTGGGCGCCACTTCCTCACGCTCGACGACGAACATCGGCAGCCGCGGCTCGCGCTCTTCTTCGACAGCTGCACGGATGGCCGCGATCTGTGCCGGAGTCGTCCCACAGCAGCCGCCGATGATGCGCGCGCCGAAATTGCGCGCCTGGGCCGCGAACTCGGCGAAGTAGTCCGGCGTCGCGTTCGGGTAGATGATCCGCCCGCCCGAGCGGCTCGGCAGGCCGACGTTCGGCTGCGCGCTCAGCGGGGCGCCGTTCGCGCGCCGGCTCATCTCCGACAGAGCCGCGAGCGCCGCCTGAGGGCCGACGCCGCAATTTGCCCCGATGGCCGCGAGGCCGAGCACCTTCAAGCGGTCGACCGCCTCGCGTGCCGAGACGCCGGCGAGCGTCTCGGCATCCTCGTCGAATGTCAGCTGGGCGACGATCGGTAGCGACGAGGCGTCCTTGACCGCCTGGATGGCCGTCTCGAGCTCCTCGAGGTCGAAGAACGTCTCCACCATGAAGAGATCCACTCCGCGGCCCTCGAGGAGGCGCGCCTGCTCATGGAACACGTCGTAGGCGTTCTCGGCACCGTGGCTCCCCTCCAGGTCGCCCAGCGGCCCGATCGCCCCGGCCACGAGCACCGGAGAGCCGGAGACGTCCCGCGCCTCGCGGGCGAGCTTGACGCCCCGCTCGATGATTTCTTCGAGACGGTCGTCGAGGAGCTGCGCCGAGAGCTTGCGCCGGTTGGCGCCAAAGGTGTTCGCCTCGATCAGCTCGGCACCGGCGCGGATGAAGCCGAGGTGCACCTTTACGACCGCCTCCGGGGCTTTCAGATTGGCCTCCTCGGGACAGCGCAGCCGGGCCACGGCAGCCGTGAGCAGCGCGCCCGTCCCGCCGTCGGCGACGATGACGGGGCCCGCTTCGAGACGTTCCTGGGCCAGTGCCATGCCGCTGAGACTAACGACCCGCTAGTCGCCCGCGACGAAGAAGATCCAGGTGCCGTCCGGGCGGATTCCCGCGCGCCGGCCGAGGCCCGCCGGAATGGGCCCGCCAGGATTCGAACCTGGGTCCAACGGATTATGAGTCCGCTGCTCTGACCACTGAGCTACAGGCCCTGCGGGGCCAAGCGTATCGCCGGTTCTTGAAGGAGGGGGCTCGCGGGGGAACCGACCGCCGAGCTACCGGCCCTGCCCTCGGCAGGGTACCGTGGGGTCCGACTCGCGACGGGTGGACTTGGACAGACGCGCTCCCGGTGTCTAAAAATACTCCGGGCGCAGTAGCCGCACAGTCCCTCTACCGGAGGTGGGAGCTCGAGGTGAAGGTGTTCCAGCAGGAGCGCAGGCTGAGGACGAGAGGCGGGCTCGAGATCCGGGACATCACGGAGGAGGTCAGGGAGTGCGTCGCCGAGAGCGGTGTCAGCGACGGCATCGCGTGCGTCTACTCCCCGCATACGACTTGCATGGTGCGCGTCAACGAGTTCGAGACGGGCTTCCTCGAGGACTTCGTCCGCATGCTGCGCCGGTTGGTGCCGAGCGAGAAGTACTACGCCCACGACGACTGGGACCGCCGTACGGAGAACGTCTGCCCTGAGGACATGGACTTCGGGAACGGCCACTCCCACTGCATGGCGATGCTCCTCGGGCCCGCCGGAGAGTCGATCCCGGTGCAGGACGGGGAGCTCTGCCTGGGCACGTGGCAGCGCGTCCTCTTCATCGAGCTCGACCGCTCGCGCGACCGCCGCTGGCTCGTCCAGGTCGTCGGCGACTAGCGGGAGAGCCGGACGAGCTCCGGGCGATGCTGCGCGAGCAGCGTGTTCGCCCTCGAGCGCGCAAAGTTGAAGGAGCGCCAGTCGCCGTGACGCTCATCACGGCGAAGAAGCTCGATCGCTAGCGCCCGCCGGAGCTCCGGGCGCAAGGAAGGCAGCCTGTCCAGGAGGACCGGGACGGCGTCATCGCCCAGGCCGGCGACGTAAGAGACGTCCACTTTCGGCCGGTCGAGATTCGTGCGAGCGATAAGGGCGTCCGGATTGACGCCGTTGAGAACAGCGGTCGCCGCGAAACCCGCTACCACCGCACCCACGGCGAAGAGATCGCGGCGGCCGCGCAGCACCGTGACGGCGAACCATACGAGCACCGCTCCGAGCCAGAGAATCACGCCGACCGCATACACGCGGAGCTCGGTCAATCCGTAGGCCTGCTCGTAGAGCCGCATGCGTTGCAGGGCGGACGCCATCACAACGAAGACAAGCCCAACGAGACTGGCCGAGAGAAGCCGCACGAGCCTGAGTCCTGACGTCGAGCCCTTGCGCGCGAGCGCATCGCCGGCGAGGAGAACGAGCAGGATCGAGACGGAGACCGCCAGCAGCTCGAAGAAGCCGTGCCGCGCGTACTGGGCATACGTGAGATGGGTTCGCGCCTCGACGAGCTCCTTCCCGCCGAAGAGGTAGCGGAACTGCACGAGCACGAAAGCCAGGAAGAGGAGATTCAGCGCACCGAGCGCAATCCCCAGCTCGGTGGCTCCGAGGGAGAAGGGGACCCGCCGCGCGGCGAGCGCCATCGGCGAGATCAGCCGATGGTCGTCTCTTGACGCAAGGAGATCGCGCAGCAGACCGACGCTGAGCCACGCGACCACGAGGATCACCAGGACGTGGGCGAGCGGATGCTCGATCGGCGGAACCGCGGCCGTGACGAGGCTCCTGAAGACGGCGTCGGCGGCAATGAACAGCCCACCGAAGAGTGCGAGCAGCGGTAATCCAAGTGCCACCCCGCGGCTGACCGAGCTCATGCGGTCGCTCTGCACCGCGCGTCGAGTTTCATCCCAGTCGATGTCCTTGTGGAGCAGATGGAGGGCGCCTGCGGCCGCGGAGAAGCCGGCGGCGAGAAGGCCGGCGGCGTAGTCGGTGACAGCCGCACGGTGGACACGCCCTTCGGTCCGGCGCAGGGCGCCGAGAGCGGCCGCTCCCGCGAGCGCGAGAAGGTTCGCTGCCACGAGAACAGGCGCGTCATGCCAGAGGAAGGCTGCGGCGAACAGGATGAGCGGGGCGATCATCCAGCGCCGCCCTTGGTGAAGCGGGGCATGGGCGAGGCGAAGCAGAAACGTCAGAGCGACGGCAAATGCGACCGTCCAAAGCAGGACATTGAGGCCGAGCGGTTGCCCTCGAAAGAGCACGTCCGCCCAGATCCCGAGCGCTGCCCCGGCGGCCCCGACGCCGATCCCAACCTTTGTGGTCAGGCTCATCGGCCAGAAATGCTAGTCGGACCAAGAGAAACGGGGCCGCCGCCGGCCCCGCCTCGGGAAAATCTTACCGGGTTGCCCCCGCCGCATCGGGGCCCCGCCCGGTTCGTTCGTCGTGCCCGAAGTCTGCCGAAAACGGCACTTTTCGTCCCCCCTCTGAGGGAGTTGACCGCCTCCCCCATTCGGGGTTGACCGCTTTACTTCACCGTGTGAAATCTGTTCGCGGCCTGGTGGCGAGCATCGCGGCGGTTGCTGCCGTCACCGGCGCCATCTATGCCTTTCGCGGCTCGGTGCCGGTCCTCAGCCTGGGCGTCCTCTACATCTTCGCGGTGCTGCCGGTGGCCGTTCTCTGGGGCCGAGCGCACGCGATTCTCGTCGCGGTGGCGAGCATGCTCGCGTTCAACTTCTTCTTCCTGCCGCCGAGGCACACCTTCCGCCTCGAGGACCGAGAGAACTGGTTCGCACTTGCCGTCTACCTCGTGACGGCCGTCGTCGTCAGCGACCTGGCCTCGCGCGCGCGGCACCGCGCGGCCCAGGCTGAACAGCGGGAGCGGGAAGAGGCACTCCTCGCGGAGCTCTCGATCGCACTCCTTCAGGGCGAGCGCCTGACGGGGCTCGACCGCATCGCGGAGGCGGCCGCCCGCGTGCTCGGTGTCAGCCGTGCTCGGCTCGAGTTAGGGGAGCCGACTGCGCCTGCCTCCGATGAGGCCATGCTCGAGCTCCGCGCCGGCGAGCGGCGCATCGGCACGCTCTTCGTCCCGGGCGACGAGCGGCCCGACCCGTCGATCCGCGCCCGCTTCGCACCCGCACTGGCCTCCCTGCTCGCGGTCGCGATCGACCGCGAGGAACTCGAGCGCGAGGCGCTCGCAGCCGAGCGTCTGCGCCTCAGCGACACGGTCAAGACGGCGATCCTTCGTGCAGTCAGCCACGACCTACGCTCGCCGCTGACGGCGATTCGCGTGGCGGCCGAGAGTCTCGCCTCGACGGCTCTTCGCCTCAGCGAGGCCGACCGTGAGAGGCAACTGGACACCGTCCGGGAGGAATCGCGCCGCCTCGACCGCCTGGTCGCGAACCTGCTCGACCTCTCCCGCCTGCAGACCGGCGCGGTCACCGCCCGCCGGGAGCTTGTCGCCGTCGATGAGCTCGTCGGTCAGGCTCTCGCCGAGTTGGTCGGAGACGACCATCCCGTTCGGGTCGAGCTCCCCTCCGACATTCCGCTCGTCGAGGTCGACTCCGTCCAAATCGAGCGCGCGCTCGTCAACCTGATCGAAAACGCGCTGCGCTACTCCCCTGCGCACGAGGACGTCGTTCTGCGTGTCGCGACTTCGCCGACGGAAGCGGTCCTCTCCGTCGACGATCACGGGCCGGGAATCGAGGAGCCCGACCTCGAGCGGATCTTCGAGCCGTTCCAGGGCGCCTCCGAGGGCGATGGGCGGCAGGGAACGGGACTTGGCCTGGCGATCGCCCGCGGGTTCACAGAGGCGAACGGGGGACGCATCTGGGCCGAGTCTTGGCCGGGCCGAGGTTCGTCCTTCCGCCTCGCGTTCCCTCTCGCCCCCGCTCCGGTTCGGGCCGAGGCGTGAGCGCCTCCCGGGTGCTCGTCGTCGATGACGAGCCTCAGATCCTGAGGGCGCTCGAAACCACCCTGCGCGCAGCCGGCTACGACGTGGAAGCGGCCGCGACAGGGGAGTCCGCTCTCACTAAGGCCGCCGTTCATCCGCCCGACGCGGTCATCCTCGACCTCGTCCTTCCTGGGAAGAGCGGGGCAGAAGTCTGCCGTGAGCTCCGGGAATGGACGCAGGCGCCGGTCTTGATCCTGTCGGCAGTCGGCGAGGAGCGCGAAAAGGTCGCAGCTCTGGACGCGGGCGCCGACGACTACGTCACGAAGCCCTTCGGCATCGACGAGCTGCTCGCGCGGCTGCGAGCAAGCCTCAGGCGAGCGGCCCCGTCCAGTGAGCCCGTGCTCGAGATCGGCGACCTTCGGATCGAGCTCGAGAAGCGCGCCGTCTACCGGAACGGCGAGCTCGTGCAGCTAACCCCGCACGAGTTTCGCCTCCTCCGTCTCTTCGCGCTGAACGAAGGACGGCTGCTGACCCACCGCGCCATCCTGCGCGAGGTCTGGGGCCCGGCGTACCAGACCGAATCCCACTACCTGCACGTCTACGTCTCGCAGCTCCGGCGCAAGATCGAGCCCGATCCGTCACGGCCGCGCCACCTCCTGACCGAGCCGGGCGCAGGCTATCGCTTCGTCGCTTGAGCCTTTCTTGAGGCTCGGGCGGGCAATCCTGAGCCTCCCTTGACGGAAGCGGGTCTACGGTCGAAGCGTGTTCACGTTCGTCCGTAGGCACTCAGCGGGCCGAGAGCGGCGCCGCCTGGCGCGAGCCGTGCGGAACTACGCGCAGTCCGAGCGGGAGCAGTACCACCGGGCAGGTGTCCTCGAGCTCGACTCGGTCTCCGCGCGGGCGACGCTCTACGAGCAGATCGCCCAGCGCTTGGAGGACGGTGACCTGCCCCTCGCCGAGACCGGGCTCCGCCGCCTGGAGGGCCTGATGGCGATTCCGCCGCCGGTTCGTGACTACGGCCCGCGCGCGGAGGCGCGGAACGCGCACATCGCCTCCATCCTCGCCGACCTGGAGCAGCAATGACGGAGCTCCAGGAGCGGCCCAGCCGTCCTGTCGCTCTGAAGCGAGCCCTGATCGGGCGCCCACGCGCGACGGGCGAAATGGAAGACACGCTGGTCTCGAAGAAGCTCGCCCTGCCGATCTTCGCTTCGGACCCCCTGTCTTCCGTCGCCTACGCGACGGAATCCGGAATGGTCGTCCTCGTCGCGGTCGCGGCCAGCTCGGCGCATCTGATCATGCCGATCTCGATCGCCATCGCCGCAGTTCTCGCGATCGTCGTCCTCTCGTACACCCAGACGGTCCAGGCCTACGAGACGAGCGGCGGCGCTTACGTCGTCGCAAAGGACAATCTGGGCAAGCTGCCGAGCCTCGTCGGCGCAGCTGCGCTGCTGGTCGACTACATCCTCACCGTCGCGGTCTCGGTCGCAGCCGGAGTGCTCGCGCTCACGTCGGCCGCGCCGTCGCTCGCCCCTCACAAGGTTGCGATCTCACTCGGCTTCGTCGTTCTCCTTACGCTCGTGAACCTCCGCGGGGTGCGCGAGTCGGGCATCCTCTTCGCCGTTCCGACGTATGCCTTCGTCGTGGCCATGTACGTGATGGTCGCGACGGGTGTGGGCAAATGCATCGCTGGGACGTGCCCCCAGGCACACGTCCCGGATCCGGTCGCGACGGGAATGGGGGCCGTAGGCGTGTTTGTCGTCGTGCGCGCCTTTGCCTCAGGCGCCGTGGCGCTCACCGGGGTCGAGGCGATCTCGAACGGTGTCAGTGCCTTCCGCTCCCCGAAGGGAAAGAACGCAGCCCAGACGCTCGTCGTGCTCGGGATTATCTCGATCACGCTCTTCCTGGGCGTCTCCTACCTTGCCGTCAAGATGGGCGCGCGTCCGAGCGAGAGCGTGTCGCTCGTCTCGGAGATCGCGCGAGCGACATTCCCGGCGTCGTCGGCCAGCTCCGCGATGTACTTCGTCGTCCAAGCGACGACGTTCGCGATCCTCATTCTCGCGGCCAACACCTCGTATCAGGGATTCCCGCGGCTCGCCGCCGTGCTGGCGCGCGACAGCTTCTTCGCCCGGCAGTTCGTCAACCTGGGCGACCGTCTCGTCTACTCGAACGGAATCCTCGTCCTCGCGGGCATCGCCTCGCTTCTCATCTGGGTCTTCCATGCCGACGTGATCTCGCTAATCCACCTCTACGTCGTCGGTGTCTTCACCGCCTTCACGCTCTCCCAGGGGGGAATGGTGCGCCGCTGGGTGCGGCAGAAGCAGCCCGGCTGGCGCAAGAGCGCGATCATCAACGGGGTCGGCGGGACGGCCACGGGGATCGTCACGCTGCTCGTGATCCAGGCGAAGTTCGCCGCGGGCGCCTGGATGGTGGTCGTCGCGGTGCCGGTCCTCATCGGCCTCTTCCTCGCGGTCAACCGCCACTACCGCGTCGTCGGGCGGCGGCTACGGGCGGGAACCGCCGCCGTGCGTGCTGCCCCAGAGCCCACGAACACCGTCGTCGTCTACGTCGAGGCCTTGGATGCCGCGACCGCCGAGGCCGCGTGGTACGCCCGGCAGATCGCGGAGACGTCCTACCACCCGATCTGGGTGGCCAACGGAGGCGATCGCCCGGACCCGCGCGGCTACTGGTGGGACTTCAGCGGCGGCGGCGCGCCCATCGAAGCCCTCGAGGCGGTCGAGAGTAGCGCCGACGCAGTCCTCGACTACGTCTGGGGTCTTCCCCGTGGGGAGTCGACCTTCGTGAACGTCATCGTTCCGGAGCTCTTCCAGCGACCTTCCCTCGCCGCCGCGGTCCTACGCCGGCGGACGACGTTCTCGCTGAAGCTGCGCCTGCTTTCCGAGCCCGGTGTCGTGGTCACCGACGTGCCAGTGGTCGTCGACCCCACGGCCGAAATCCCGCCGCCACAGCCGAAGCGCGCCGTCGCACGGGTGCTCGTCTCGGGTGTCCAGGCAGCCTCTCTCCGGGCTGTCAACTACACGCGGGCGCTTGGACTCCATGATGCCAAGGCCGTCTTCTTCGCCTTCGACGCCGACGAGGCCCGAAAGATCAGACGCGACTGGCAGCGAGAGGAAATCGACCTGCCGCTGGAAGTGCTCGAGGCCCCGTACCGCGACCTCGGTGATCCGCTCGTTCGCTATCTCAGGGCGCTCACCGCCGATCCCGACGTCCTTGCTTCCGTCGTCATGCCCGAGCTCGTCTTCACCGGCTGGCCGCGCCTCCTGCACAACCAACGGGCGCTGTACATCAAGAGGCTGTTGCTCTTCGAGCCGCGGGTGCTCCTCTCGAGCGTCCCGTTTCAGATCCGATGACCGCGCTCCGGAAACGGCGCGACGAGAGCCCAGGGCACATCCTGGTCGCCTACGACGGCTCCGAACCGGCGCACCGCGGCCTCCTGCACGCGGCGGGCATGGCCGGGAACGGCGGCCGAGTCACCGTCGTGAACGTGATCCCGGTGCAGGGCGTGAGCGCGCGCCTGGAGACGGTCAGCGACGCACAGGACGCCAAGCAACGACGTCTTCTCCACGAAGCGCACTCACTTCTGGCCAAGCGCGGAGTGAAGGCCGAGCTGGTCGGCGTGGCAGGCGACCCCGTCACGGAGATCCTCGCCGCCGCTGAGAAGGTCGGGGCCGGAACGATCGTGGTCGGTCGTAAGCGGGGTCGCCGCGCGTTTCACGGACACCTCGGTGACCGCCTCGTCCGGCGTGCGACCTGCGACGTGCTCGTGGTGCGCTAGGAGCTTCGGCAGGCTTCACAGAGCCCGACGACTTCGAGCGTGTGCGAGGTCGCCACGAAGCCGCGCGACCGGGAGGCGCGCGCGAGCCACTCGTCGATGTCGCAGCCGGAGAGCTCCTCCACCCGGTGACACCGTGAGCAGACGAGATGGTGATGGTGGCCGGCGCTGCAAAGGCGGTAGCAGCTCTCGCCCGGGCGATGGGAGAGCTCGTCGACGACGTCGCGCTCGGTGAGGAGCGAAAGCGTCCGGTAGACCGTGGCGAGGCCCACGCGCTCGCCCCGCTTGCGGAGGCGCGCGTAGATCTCCTGCGCAGTGGCGTCCTGCTCCTCAGCCGCGAGCGCCTCGAGCACCATGACCCGCTGGCGCGTCGGGCGCACCTGGGCGCCCGCGAGGCGAGAGCGCAATTCAGCTGCCCTGGCTTTTGCCATCCCGCTCGATAGGATAGCCACCAGTGAGATTGATAGTCATTCTCATTATGGTCATGACAGCGGCCGTCGCCGTGACCGCCTGCGGGGGTAGCGGCAGCTCGAGCGGCAAGGAATCGGTCGTCGCGAGCTTCTATCCGCTCGCCTTCGCAGCCGAGGAGATCGGAGGCGATCGTGTCGACGTCCACAACCTCACGCCGCCGGGCGCCGAGCCGCACGACCTCGAAGTCTCCCCCAAGGATGTCGCCGAGGTCCATGACGCCGATCTCGTCCTGCTCCTCGGGCGCGGCTTCCAGCCCCAGCTCGAGGACGCGGCAGGGAGCGGAGCAAACGTCCTCCGTCTCCTCGACACGCCCGGCCTCGATGTGCACTCGAACGGCGACCCCCATGTCTGGCTCGATCCTCTTCGCTACGCGAAGATCGTCGCGCGCATCGGCCGGACGCTCGGCAGCGAGGCCGCGGCCGGCCGCCTGATCGCACGCCTCCACGCGCTCGACGCCGAGTACCGGCGCGGACTCGCCCACTGCGAGCGGCACGACATCGTCACGAGCCACGAGGCCTTCGCCTACCTCGCCGAGCGGTACGGGCTGCAGCAGGTCGCCATCACCGGGCTGAGCCCGGAAGCCGAGCCGGAGCCGGGGGAGCTCGCACATGTCGTCTCGCTCGTCCGCGAGCGCGGCGTTACGACGATCTACTTCGAGACTCTCGTCTCGCCGCGGATCGCCGAGACCGTCGCGCGGGAGACGGGCGCGAAGACGGCCGTGCTCGATCCGATCGAGGGCCTGACGCAGGACGAGGTCGCCCGTGGGGAGAACTACTTCACGCGGATGCGGGCGAACCTCAGCGCACTGCAGCAGGGCCTGGGATGCCGCTAGCCGTCGAGCTCGACGACGTCTCCTTCGCGTATCCCGGCGGGCCGCCCGTGCTCCGTGAGGTCGACCTGGAGATCGGAAGCGGCGAGTTCGTGACCGTGGCCGGTCCGAACGGAGGCGGCAAGACCACGCTCCTGCGCATCATCCTCGGGCTCGAGGAACCGCAGTCCGGGCGCGCGTTCCTCTTCGGAGAGCCGGCCGAGTCGTTTCGGTCGCGCTTCCGCATCGGCTACCTCGCTCAGCGCACGGCGCTCGGAATCGACGCGCCCGCGACCGTCCGCGAGGTCGTCGCCGCGGGGCGCGTTGCGCGGCGGGGGCTCGTGCGGCCGTTCACGCGCCGCGATCGCGACGTCATCGCGGGGGCGATCGAGCGCGTCGGGCTCTCCGACCAGGCCGATGTGCCCATCCAGCGACTCTCCGGCGGACAGCAGCAACGCACCTATATCGCCAAGGCGCTCGCCGGTGAGCCCGATCTGCTCGTCCTGGACGAGCCGACGGCCGGAGTCGACGTGGACGCCCAGGAGTCCTTCGCCGCGCTCCTCGGGGAGCTCCACCAGGAGCTCGGCGCGACCATCGTCTACGTCTCGCACGAGTTCGGCGCGATCGAGCGCTTCGTCGAGCGCGTCATCCTCGTTCGCGGCGGCATCGTGTTCGATGGGCCTCCCGGCGAGCTCCCGACCAGCTGGCACGACCCTTCTCATGTCCATCCTTGACGCCGACTTCATGCGGCTGGCCTTCGCGACGGGCGCCGTCGTCGGCATGCTCGCGCCCGCGGTGGGCTTCTTCCTCGTGCAGCGGAAGATGAGCCTCATCGGCGACGGCATCGGGCATGCCGCCTTCGCCGGAGTCGCGGCCGGCTACCTGCTCGATGTCTCGCCGGTCGGTGCGGCGCTCGTCGCGGGCACGCTCGCAGCGGTCGGGGTCGAATGGCTGCGCGGACGCCACGGGGCCGCCGGCGACCAGGCGCTCGCACTCATCTTCTACACGGGGATTGCGGCCGGCGTCGTCCTCGTCTCGGCCGCCGGAGCCCTGAACGCGAACCTGTTCGCCTTCCTCTTCGGCTCCATCCTCACCGTGACCGCGTCGGATCTCACGCTGATCGCGACGCTGGGCGCCGTCGGCCTCGGCCTGATCGCGCTGCTCTACCGGGGCCTCGTGGCCGTGTCGCTGGATGCGGAGGGTGCCCGCGTGAGCGGCCTTCCGGTCACGCTCCTCAATATCGTGCTCGCGGCGCTCGCCGGCGTGACGGTCGCGGTCTCCATGCGCATCGTCGGCATCCTCCTCATCGCCGCGCTGATGGTGCTGCCGGTCATCGCCGCGGGACGGCTGGCGGCGAGCATCCGCTCGACGATCGCCCTCTCGATGGCGATCGGCCTCGCCTCGGTGCTCGCGGGCCTGACGATCTCCTACTACGCCGACCTCGCCCCCGGCGGGGCGATCGTCCTCCTCGCTGCCGGGGTCGCGGTCGCAACCCTGGCCGGAGGGGCAGTCCGACAGCGAACCTAAACGTTGGCGGCATGGCATCGCGCCTGGTGCCCCGTGGTCTCCTGTCGCTCGTCCGCACGCCGCTCGGCGTCGTGATGGTGTCGGCCCTCGTCGTCGTTGTCGCGGTCACGGCTGTGGGCCTCGTCGTGCTCTGGCCCCACGGAAACCTGAAACGCTCGGGCAACCTCGTGTCCACGAAGACGGTCGCCGCCGAGGTCACCGCAGTGGAGCAGGTGCCGTGCGCGGTCGCGATCGCCGGCGCCAAGGGCTGCCAGATCGCAACGGTGAAGGTGCGCGAGGGCAGGGACAAGGGAACGACGGCCCGGCTCGAGCTCTCGGGCGCCTCGGGCCCCGCTAGGGCCGAGGTGGGCGACCGCGTGCGGGTGTTCAAGACGCCGCCTCCGCCACCCGGGACGCCCGTGACACAGCAGCTTCCTCCCTACTCGTTCGCCGACTTCGATCGGCGCGCGCCCATGCTCTGGCTGGCAGTGGCGTTCGTCGTCCTGCTCCTACTCACGGGCCGCTTCAACGGCCTGCGCGCGCTGACGGCCTCGGCGCGAGCCTGGCCGTCCTGCTCAAGTTCGTCATTCCGTCGATCCTCGACGCCACTCGCCCCTTGCAGTTGCTCTCATAGGTTCGTTCGCCGTGCTGCTGCAACGATCCCCGTCTGCTACGGCATCGGCCCCAAGGCGATAGCGGCCTGGCTGGGGACCGCGGTCAGCCTCCTCCTGGCGGTCGAGCTCGCCGACCGATTCACGCACCTCGCGCACCTCACCGGCGCCTCGTCCGAGGAGGCCGTCTTCCTCAGCACCTCCGCCTCGACCTCTCGCTCCAAGGGCTCCTGCTGGCGGGAATGGTCGTCGGCGCGCTGGGCGTGCTCGCGGACCTCACAGTCAGCCAAGCGTCGACGGTCATCGCGCTGAGCTTCTCGATCGGCGGCCCGACCTTCACCGACGGCGTGAATAGCGAGGCCGTGGCTGAAGAGATCATCGCCTCCCTCGTCGGCTCGATCGGCCTGATCGCCTCGATGCCGATCACGACCGGAATGGCGGCGCTACTTGCCGTCCGGATGCCCGAGCGGCAACTCGAGGCCGCGCACGTCGGGCACGTGCACTAGGAGGCGCCGGCGGTTTCCGACATCGTCGTCCTCGACTTCGATGGCAACATCGTGACTTACGGTGACGCAGAATCTCGTTGCCAAGTCGTTACCAGGGCGCGTCTGCCGAGTTACGTGCTCCCACAAGAATCCAGCCCATGACCAAGGCGCTTATCTCCGCTCTCGCGCTGGCCTCCATGGTCGCCGGCTGCAGCAGCGGAGCCCACGAAGCGGGCCCTGTTCCGACTGGATCCGCATCCTCGACGGCTCAGGCGGCGACTCCGACCACGACCGGATCCACTTCAACTCCGTCCACGAACGCGTCCCCGCCCGCGATCCCCCTTTGCGCGGACCAGACAGCGGCCGTCAAGGTGGTCTCCCAGGAGGGAGCCGCGGGAACGATCCGTACCGTCTGGCGCGTGAGAAACACCGCCCAGGACTCGTGCCGCTCGTTCGGGTACCCGGGGATGGACTTCCGCGCCGCGAGCGGCTGGCTGAACGTGCGTGTCCACCGAGGCGGATTCCCCGACATCAACCAGGCGCCCGCACGGGTCGTCCTCAGCCCCGGCGAGTCGCTGTACTTCGTGAGCTACTGGAGCGACGTCACGACGAGCACGGGCTCCTGCAAGGAGTTCGACCGGGTCAAGGTGACGCTGCCCGACAACTTCGTCCCGGCGCAGCTCGCCGCTTCGGGCTGCCTGAATCCGCGTTCGGTCGACGTGGGGCCGGTCACCAAGACGCCCCCTTCGTAGCGAAAAGGCGCTCCGCAGGGCCTTTTCAGGCGCAAAGCTCAGCCAAACGTTTCGCTCTCCCGAATGGACGCCTTTCGGCAGGAGGAGGCCCGCCTCGAGGCGGGCCTCCTCTCACCTGGTCTCAATAGCTAGCTCGTCTGGATGTAGATGTGTCGCGCTGTCGGCGACCGCGGTGGTCGGTATGAGCACGAGCGCCGCAGTGAGTCCGAGCACGAACAGAATCAGGCGTCTCATACATCTGCCCTCCCCTGTCGCGAGACGTCGCGCCGAGACTCTACGCGGATCTCCCAGGTCGGGGAGCGCCGGACGAAGCGGGGCCTCTGCTGACAGTTGAGATGGTCTCAGATCACCTCAGGAGGGCAAGACTCGAGCCAAAGGTTCTCAGGCTCAAGAGCCATCAGGCCCCCAACTGCTCGACGAGGCGGTACACGCGGCGCCGACCAGGAACACCCTTGAGCTCATGCTCACCCGCGTCCTCGAGCGAAAGCCCCGCGCCGTCGAGAAGCGCCACTGCGGATTCGGAGACGAGTACCTCACCCGGCTCAGCGAGCGAGGCAATGCGTGTGGCGACATGCACCGCGACGCCTCGGAGGTGTCCCGCCTGGCGCTCGACTTCACCCGCGTGAACACCGGCCCGAATGCGGAGGCCATCCAATCCGGCGACCAGGTGGATCGCGGCGGCGCAGCGAACCGCCCGTGAAGTGCCATCGAACATGGCCAGGAAACCGTCGCCGGTCGTTGTGACCTCGTGACCCCGGAAGCGGTCGAGCTCAAGCCTAACCCGATCGTTGTGACGCCCCAGCAGCTCTTTCCACGCAGCATCGCCCATTCGACTGGCGACGGCGGTCGAATCGACGATGTCCGTGACAAGTAGCGTCGAAACGACTCGCTCCCCGACCTCGGCCGGCTTGCCGAAGCCGCGCACGCCGGCGAACTCGACGGAGACGACTGGCTCGTCGCCGACGACCCAGGCGTTGTGACCGGGTGGCACGTCGAAGACATCGCCCGGTCCCGCGACACGGTGGGCGCCGTCGTCCGTTTCGAACTCGAGCTGTCCCGAGACGACGAAGCCCTGGTGATGGTAGAGGCAGGAAGGCGTCCCGACGATCGGCTTCATGTCCTCGACCCAGCTCCATCCCGGCTGGAGCACCGTCCGTGCAACGTGCACGCCACCGACTACGACTTCCTCCTTCGTGAAGCGCGGCAGCTTCTGGAATTCGTCGGGTTGGGTGAAACTCTTGACCTCTAGACCGGCCATCGCTGGACATCGTAGGCGTCTGCCGCGACCTGCGCGCGCAGTTGCTCCTCGCTTCGCTCCATGTCCGGATGATGAGCTTCGGCGCCTGCTTGTCAGCCGCGGCGATACACGGCTACCTGCCATGCTGGTCCGGCGTTTTGGACAAAGTGCGGGCGGAGTCCGTTCTCACGCGCAATTTCCTCGATCGCGTCGACTGGAATGACGGCGGCGCGAACGTCCTGTCCCTTGAGCCGCATGCGCGTGTTTATGGCGGAGATGACGATCTTCACCATAGGTGTGTTGCGCGGGTAGATGAGGCCGTAGAGGCGCTGCGCTCGCGCAGCTGAGAGCGCGGCAAGCCGTTGCCAGTCCGCGTACACGTTGATGACCCGGTCGAGCGTCACGATCTCAGCGGGCGGGATCGCCTCGGCCAATTCAACAAAGTCGCCATGCTGGTAGGTGACGCGGCCACGGTGGCCACGACGGTCGCTCTCCTCCCTGGCCGCATCGAGGTAGGCCGCAGACGCGTCGACGTTGATTGCATTCGCCAAGCCGGCATCGAGCAACTCGTGCTCGATCGCGCCGATCCCGCCGCCGATGTCGAGCAGCGTCGAACCCTCGACACCTTCAGCCTTCAGCGCCTCGATCAACGTCCTGGTCCAGCGCCTGGGCCCGTCGGTCCGGTATTTGGCGAGTTCGGAGGCCGCAAGATGCGCGTCGTAGTAGCTTCCCATCCGGCTTGTGGTTGAGGCGATGACCGTCCTCCTTGTGTGTTGGGCGAGTGATCGAGCGAGTTTCGACCGAGTTTGCTCCTCCCTCGCTCCCTAGCTAGCTCGACGGTACGACGTCGTATGCATCCGCTGCCACGCGTGCGCGTAGCTGTTCGTCTGACCGCTCCATCTCCGGGTAATGAGCTTCGACGTGCTCCCGCGCAAGGCGGACGAGCTCCTCGTCGTCGGCTCCTTCCAGGTGATGCCCGCACGGACATTCGATCGCGCGCATGCCTACCTCCCTTTCTTGAACGCCTTCACAGTGCTGCCACGCGCTCCGTACTTCTCAGCCTTCCGACGCGTGTCCTCGAAGGCTGAGTTCGCGTAGGTCTCCACAAGATCGCCTGTCTCGATTCGCTCGAAGCCGTGCCGCTCGAGAAGGCGGGCATACTCTGCTTCCAGCAGAGCACCCGCAATTCAGCCGGTCCAGAGATCGATCTTCCGTCGCCCTTCTTCAGAGACCGGGTTCTGGATCGTCACATCAGCGATCTGGATGCGACCACCGGGGCGAAGAACGCGATGGATCTCAGATAAGACGGCATCCTTGTCGGGAGTCAGGTCGATCACCCCGTTCGAGATGACGACGTCGAAGCTCTCGTCCTCGAACGGCAAGCTCTCTGCCTCTCCCTCGACGAAGGCCACGTTCGTTGCTCCCATCTCGGCTGCAGCAGCTCGGGCCTTCCGAAGCATCTCTGGCGTCATGTCCAGTCCCGTGACGCTCCCTTTGGCGCCGACCATCTGCGCGGCCACGAGTGAGTCGGTCCCTGCGCCCGAGCCGACGTCGAGGACAGCCTCGCCGCGCTGGAGTGTCCCGAGCGCGAAGGGATTCGCTACTCCGGCAAACGACTCGGCCGCAGCTTCGGGCAAGCGTGCGACCAGGTCGGGCGGGTAGCCGAGGTCAAGGACCCAGGCGCGCCCGGTCGGAAAGATGAAGTCTTCCTCCGGCTCCTGGGAAACGCGCGCGTAGGTCTTCTTGATCTCGCACTTGAGGACCTCGACGTCGATATCTACCTCGACAGCCATCCTGCCTCCTTGTCGTTTTCACGCGATGCAGGCGGGCCCATTCCAGGCAGCTCGCCTTCAGTCAGCTCCTGCGCCTCGTCGACCTCGAGCACCGGAAAGCCGGCCGCCTTCCAACCGGCGAAGCCCCCGACGATGTCGGTCGACGAGCGACACCCGAGCTCGCGAACGGTGACGGCCGCGAAGCTGGACGAAAAGCCGTGCGCGCAGAAGACAATGATCCGCTGCTCGAGCCGGACATAAGGATTCGAGTAACCCGAGCCCGGGTCGAGGCGCCACTCGAGGACCGAGCGGGGGATGTGGATCGACCCCGGAATGATGCCCTCGCGCCGCCGCTCGTCCTGGGAACGGAGGTCAACGAGAGCGGCTCCGCCCTCGAGCGCAGCAAATGCCTCATGCGGTTCGAGGCGTGGGGCAATCCGACGTTGCGCGTCGGCGAGGAGCTCGGCCGCCGTTTTGCGCAGTGGAGCCGGGCGCTCACCCCACCGCGTTCCTAAGACCCAGACGCCGCTGCCCGCGGTGAGAGCGGCGACAACGACGACTGCAGTGCCGCTTCCGAAGGCATCCGCGACCGCTCCCGCCAGCAGCGCCCCGACGACAAAACCGAAGTCGCGCCAGAAGCGGTACACGCCGACCAGTTGCGCGCGGTCGACCGGCTGGGCCACGTCGGAAACGGCAGCGATCAAGGTCGGATACACGAGCGCCGTACCGACACCAAGGAGGATCGCCGCAGCGAGGGCAGGCGTGAACGCACCGCCTCCGGCGACGAGCAGGGCCAGCGCGCCCGCCTGTACGAGCATGCCAGTGGCGATGAGCGGTTTTCGACCGGTGTGATCCGAAAGAGCGCCGGTCGCGAGCTGACCCAGGCCCCAGACCGCCGGGTAGACGGCGGCGACGATCCCTACCTCCGTGACGCTTGCGCCATTCGCCGCCAGGTAGAGGGGGGCCAGTCCCCACGCGAGCGCGTCGTTGAGATTGTTGACGAGGCCAGCCTGCGAGCAGGCACGCAGGACGCAATCTCTCACCGTTCCACGGACGAAGGCCGAGCGCAGCGTGCTCGCGACGGCCGCTCCCCGGAGGCGTTGCTCCTCGCCGACATGAGCCCCCGTATCGCGGATGAAGAGGAGCGAGACGAGCGTTCCGAATCCGGCGATGACGGCCGCGCCAGCCCAAACGAGCGTCCGTGGCGCGTAGGTAGCAGCGAGCGCGCCGGTTGCAAAGGCCGTCAGCGCGACGCCCAAATACCCGGCCGACTCGTTCAGCCCGAGCGCGAGACCACGGCGCGTGGGGCCGACGAGGTCGATCTTCATCACGACTGTCATCGACCAGGCCAGTCCTTGGTTCAGACCGAGGAGGACGTTGGCGGCGACGATCACCCACCAACTCGGAGCGAGGGCGATCAAGACAGGAACCGGCAGCGCAAACAGCCAGCCGAGGACGAGCAGACGTTTTCTCCCAACCCGTTCTGCGAGACCACCTGCGGCCAGGTTCGCGAGCGCCTTGGCAATGCCGAAGGCGACGACGAAGGAGAGGATGGCGCTCTTCGAGGACAGGCCGAAGTCGTCTTTGCCGATCAGCGGAAGGACGCTGCGCTCGAGGCCGACCATCGCCCCGACGAAGGCGTTCAGGGCAACAAGAAGAGCGAACTGGCCGGCGTTCGCGCGAAGCCCGAGGCGAACCGCCGCTGTCGTCATGCCTGGGTCGGCGAGAGCCCGAGTCTGTTGGCTACCACGATCGCCCGCTGGTCGGCGGGAGGCGGCGGTATGTCGACCAGAAGAGCACGGGCGAAGGCGTCCTCGTCTCCTTGAGCCAGGGCCTGGTTATGGCTTCGCTCGAAGCCAATGGACGAGAACGGGTTTGCTGAGAGCGCCCGTCCACAGACCGACCCGCCGAAGTGGCTTGGGTAGACGAGGATGTGATCCGGTAGCTCGAGCAGGCGTCCGATCGAGCGAAAGAGTTCGCGAGCACGCGGCTCGGGGTCCCCGGCCGCGTGCAGATCGGGGCGACCGACGTCGCCGACCAGAAGCGAATCGCCCGTGAACACGAGCCAGGGCTCCTCTGTTCCCCGTCGCCGGTCGGCCACCAGGTAGGAATGGTGCGCCGGAGCGTGCCCCGGCGTGGCGAGGGCGCGCACGATGGTGTTTCCAAGCTCGACGACGTCACCGTCGCCCAGAGCGGTATGGGGAAACTCGACCCCCGCCTCCGTTGGAAGGTAGGCCGTCGCTCCTGTCGCCTCGACCAGCGCGGGGAGCCCAGAGACGTGGTCGGCTTGAACGTGCGTCTCGAAGACGGCCGCGATCGGGGCACCCGCGCGCTCACCCGCCTCGAGGTACCGGTCCACAAGCTCAACGTGTGGATCGACGACCGCGAGCTGCGAGCGGGAGAGGCAGCCGAAAAGGTAGCTCGCGCACGCGGTCTGCTCGTACAGGAACGGGCGCAGAATCATTGCCTGGCTCAAGGCTAGAGCGTAGGCTCCTATCGTGCTAGGCGAAATCACCGATACCGGCCATCGCCATGGCCGATAAGACGCTTTCCCTTCTCTGGGATTCGACGCGCCTGCGCCTGCTCGTCGAAGTCGAGCGCCGGGGAAGCGTCTCGGCCGCCGCAACGGCTGTCGGCATCGGGCAGCCGAGCGCGAGCGAGCACCTGCGCCTGCTCGAGGCGGCCGCCGGCCAACGGCTCGTCGAGCGGAACGGGCGTGGGAGCCGCCTCACCGAAGCGGGCCGCTTGCTGGCCTCGAGCGCGAGCCAGGCGCTTGCCATCCTGGCCGCCGGAGAGGAGGAAGTGCACGCGCTCGCCGGCCTCGACGCAGGAACGATTCACATCGGGGCGTCAACAACCCCGGGTGTCTACCTGCTCCCGGACACCCTCGGCTGCTTCCGGCGCGACCATCCCAAGGTCGCTGTCGAAGTCGAGATCGCCGCAACGGGAGAGATCCTCGAACGCCTCCTCGCCGGCCGGATCCAACTTGCCCTTGTCGGCGAGACGACCGTCGACGACCGTATCGAGCTCGAACCCTTCCTCGCAGACGAGATCGTCGGCGTCGCCAGGCCTGGCCTGCTGAAGATTCGAAACGGCAAGGCAAAGGCAGATGCCGTCAGCAAGGAAACGCTCCTCGTACGCGAGGAGAACTCGAGCACACGCCAGGTCACCGAACGTGAGCTGGCCCAAGCAGGGGTACGGGCTGCGAGCGTTTGGGAGCTCGATTCGAGCGAGGCGATCAAGCGCGCCGCCCGCGAAGGCCTTGGCGTCGCCTTCCTCTCGCGCTACGCCGTCGCCGAGGAAGTCGAACGCGGTGAGCTCGAAAGCTTCCGCCTTGCGGGCCGCCCACCGATCAAGCGAAGGCTGTACGTCGCCCGCCTCGCCCGCCGCCCATTCAGCCCGAGCGAACGGGGGTTCATCGCGACGCTCACACGCTGCTGTGAGAAGAGCGCCGACTTCGCCGCCGCCTGCGTGGCCTAGCGTCGAGGATCAGGCCGGCACTCTCGATCAGGCTGTCGGCGCCGACGGCCTCTTTCTCTACTCCCCGGGTTGGACTCGAACCAACAACCCTCCGGTTAACAGCCGGATGCTCTGCCAATTGAGCTACCGGGGAACGGCCGCCCCAGTTTAGCTAGGAAAAAGCGACTTCCTGGAGGGCTTCCTGGATGCGCGCCAGGACTCCCTGGAGCTCCTTCGTCCGCTCCAGGTCGGCCGTCGTCACCTCGTCGCGCCCAAGCTCGGAGAGCTCTCGTCGCACGAGCCGCTCCTCGAGACGGAGAAACAGCTGCTTGGCGGCCTCCTCGTTCAGGCCCTCCCTTTCAGCGGTGGCGTCGAGCTCCGCCCGCAGCGCGATCAGCTCCTCGTCCGCCTCCCGCTCGCCGGCCAGATAGGCGCGCAGGCGCTGGTGCACAGGGTCGTCGAAATGCCGGTCGTCGAGGTCGTGGAGGTAGCGCTCGGCCAGCTCCGGACGGACAGCGCAAATTGCGAGGAGATCCCGTTCGAGGCGGCGGCCGGCGTCCATGAGCTTGCGCCTGCCCTCGCCGAAGAGGGGGGCGCTCGTCGCGTCGATCCGCAGCGGAACGTGGAGACGGTCGGCGGCGTACTTGGCGGCCTGCTCCTGATCGGGGCCCCTCGGCGCCTTCAGGATCAGCGCCTGGACGGCCTCGAACGCACCCTGCGGGCTCGGGGCGCGGTCGATCTCGAGCCTGACGCGATGGACGAGGTACTCGGTGGCGTCTTCCAACCGTTGCTCGAAGTCGTCCGCCGCGTCGGCGGGATCGGTGCCGGGCTGGAGCGGCACGACCCAGACCTCCTCGAACTCACGGTTGGCGAGCTCCATGCCGCGAAGAGTGGCCTCAGCTCCGGCCGCGTCGGCGTCGAAGCAGAGGTAGAGCCGGCGGGTCAGCCGGCGCAGCTCCCGCAGCTGGGCCTCCGTGAGGGCCGTTCCCATGGAGGCAACGGCCGCTTCGAGGCCCCGCTGGTGAAGCGCCAGCACGTCCGTGTAGCCCTCGACGACGACGGCACGGTCCTGCTTCGCGATCGTCGCCCGGGCGTGATCGAGCCCATAGACGATCGAGCTCTTCTTGAAGAGCTCGCCCTCGGGCGAATTCACGTACTTCGCCGGGATGGGGTCGTCCTCCGCCAGCCTCCGGGCGCCGAAGCCGAGCACGCGGCCGCGGCCGTCCGCAAGCGGGAAGATCAGCCGACCTGCGAAGTAATCGTTGCCAGCGCGGTTCACGAGGCCGGCGGCCACGAGTTCCTCCTGGGCATACTCCTTCCCCCGTGCCTTCGCGGCGAGCTTGTCGCCACCCGGTGAGAGCCCGAGACGGAAGCCCCGGCAGGTCTCCTCGGAGAGCCCGCGCTCGGCGAGGTAGGCGCGCACGGGCTCGCCGCCATCCGTGTCCCAGAGGTGCCGTTCGTAGAAGCGCGCCGCCGAGTCGAGGAGCGAGAGCAGACGTTCGCGCCGGCTCCGCCGTGCCTCGAATCCCGGCGCAGTCTCTTCGTACTCGAGCTCGATCCTGTAGCGATCGGCGAGCCACTCGACTGCCTGGGCGAAGTCGAACGCCTCCGTCTCCTTGACGAAGGTGATCAGGTCGCCGCCCTTGTGGCAGCCGTGGCAGTAGAAGAGCTTCTCGATGGGATTGACGTCGAAACTCGGCGTGTCCTCGTTGTGAAACGGGCACAGCCCCGTCCATCGCGAGCCGCGCTTTCGCAGGTCGGTGCGACCGGACACGATCTCGACGAAGTCCGCGACCGCCACCACTTCGTCGATCGAGGCCTTCTTGATCAGTGCCATGCGAGCGCGAAGCGGTCGGTCATGCCGGACACGTAGTCGGTTACACGCTCGGGAACCTCGCCGGGACGGTCTTCTGGAAGCTCCGCGGGGTGCTCGAGGAAGTGGTCGAAGATGCGCCTGAGCGTCACCGCCGCCGTCGTCCGCTGATCCTCGGCGGCCGGCCCGAGATAGACCCGTTCGAACATGAAGGCGCGTAGGTTGAGCATCGCGCGGCCGATCTCCTCGCTCTGCGCGATGTCCCCAGCCGTCGATGAGGTCTCGACGAGATCGTGGACCAAGGTGTCGATTCGCCGCGAGCCCCGCTCGCCGAGCAACGCCATCTCCTCCTGCGGGAGCTCGTCCGGCGACAGGATCCCCGCCCTCAGCGCATCGTCGATGTCGTGATTGATGTAGGCGACGCGGTCGACCAGGCGCACGATCTTCCCCTCGAGCGTCCCGGGCTCGTCGTGGCCGGTGTGGTGGAGGATGCCGTCGCGCACCTCCGCGGTGAGGTTGAGGCCGCGCCCGTCGCGCTCGAGAATCTCGACCACCCGCAGCGACTGCTCGTTGTGGCGGAAATGGCGCGCGAAGCGCTCGACCAGGATCTCGTCGAGGACTTCCTCGCCGGTGTGGCCGAACGGCGGATGCCCGAGGTCGTGCCCGAGCGCGATCGCCTCCGTCAGGTCCTCGTTCAGGCGCAGGGCGCGCGCGACCGTGCGAGAGATGCCGGCGGTCTCGAGGGTGTGCGTGAGGCGCGTGCGGTAGTGGTCGCCCTTCGGGTCGATGAAGACCTGCGTCTTGTGCTTGAGCCGGCGGAATGCCTTCGCGTGGACGATGCGGTCGCGGTCGCGCTGGAAGGGCGTCCGCAGCCGGCACTCCTCTTCCTCGTCGTAGGCGCGTCCGTGGCTCTCGTACGAGCGCACGGCGAGCGGCGAGAGCCAGCTCTCCTCGTGCACGCGCACGCGAGCCTCGAACTCATCCGCCACTCGTCCAGCCAGGTCGGGCATGGTCTACCCCAGCCTAGATAATGATCGGGACGGCTCCGCCGTCAACGCTCCACGCGGCTCCCGTCACGAAATTGGCACGGTCCGAGCACAGAAAGACGATGACGGCCGCAATCTCCTCCGGCTGGGCGAGGCGGCCGAGCGGCCGTCCCTTCCCGACGTCTGCCAACACCTCGTCGCGCGTCTTGCCGGAGCGCTTGGCCGTCTGGTCGGCCAGGCCGCCGGCGGCGACCCAGGCGGGCGAGGCCGTTGGTCCCGGCGTGACCGCGTTGCAGAGGATCCCCTCCTTCGCGTAGACGTCGGCGACGAGACGCGACAAGGAGAGAACCGCGGCCTTCGTCACGCTGTAGTCGGGCATGCCGGTCGAGGGCCGCTTGCCCGCGGTCGAGCTGACGTTGACGATGCGGCCGAAGCCGCGCGCGCGCATCCCCGGCAAAACGGCCTGGATCGACCGCACGTAGCTCATCACGTTCAGCTGCCAGAGGTGCTCCCAGTTCTCGTCCGTGAGCTCGTCGAAGGAGCGGATCTCGGCGAAGCCCACGTTGTTCACGAGCACGTCGACGGGCCCGAGCTCTTGCTCCGCTGCGGCGACCAGCTCTCCCGGCGCCTCTGGAAGGGAGAGGTCGCGCGCCATATGAAGGGACTCCCCCACGCCCGGCCCGGGCTCGCGCCGTCCGCACGTCACGACGCGCGCGCCTTCGTCTGCGAGCAGCCGAGCCGTCTCCCGCCCGATCCCCTGGGTCGAGCCGGTGACGAGGCAGACGCGGTCTTTGAGGCCGAGCTCCACTGCGACCCTACGATAACGCCGTGACCACGATCTACCTCGCGCGCCACGGTGAGAGCGACTGGAATGCGGAGAACCGCTTCCAGGGACACACCGACCGTCCCCTGACGGAGCTTGGCCGCCGCCAGGCGGAGCTCCTCGCCGGGGAGGTGGCCGGGCTCCCGCTGGCCGCTGTCTACACGAGCCCTCTGCGCCGGTGCACGGAGACCGCCGAGATCGTCGCCGGCCCGCTCGGGGTCGAGCGCATCGTCGAGCCGGCCCTCTGTGAGGTCGATGTCGGCAGCTGGGCAGGCCTCACCCGCGCGGAGGTCGAGGAGCGATTTCCGGAGGGATTTCGCAGCTGGATCACGGGCGGCAACGGCTGGGAGGACGGCGAGACGTACGAGCAGATGTCCGAACGCGTCCTCGCGGCTCTTCGCGCGATTGCCGGGCGACACCGGAACGACCAGGTGCTCGTCGTCTCGCACGGCGGCCCGATCCGGGCGATCCACGCCGCTGCGGACGGCGTGGGCGTGCAGGAATACCGACGCGTGCGGCCCGTCGAGCCAAACGCGCGCCTGTCCGCTGTGGCCGTCGAGAACGGCCGGATCGCACGGCTAGGCTGACGCTCAGTGGAGGACTACACGAAAAAGGTCCTAGCCCCTGAGCAACCAAGCGATGACGGCCCGCAGGAGCTTCCGAAGGGAGCGCTGGCCTTTGGTTCTACGCCCCGCGCGCTCAGCGGACAACGGCCTCCGCTGCGGGCTGAGCCTCCGAAGGAAGATTCAAGTTCGCTACGAACGACACACGCGAGGGGGCCGGACTAGCCCTATCCCCGGGGCGAAGCTCGCCGCGTTTGCCGCAAGACGCCCCGAGCGTGTCCGGCCCCCTCGTGCAATAAGAGATCGCGGCGACCCGACGTTTTGTTACACGCTCTCACGGCGCGGCAGCTAGCCGAACACGTCGTTCGAGTAGGCCACCAGATCGTGCGCGTCGATGCCGAGCGCCCGTGCTACCTCCTCCTTCGCCTCTGAGTCCTCCGACGCCGACACGCGCACGAACGTCCGCAGGGTCTCCCATTCAATCGGAGGCTCGCCCCAGCCCACAGCCATCTTCCGGAGGTCATAGGCGACGATCCCGGCGGCTTTCAAAGCTTCGATCTGCTCCGGCGCAAGGTCTCCCCGGATCCCCACCCAAAACTCACCCATGCGGCGACTCTATCTCGGTCCCGCCTGTCGCCTGATGGACCCGCGTGGTGCTCACTCCGGTACTTGCGGCGGACGCGGTCGCCCGCCTCCTCTAGACCAACTCAAGACCACAGACCAGCTCAAGACCACACCGAAACCACACGGCCACCGCATTTAGCGGCAACTACGCCGGGGACGAACCCGATGGTTGAGCGGAAACCGCTACGCTCCGAGCGGTGGAGGACTACACGAACAAGTACAAGGGCGAGCAGGTCGAAGTCGAGCTCTTCGGCGGCGAGTACCAGGACGGAACACTCACCGCCTACTGCGGCATCGAAGGCGTCCCGCACCTGGAGCTCAACGGCCACATCCTCATTCCGCTCCAGAACATCGCCTCTCTCCACTGCTCGAGCCGCTGCGACGCGCCGGAGCCGGATTGGCCTCCCCGCGGCCTCACCGGCGCCGAAGGCGAAGAGCCGTAGGGTGCTCCTCGCGGCGCGAAACGTCGCGAAGCTGTACATCCTCCTCGGCGGCTTCGTCGCCGTCTTCGCGGCGCTTGGCTGGTGGCTCGGCGGCTTTCGCCTCGCGAGCGTCTTCTTCGTCGTCTGCCTGCTCATGGCCGCGACGCTGCACTGGTACGGGCCGCGCATCGTGCTCGCATCGCTCGGCGCCCGCGAGCTCACGCTGGCGGAGGGAGCCTTGCTGCACACGACGGTCGAGCGGCTCGCAATGCGCGCCGGCGTGGCGCGGCCACGCGTCTATCTGATTCCGGACGGCCATCCTCGGGCGTTCTCCGTCGGACGCGGCGCCGCCTCTTCGGCCGTCGCGCTCACCCAGGGCCTCGTCACCGCGCTGCCCCCTGCTGAGCTCGAAGGTGTCCTCGCGCACGAGCTGGCGAAGGTGCGTCACCGCGACGTGCTGGTCCAAACACCGGTCATGGTCCTCGCTGGCTGGTTGGTCGAGTCGAGCCGGATCGGCGGCTGGCTCGAGCGAGCGCTCCTCTTCGTCCTTGCGCCGGTCGCGGCGAGCCTCGTCCACGTGCTGCTCTCGCCTCGCCGCATCTTCGCCGCCGATGCCGCCGCCGCACGCATCTGCGAGTCGCCGCACGCGCTCGCGAACGCGCTCATCCGGCTGGAGCAGGCGATCGAGCTCGTCGAGTTCAGCGCGAGCCCGGTCACCGAGCCTCTCTACACCGTCAATCCCTTCGAGCCGGTCGGGCTGGCGGCCATGTTCTCGACGCACCCGCCCATCGGCGAGCGCGTCCACCGGCTCCGAGAGCTCGATCCCGACTGGCGCGAGCGCCTGCGGGCAGCCTGATCTTCATCGGGTAGTTGCGTAGCCCCCGCGCGGGCGGGTATCTCTTACAACGATGCGGGCGGAGCCGGCCCCCCTCGAAGAGCCCCGCGTCCGACGCTCGGCGCGGGCACGCGCGGTCGCTGCGATCGCGCCGCTCACGGTCCTCGCCGGGGTCGTATGGGCGATCGCTCAGCCCTACCGGCTGACCTTCCTCCACCCGCGAGGACAGGGGTTCTGGTGGCTGGCGGTCGAGCCGCCTCTGCTGGTGATGCTCGTCGGTGTTCTCTTCGGCGCGCTCGTCGCTCCGGGCCTGCTCGAGGATCTCGAGGAGGAAGGCTGATGCAGCCGGAAGCCCAGTTCGTGCACTGGCTCTTCGCGACAGGCTTTCTCATTCTCGGCCTCTGCCTCCTGGGCGAGGCGATCGTGGGAACCGAAGTCTGGAAGCGTCGTCCCTGGCGCGCTTACCTCTGGCCGGCTGCCGCCTTCGTGATGGGCATCGGCATGTGGCCGGTGATGATCCTCTTCACCAACTCGACCCTGCACATGGTCGCCCACTCGGCGTGGGCGCAGGTGCTCATGCTCGCGGGCGGCGCAGAGCTTGCGCTTGCGCGCGGAAAGCTCTCGAGCCGCTACTGGCACCTGACCGTCGCGCTCGCGCTCTTCGTGTCGGGGCTGGCTTCGCTCGTCCACGAGCAGAACTCGTGGCTCTTCTCCCGCTCCGCGTTCATTCATCACGCGATGGGCTGGGTGATGATCGCCGGCGCGGTGTTCCCGCTTGCGCGAACGTACCGGCCGCGTTCGTTCGCCCTCGGCGCAGGCTTCGCCGTCACCTTCCTCGTCGTGGCCGTTCTTCTCTACTCGCATCGGGACGTCGCCGAGATCTTCGGGCACATTTCACCCGTCGCCGGGACGCCGCGCCGATGAGAGGCCGAATCCTCGTCTTCGGCATGCTCGTGGCCCTCGCCGCGCCGGCCGCGGCGTTCGCGCACGCGACGCTGAAGACCGAGGCTCCCGGCTACCGCGAGCGCCTCGCGCGGGGCCCGGCAGCGGTCGTGCTGCACTTCGACCAGGACGTGACCGCCTTTCCCGATTCCATCGTCGTCACGAGCGCACGGGGCGTCATCGTCTCGGACGACGCCGCGTCGGGCGCAGACACGCGGGTCGTCCTTGCGCCGCTTCGCAAGCTTCCGAAGGGCGCGTACACCGTTCGCTGGCACGTGCTCGCATCGGACGGCCATCCGGCATCCGGCGTCTACACGTTCGGCGTCCAGATCGCCGCGCCGCCGCCGACCGAGGCATACGGCGCATCGGGGCCGACGAAGGCCGAAGACGTCGTCCGCTGGGCGTACTTCCTCTCGCTCTCGCTCGTCGTGGGCGGACTCGGGTTCGCGCTCCTCGTCCTGCGCGGCATTCCCCCGGCGCTCGCATCGCGTCTCTACTGGCTTGTGGGGCTCGGTATCGCGGCAACGCTCGAGGTCGGGATCGTCGGGTTCATCATGCGTGCGGAGGGCGCTCTCCAGCTTCCGTTCGGGCGGCTCTTGTACGCGGATCTGACCCCGATCGCCTCCGGAACACGTCTCGGCTCGGCGTTCACCGCTATGACGATGGGCTTCGTCCTCGTCTCGGTCTTCGTCTACTTCGCCTGGCTGCTCGACCGCGCGGTGCTCCTATGGCCCGCCTTCGTTGTTGCGCTGGCCTTTGCCTCGGGGTTGTCCCTGTCGGGGCACCAGGCGGCGGACGCAGGGTCTTCCTGGGCCACCGAGCTCGCCGACTGGATCCACCTCTCCTCGGCGCTCCTCTGGGTCGGCGGCCTCGTCGTGCTGGCCGCGTGCGTTTGGCCGCTCGCACCCGAGTTGCGACGCGGAGCGTTCCTGCGCTTCTCGCGCTTGGCCACGGTTTTGATCGCGCTCCTGCTCGGCGCCGGGATCTACTTGAGCATCGTCCGACTGCCTGCCGTGAGCGACCTCTGGACGGCCGGCTACGGCCGGGTGCTCCTCGTCAAGATCGGGCTCGTCGGGGTCGCGCTGCTCTGGGGCACGTTCCACCACTTCGTCGCGCGGCCGGCGCTCCTTACCGATGGGCCTTCACGCTGGCCGGGCAGGCTCGGGCGGACACTTGTCGGGGAGGCCTCGATCGCGATGGCAATCCTTCTGCTGGCCGCGATCCTCGTCGACTCGAAGCCTCCACCCCCGCAGCCAACGCCCACCTCGGCCTCGACGCGGACATTCGGTCCGGCTCCTTAACGCGGAAAAGACCGCGTCAGCGGTCTTGTCCGAATGTAAACCGGCGGCGTCCTACTCTCCCGGGAGGTTACCCTCCGAGTACCATCGGCGCTGGCGGGCTTAACTGCTCTGTTCGGAATGGGAAGAGGTGTTTCCCCGCCGCTATGACCACCGGAAACTGTGAGATTTCAACGCGTTA
>DASXRO010000192.1:0-12531 GCA_036506555.1 Gaiellaceae bacterium
GCCAAACGACAGGCTGACGCCCGCCTCGAGGGCTGCTCCGAGGGCCGCGGCGGCGAGGGCTCGAACCAGTGGCCTTCGCCTAAACCTCGTGAGCGGTGGACGTTTTGCGGCCCGACCCACCAAACCTAAGTGAAGCACTCAGTCTCGTTTTGGCCAAGGACGAATGTTTTCCTGCTTCGTCCGAGGACGCTTTCACTCCTTCTAGTGCAGCGCTTCGACCGAGTGTAATGGGTCGAGGACGGTGCCGGGGCAAGCGCCCCAGAGGCCGCGATCGTGCTCCTTCGCGCGGCGGGCGGTCCCGAGCAGGAGGCCGGCGTAGCGCCCGCGCTCGCCGTCGTAGAACCATGGCGCGGCCGCGCCCTCGCGGACGAGCTCGAGGTTGATATTGGTGCCGTCTTTCTTCAGGTACGCGAGCGTGCGGCCGTAGCGGTCGACCCGGTCGAGGGCCGCGTCGGTCTCGATGTCGACCTCCGTTCCCGGCGTGAGGAGGCGCGCGAGGACGCGCTTCGCCGCCTGCGCGTAGCACTCGTCCTCATCGATCTCGGGCGCGTCGAGCTGGACGAGGCGGACATGACGTCCGTCGGCGAGGACGATCGTGTCGCCATCGAGAACGCGGGCCACCGTTCCCTCGGGCCCGCCGCCGCCATGCGTCCCGCCGCAGGCGAGCGCGAAGGTGAGGAGCATGACGAGGGCAAGAATGCGCAGAAGCATGCCTGCACGCAGGGTCGCACCCGAGTTCCCGACCGCCAAGATGGCCAAACCGGCCCGGAGTCATACGCGTGAAAGCAGCTTCGGCCTAGGAGGGATTGGCGATATCGCGCCGAACCGGGGGTCTACGCCGTCCGACCGGCCGGGTTTCATACAGCGACCCTGACGCAAGCTGGGGACACCGAAGCGCCGTCAGCACACGCGCAGCCGGTTCCTTCTACGGCTACCGGCTCCACCTTGCCGCTTGCGCGCGAACAGGGCTGCCGCTCGCGTGGCGCGTCGAGACGGCCCGCTGCAACGACAGCCTCTACGTCGCACCACTTCTCGATGCGGTCCGCGCTCGCGGCTTTAAGCCGGAAACGTGCGCCATGGACAAGGGTTACGACAACAACCGGGTAATGGCCGAGACGAGTGAGCGCGGCATCGTGCCGATTGTTTGTCTCCGCAAGGGCCGACCAATCCCGCTCACGCCGATCCCCTACGGCTCGGACGAGTGGAAGCGGCTCTACCGTGGCCGCGCCGCCGTGGAGAGGGAGTTCGGCAGGCTCAAGAACGAGTACGGTCTGACGCCGCTTAGGACGCGCGGCCTCGTTCGCGTTCGGCAGCACGCCGACCTCGTGATGATCGCCCGACTCGGGCAGGCGCTCGTTCGGGCGCAGGCCGCGTAGAGCGGACCCGCCGTTCTCGCTCGTTACGCTCCGCGAGCGATGCGCGACTATCACTTCACGCCGGAGAGCTACTTGGCAATGATGCGTGAGGCCGTACCTGGCTACGACCGCTTAGAGGACGAGACTTTGGCGGCGACGGGCGTCGGCGCCAAGTCGGTTCTCGAGCTCGGGATTGGGACCGGTGAGACGGCCCGGCGAGTTCTTGACCGTCACCCCGACGCGCAACTAATCGGCATCGACGCGAGCCCTGGAATGGTAAGCGTCGCCCGTAAGAGCCTCCCTTCCGATCGAGTCAAGCTACTCGTAGGCCGACTGGAGGATCCTTTGCCGGAAGGGTGTTTCGACCTCGTCGTGTCGGCTCTTGCGGTTCATCACCTCGAAGGCACAGGCAAGGCGGATCTCTTCCGACGCATCGCCAGCAGGCTCGACCCCACCGGCCGCTTCGTCCTCGCCGACGTCGTCGAGCCCGCCGACCGGGATCCCTCATATGTTGTGACGGCGATCGACCCTGAGGTCGATCATCCCAGCAAGCTCGACGAGCAGCTCGCCTGGCTTGAAGCCTCGGGCTTGTTCCCGGAGGTCACCTGGACTCACCGAGATCTCGTGGTGATAGTCGCCAGCCCGGGTTAGTGCTCAGGCGTGGGACTGAGCGCTCGATATCGCCAATCCCTCCTAGCTCAGAAGAAAAGCCAGCGCAGGACGAGCGCGGCCGGGATGAAGGCGCCGATGGCGAAGAAGAACGCCGTCAGGAACGCGGTCGCGTAGACGAAGCTCGCCGTGTTCGGATCCATGCGCATCAGTGCAGGATCCGGAACGCGGTTGCGGGCGAGCAGCCCGCCGCGATCAGCTTGCGCGTCCTGCCCAGATCGGCGGACGATTTCGCGAGCGCGGCGGCATCCGAGAGCGCGAAGCCCAGTTCGACGAACTGGTCACGGCGCCATTGGCGAATACGGAGCCGCTCGTCCCGCAGGCGCCTCGCGCTCCGGACCGGCTCCCCGACCTTCTGCCCCTCCATGCCTTGATGATGCGAGCCATGGGCTTCCACCCCAACTTCCCATCGGTCGGTCAGACCTGAACGAAGGTCGAGTGCTGGAGAACCCTGAGAACGCCCTCATCGCCGAGCGGCTCGAGGCCTTCGCGGCCCTGCTCGATCTCGCCGAAGCCTCCTACTACACGGCGCGCGCGTACCGGCGGGCGGCCGAGCTCATCCGCGCGACTCCCGCGCCCGTGGCGTCGCTCGTGCGGGAGCGCCGCGTGCGCGAGCTGCGCGGGATCGGGCCCGGAATCGAGCGGCGGCTGGTGGAGCTGGTCGAGACGGGGCGGATCGCCGAGCTGGATGAGCTCGAGCGCACGGTCCAGCCGGAGATCGTCGGTCTCGGACGGTTTCTCGGGTTGTCCGCCAAGCGCTCGGTGGACATCGCCCGTGCCTTGGACGTGGCGTCGGCCGCGGAGTTCCGCGAGGCGGCGCGCGCCGGGCGACTGCGCTCGGTGCCCGGGATCGGGGCGAAACGGGAGGCGGCGATCCTGGCCGCCCTCGAGCGCGAGGAGCGGCCGCGGCCCCGGCGCGGGCTCCTGCTGAACCGCGCACGGGCGCTCGCCGAGCCGATCGCGGAAGCGGTTGAGGGCACCGTCGCCGGCGATCCGCGCCGCTGGCGGGATACGTCCGAGCGTCTCGCTATTGTCACCACAGACAACAATGCCCTGGATCGCTTTCGTCAGCTGTCTCAGATCGTCGCCGTCGTCGACGGCACCGTGGGCGTCACCGTCGAGGGCGTGCCCGTCGAGCTGGTCGTCGCGCCGCCGGAGCGGTACGGCACGGAGCTCGTGCGGGCCACAGGCTCGGAGGCCTACGTCGACGCGCTCGAGCCGCTCCCCGCCGGTGCGAGCGAGGAGGAGGTCTATGCGGAGCTCGGCGTGCCCTGGTGCCCGCCGGAGCTGCGCGAGGAGCCCCACCGCGGCGAGCCGCCGCCTCTGCTCGAGCCGACGGACGTCCGCGGCGACCTCCACTGCCATACGACCTGGTCGGACGGGAAGGCGAGCGTCCTCGAGATGGGCGAGGCGGCGCGCGAGCGCGGCTACGAGTACCTGGCCATCTGCGATCACACGCCGAGCGTCGGGGCCGTGCCCGGGATCACGGGGGATGACCTGCGCCGCCAGGGCGAGCAGATCGCCGCGGCGAACGAGCGCCTCGCACCCTTCCGGATTCTGCGCGGGATCGAGTGCGACATCCTGCGGGACGGGACGCTCGATCTGCCGGACTCCGTGCTGGCCGAGCTCGACTGGGTGCAGGCGAGCGTCCACGGCGGGCAGCGCATGCCCGCGCGCGAGCTGACGAAGCGCGCGGTCGAGGCGCTGCGGAACCCGCACGTGCGCTGCCTCAGCCATCCGAAGGGGCGGATCATCAACCACCGCCCCGAGAACGCGCTCGACCTCGACCGCGTCTTCGAGGTGGCGCTCGAGAACGGCGTGGCGCTCGAGGTCAACGGCCTCCCAGATCGGCTCGACCTGCGCGGCGAGCACGTCCGGCGTGCTGTCGAAGCGGGCGTGAAGATCGTCGTCTCGACCGACGCGCACTCCGTGCGCGGGCTCGGGAACATGGAGCTGGCGGTGCACACGGCTCGACGTGGGTGGGCGACGGCCGCCGACATCGTCAACACGCGCCCGCTCGATCAGCTCCTGCGCCGGCGCCGCCAGAAGTAGAAGGCCACGACAGCGAGCGCGAACGCGACGACGGCGCCGATCCCGACGTACTGGACGACTTCCTTGGCGGCCGAGCCGAGCGCGTAGGCGGCGAGGCCGACCGAGGTCGCCCAGCCGATCCCGCCGAGGGCGTTCCAGAGGGCGAAGCGCCACCATTCCATGCGGTTCGCGCCCGCGAGCCAGGCGGCGGTGAAGCGGAGGATCGGCAGCCAGCGGCCGAAGAAGACGGTCTTGCCGCCGTGGCGGCGGAAGATGGCCTCGCCCCGCTCCACGAACTCCGCCCGGTGGCGGGCCAGCGGCCCGGTCGGAGCGACCAGGAGCGCACGGATGCCCGAGCGCCCGAGCGCGTAGCCGACGTTGTCGCCGAGGATCGCGGCGACGGCGGCGGTCGCGATCACGAGCTCGACGGAGAGATGCCCCTGCGAGGAGAGCACCCCCGCGGCGATCAGGGCGGTCTCCCCCGGGATCACGAGCCCGGCCGACTCGCCGCCGACGAGCAGGAAAAGCGCCAGGTAGCCGACGCTCGCGGGGACGTGGAAGATGGCGGCGAGCAGCTAGAGCCCCTCCAGCAAATGTCCGCCGGCTTCTGGCGGCTGCAAACCGTCGCTTGGCGGCGTCCTCGGTCGCGCACATATGACCTGCATATGCGCGCTCCCTGCGTCCTTGCCATGCTCGGTTTTCGCCTCCAGGAAGCTCGCCAACATTCACTGAAGGGACACTAGACGGGCGTCCTGGCCCGCACCCACGGGCCCGGCGGGGTCAGGAGGGACTCTGCGCGCAGGTAGGCAATCCCGACCGAGGGGAAGTCGCTCAGCCGCTCGATGCAGAGGAAGCGTGGCCGCCACTCGGGGAAGAACTTGCCGCTGAAGCGCAAGAGCCGCTCGAGCTGGAAGGCGCGGTCGAGCCGGTGCAGGGAATAGCTCAGCACCCGCGCCGCGGGCGAGCGCACGGAGCCCGCGCGCAGGAAGTCCGCGAAGACGCAGAAGTTGAGCGAGAGCTCGGGCACACCGGTCACGCGCGCCCAGGCGATCGTCTCCGCGATGAGGAACTCCATGAGGCCGTTCGGGGTGTCCCGGCGCCGCCGCATCGCGCTCAGGGAATAGCCCCCGCTCGCAGGGGCGGGAACGAGGTGGAGGAAGCCTCCGAGCGTGCCGTGCGGGTCCTCGGCCACCGCGTAGATCCCGCCCGCCTCGCCGAAGAAGTCGTCCATCGCCATCGTGAAGCCGCGCTCGGGCCAGCGCCCGCGCGCCTGGGCGGCGAGAGCGCGCACGGCGTCGCGCTGGTCGGCGTCCATCTCGCCCGCGCTGAGGACGCGCACGCGGTAGCCCGCCTTCCCGAGCCGGTGGACGGACTGGCGCACCTTGCGGATCTTCCGTCCCTCGAGGGAGAAGGTGGCGGGGCGGACGACGGCCTCGTCCCCGAGCTTCACCGCGCGCAGCCCGAGGGCGCGGTAAACGGGGAGCCGCTCCGCGCTTGCGCCGAGAACGGCGACCCGCCAGCCGTTGGCGTGCGCCATGCGCCTGAAGTCCGCAAGCAGGGACGGGAACTCGTCCTCCTCGCCCACCGGGTCGCCGCTCACGAGCGCCGAGCCCGCCACGACGCGGTAGGCGAGGAATGCGCGCTCCCCCGGGGCGAAGAAGTACGTCTTGTCCCGGCGCAGCGCGAAGTAGGCGAGGCTGTCCCGCCCGTGGGACTCGACGAGCCGACGCGCGCACGCGTGCTCGCCGACCGTCTGGCGCACCCGCTGCGTAAGAGGGCGCAGCCAGAGGTAGAAGGCCCGCACTGCGAGCAGGAACGAAGCGACGCCGACGACGTCCTCGAGCTCCTCGGGGGCCGAGAGCCGGTGCAACTCGACAGCGGCGAGGAGTCCCAGGAGCGACGTGAGGGCGAGCCCCACGGCGACGAGCGGGCGAAAGGCCCTGTCTCCGGGTACGTCGAAGCGTCCCCGCCAATGGATGAGCGCTGCGAGCAGGAGCAGGCTCACCGTTGCCTCCTCTGCGTCAAGGCCCTTGGCCAGGTGGGTGAGAGCGATGCCGATGACAAGCACAACGGCAAGTTGCCACGCGCGCCGCCGGCGATGTGCGAGCGAGCGCGAGAGCCAGACGAGCGCGAGACCAAAGGCGAGCGTCAGGAAGCGGGCCGCCCCCGGGAAGCCGGCAGGGAGAACGGCCTCGACGAGGTCGATCCTGCTCGCGAGCTCGGGCGTGAGCGCGGAGCCGACGCCGATGACGCCGACGAGCGCCGCGGCGGCCCCCAGAAGGCGTTCGGCGGCTGGCAATCGCGCGCGCATGGCAGCCGGAGCGTACTCCGACGGGCGGTCGCGGCGAGGAGTACCCTCGGAGGGTCAGCAGAACGACGTAGGAGGCAGCACCATGGCAATCGCAGTGATCGCAGACATTCCGAGCAAAGAGGCCTACGAAACGGTCACGGAACGGATGTTCGGCTCGAAGCGGCCCGCCGAGAACCCCGCGGGCAACATCATCCACACCGCCGGGGAAGGGCCGAACGGCTTCCGTGTCGTCGACGTGTGGGAATCCCAGGAGGCCTTCGACAACTTCATGAACGAGAAGGTCATGCCGGCGATGGAGGAGGCCGGGATGGACATGCCGCAGGGACCCCAGCCCGAGATCATCGATCTCATCCACGTGATCGTGAACGAGGAGGCGCGGGTCTAGCTCAGGCCTGCTTGCGGCGCCGGCGCCAGATGTAGCTGAGCCCAGTGCCGACGAGGGTGAGCGTCGCGATGAGACCTCGCGGCCCGACGCTCATCCTCGCACCCTTTCTGCCGACGCTCACGCCGCCGCCGCGCCTGCTCACGTTCAGCCTGACGCCGGGGAGGATCGCCCTCCGCTTCTGAAAGCGCCAGCCGATCAGGCCTCCCAGACGACGACTTCGTAGCGGTCGACGGTCGGCGGCTCGCTGGCCGCGTAATCATCGGCGGCCTGACGGCGCAAGGCGTTGGCCGTCTCCTCGCTCGCCTGCATTGCCTCCTCGTCCTCCCAGAGGGTGACCGCCATCGTCTTCCCGGTGGAGCGGTCGGTGAAGAGCAATGCTCCCTTGCAGCCCTCCATTCCCTTGAGCGCCGGGAGGATCTCGTCGCGGAAGGTCCGCGCGCCCTCGTCGCCCTGGTCGGTCGTCCCGTAGATCGTGCTCACGCGTGCGTGCACAGTCCCACCTCCGTCACGAGAACTTCGTGAGGGGTGAGACTAACCGCTCGCGGGCGGGCGGCGTGAGCGCTCGGCGCACCAGAGCTCGAACTTGCCCCGAGGCGTGGCGAGGTAGGCGCGGTACTCGTCCTCCAGCCCCTCGAGTTCCTGGCGCTGCTGGATGAGCTGGTAATCGAGTCGCCGCTCGGGATCGCAGACGTGGCCCTCGAGCTCGGCCTTGGCGACCGACGCGCCGCATTCCTCGCACGGGAGCTGCCGGAGCGTGAAGCCGCCGAACATGAGCCTCTTATCGGCACCTCGAGACCTTTGCAACATCCCTCGCAAGCCGGGCGAATGACTGTAGGGGTGGGGCATGCCCCGCCCCTACGAAATCGGGTGCCGCTCTAGCTCGTCCGCGCCATCTCGGGGATGACGCCCAGCTGCTGCAAGAGCGAGACCTGGTCCCAGTTCGTCCAGGTCTCGACGATCTGGCCATCCTCGATGCGGTCGATCGTCGTCCCGGTGACGCGGGCCTCCTTGCCCGTCGGCGGGATGCCCATGAGCTCGCCCTGGTGAGTGCCGCGCGCCGTCCAGCGGGTGGCGACCTTGTCGCCCTCGGCGATCTGGTCCTCGACGGTCAGCACCAGGTCCGGGAAGGCCATCTTGTAGCCCTGCGCAAGCGCCTTGACGCCCTCGCGCCCGGGCGGGATCTCGGGCGGAAGCGTTTCGTCGTGATTCACGACGTCCTCGGCGACGAGGTCGTCGAAGAGCTCCACCTTGCCCTGCGCGAAGCCCTCTTCCACGACGCGGCGGCTGATCATCTTGTTGTCCGCTGCCATGCTCTGTCACCTCCTTTCGGCGTGAATGGCCGCAGGGCGACTCTATGCTTCGAAGCCCACGATGTCATCGGGGCGCACGGGCACGCGGGTGAGCTCGCGGCCGGTCGCGTCGCGGAGCGCAGCGACGATCGCAGCCGTGGAGACGACGGTCGGCGGCTCCCCCACGCCCTTGGCTCCGTAGGGCGCGTCCGGCTCGGCCTCCTCGACGAGCTCCGCGCTGACGGGCGGCATGTCGAGCGCCGTCGGGATGAGGTAGTCGGTGAAGCTCGCGTTCGTGATGACGCCGTCCCGCGTCTGCAGCTCCTCCATGAGCGCGAGGCCGAGCCCCTGCGCCGTCCCGCCCTCGATCTGCCCGAAGACGGCCTGCGGGTTGAGAGCGCGCCCGACGTCCTGGGCGGTGCCGATCCAGACGACGCGCGTGAGGCCGAGGTCGACGTCGACCTCGACGACGACCTTCATCGCCGCGCAGGCGAAGGCGACGTGCGCGCGCTCGCCGGTGAGCTGGCCGGTCTCGGGGTCGAGGGGGGTCGTCTGGCGATGGCGATAGACGCGCTCGATGTCGATCTCCTCGCCCGCGGCGAGAGAGCCGCCGCGGCGCTCGAGCTCGTCGCGGACCGCCAGGCAGGCTGCGCGGACGGCTCCGGCCGTCATCCAGGTCTGGCGCGAGGCCGACGAGGAGCCGGCGGAGCCGACGGCGGCGGTCGTGTGCGGGGCGATGACGACGTCGGCGACCTCCGGAAGCTCCGTGCGCGCGACCTGCGCCATCACGTTGGTGACGCCCTGGCCGACCTCGGCGGCGGCGGAGTGCACTTCGGCGACGAGCTCTCCGTCTGCATCCGTGAACAGACGCACGCGGGCTGCGCAGTAGTCGTCGAAGCCCTCCGAGTAGCAGATGTTCTTGAAGCCGACGGCGAAGCCGACGCCCCGGCGCACGCCGTCCCCCCGGGTGGTGTTGCCGGCGCCGCCCGGGAGGCGGATCGGGTCGCGCGGCAGCTCCTCCGGCTCGGGCGCGGGCATGTCCATGCAACGGCGGATGACCTCGGCGACCGGGAGGGAGCCCGTGATCCGCTGCCCCGTCGGGACGACGTCGCCGTATGCGAGCGCGTTGCGGAGGCGAAACTCGGCGGGGTTGAGCTCGAGGGCGGCGGCGAGCTTGTCCATCTGCGCCTCGGCCGCGAAGCACGTCTGCACGGCCCCGAAGCCGCGCATGGCTCCGCAGGGCGGATTATTCGTGAAGACGGCCTTGCACTCGATGAGCGCGTTGGCGACGGCGTAGGGGCCGCAGGCGAAGGAGGCGGCGTTCGAACAGACGGCCGTCGAGCTGGAGGCGTAGGCGCCGCCGTCGAGCAGGATCCGCATGCGGACGCAGACGAGCTTGCCGTCGCGGTCGGCGCGGTGCTCGGCCCAGATCTTGGCCGGGTGGCGGTGGACGTGGCCGGCGAAGGACTCCTCGCGGCTGTAGACCATCTTCACCGGGCGGTTCGTCTTGAGGGCGAGCATGGCGCCGTGGATCTGCATGGAGAGGTCCTCGCGCCCGCCGAAGGCGCCGCCGACGCCGGCCAGGTGGATGCGCACCTGCTCGGGCTCGAGGCCGAGGCAGGGCGCGACCTGGTCGCGGTCGACGTGCAGCCACTGGGTGGCGACGTAGATGTCGATGCCGCCCTTCCCGTCGGGGACGGCGAGGCCGGACTCGGGGCCGAGGAAGGCCTGGTCCTGGATGCCGAGCTCGTAGACGCCCTCCACCGTGACCTCGGCGGCCTGCTCGGGGTTGCCGTGGCGGATAGTGAGCTGGCGGACGGAGTCGCGGGAGCGCTCCGGGTCCGTCGTGGGCTTCTGCGGGATGTAGTCGACCCTGACCTGGCCGGCGGCGCGGCGGGCCTGCTCGGGGTGCTCGGCGGCGACGAGCACGACCGGCTCGCCGAAGTAGCGCACATCCTCCATCGCAAGCACGGGCTGGTCGGCGAACTCGAGGCCGTAGCGCTTCTCGCCGGAAACGTCCTTGTGGGTGAGGACGGCGTGCACGCCGGGCATGCCGCGGGCCTCGGAGACGTCGATGCGCTTGACGCGGGCGGCGGCGTGCGGGCTGCGGATCGTGTGGCCGAAGAGCATGCCGGCGGCGAAGAGGTCGCTCGCATAGGCGAATTCGCCCGTCACCTTGGGGATGGCGTCGACGCGGCGGATGGACTCGCCGACGCGGCCGAGCTCGAGGCGGCGCGCGGGGGCGTTCATGTTCGCTTTGGCAGAATCGCCCGATGGAGATCCTGCGGTTCGATGTCTCCCGCGCCGAGCGAATCACCGAGTACAAGTCGAGGCTCGCCGCGGCACTGAAAGTGGCAGACGGCGAGGGTGAGGCACACGCCTACGTCGTCTACCTCGAGCCCGGGGGCGAGATCGGCTCGCACGCAGCCGGCTTCGGACAGCTCTTCTTCGCAGTGGCCGGCAGCGGCTGGGTGGCCGGCGGCGACGGCGAGCGCATGCTGCTCGGCGAGGGCGACGCGGCGTTCATCCGGCGCGGTGAGACGCATTCGAAGGGAAGCGAGACTGGCATGACGGCGTTCATGGTGCAGGTGCACGACTTCGAGCCGGGCTCCGCGTAGACCTTTCTCGCTTTCGCCTCGTTTCGCCACACACACACGCGCCGTGCGACGATACGCTCGAAAGCGGGTGGTGGTTCGGGGTGGCCCCGCGGGATACGTCATCCGCTTGCCGCCAGTCTGACCGCGTCGAAGATCTTCGCGTAGCCCGTACAGCGGCAGAGGTTGCCGCTCAGGGCCTCCCGGATCTCGTCGTCCGACGGATCCGGCACTCGCCGCAACAGGTCGGCCGTCGCCATCACCAGCCCCGGCGTGCAGAACCCGCACTGCACCGCCCCCGTCGCCGCGAACGCCTCCTGCACCGGATGCAGCTCGCCCTCCGCGGCCGGGAGCCCCTCCACCGTCACCACCTCGTGCCTCTCCGCTTGCGCAGCCAGCACCAGGCACGCGCACACCAGTTCTCCGTCCAACAGCACCGAGCACGACCCGCACTCCCCCTGTTCGCACGCGTTCTTCGAGCCGGGTAGCCCAAGGTGCTCGCGCAGTGTGTAGAGGAGGCTCTCGCCCTCCCAGATCTCCGCCTCGTGCGGCTCTCCGTTGACGAGAAGCTCCACCCTCACGTCAAACACCTGTTCAGCGCCCGCTGCACCAAGACCTCCAGCGCATGCTTGCGGTAGCGCGCCGTCCCGCGCACGTCGTCGATCGGCGAGGCATCCCGCGCCACCCGCTCCGCGAACGAGCCGGCCTCGTCCAGCGAGCCCACGACGAGCCCCGGCACCGGCCCCGCCGACCCGTAGGAGGCCCGCACCTCGCCGTGCTCCTCGTCCACGGCCAGCGCCAACGACACCACCGCAATCACCATCGCGTTCCGCGGCCCCACCTTCATGAACGTCTGCCGCCACGGGCGCGGCTCGATCCGCACGGCCAGGATCAGCTCGTCCTCGGCGAGCGCATTCTGCTTCGGCCCGACGAGAAACCGCTCCACCGGAACGGTCCGCAGCCCGCGCATGCTCCCCAGCACGATCTCAGCGCCGTAGATGAGCAGAGGAGGAAGCGCGTCGCCCGCAGGCGAGGCGGTGCCGAGGTTGCCCCCGATCGTGCCCCGGTTGCGGATTTGCGGCGAGCCGACCGTGCGCGAGGCCTCCGCCAGCGCGGGCAAGGACTCCTTGAGCCCCTGCTCCATCGCCTCGGCATAGGTCAGCCCGGAGCCGAGCCGCAGCCACCCGTCCTCGCGCGACCAGCCGCGCAGCTCGGTCACCTCGTTCAGGTTCAGGATCGCCCCCGGCCGCGAGCGGTCGAAGTTGAGCTCGATCATCACGTCGGTGCCACCCTGGATCGGCACGGCCTCCGGGCGCCCGGCCTTCATGCCCAGAGCCTCCTCGAGCGAGCGCGGCGTCAACACGTCCACGGCGACAGCCTAAAGCGGTCAACTGCCGAGGTGAACCACCGAAAGCGGGAGGAATCAAGCGGCCGCCGCGTCCGATACTGAAGCAAGCGGCAACGGCAGGACTCCCTGGGGGCTCCGATGCGGCGGGAGCACTACCAGGAAGAAGACGGGGCGGGCTCGATGCGGTGAGGCCGCCCCACTCTTTTGAGGAGGGCCTGGCGAAACATCAGCTGTGCCGCCGGAGGCGCGCTGACTCGCCCCGAGGCTGAGGCCTCAGTCGCCCCCAACGCATCCGCGTTCAGAATGACACGGGGCTCCCCGCGGCCGGTGCCTCGGCTAGACCAGCGCGCCCCCGGCGACGAGCGACGTTCCGCCAATCCCTCCTCGTTACCGCGCCGGGTCGAACACGACTCGGCGCGCACTCCCTTCGCCTGACAGCGGCTCGACCTGGACGAGGTCGACGGCCTGCAAGCGGCCGGCGGCGGTCAGGTGGAGGAGCGCGAAGCCCGCGGGCGACTCGCCGATTGCGAACGGGCCGCCGGCGCCCAC
>DASXRO010000193.1:0-4499 GCA_036506555.1 Gaiellaceae bacterium
AGCGTGTGCGATCCGCACCAGCGGCAGTATTTCTTCGTCTCGAAACGGTCGGGCGTATTCCGCTTCGACTTCTGCGTCTGATAGTTCCGCCGCTTGCACTCGGTGCATGCGAGGGTAATCGCAACTCGTACTCCGGTAGCCATCTCTCTTCTGTCTCTCTCTTAAGGGACCCCTGAAAGGTAGCGGCGGGAGGACTCGAACCTCCGACACGCGGATTATGATTCCGCTGCTCTAACCAACTGAGCTACGCCGCCCTGCGAGGTCGGAGTGTAGCAAGGACCTCCTTACTTCCCCTCTACGAGAGGGATTCCCTCCCCGGCGAGATCGGCGACGCCGCCTTCCGCGACGTGGATGACGTTCTCGACCCCGTCGCGCTTGAGGAGGGAGGCGGCGATCGAGCTGCGGTTCCCGACCGAGCAGGCGACGGCGAGGGGCTTGCCGTTCGCGACCTCGGGCGGTGCGCCGTCTCGAAGCTCGTGGTAGGGGACGTGGAGAGAGCCCGCGACATGGCCCTCCTCCCATTCGTCGTCCTCGCGCACGTCGAGGAGGGCGACGTCCTCGTTGCGGATCCGCTCGGCGAGCTCGTGAATGTCGATGGCCGGCGTCGACTCCGTTTCCAGCCCCGCTGCCTGCCAGGCGGGAATGCCGCCCGCGAGAAAACCGGGCAGGCGGCGGAAGCCGACGGCCTCGAGCAGGCGCGCCATCCGGCGGGCCTCCGCGTCGCCGGCGCCAACGACAACAACCTCGGTCTCGGGGTCGATCACCCACGCAGCCCGCGTCCCGACGGCCGAGCGCGTCATCGTCACGTTGATCGAGCCAGGGATGTGCACCGCGTCGAACTCGCGCGGAGACCTCCCGTCGAGCAGCGCTGCGCCGCCGTCGCGCATCTCTCTCACGCGCGCGGCGGCGAGCGGCTCGAGCGCGGCGGGCTCCGTCAGGAGAGGCCCTCGGTTGAGCTCGACGATGCGCTTGAAGTTGGGCGGCTGCGGGGCGAGCGTCGCGGTCAGCTCGCGGACGAAGGCCTCTTCGTCGCCGAGCTTGAGGAAGCGGTTGAAGCGCCGCTCGAACCCGATCGTCGTGCCGGGCTTCTCGCTCATCCCCGCCCCGCCGCAGAGCGAGCCTCCGATATGGCCGGGCCAGGCCTCGGCGAAATCGTCGAGCCCGAGCAGGCGCTGCATCGAGGCGTAGAGCTCCCGCGCTCCCTCCTCCGGCTCGACCGCGAGATCGGGGCGGGCCAGGTCGCCGACGAAGAGGGAATCGCCCGTGACCACCAGCCAAGGCTCGTCGGCACGGCTTGCGTCCGCAATGAGGTACGAGGTGTGCTCGGGGCGGTGGCCGGGCGTCTCGAGTGCCGTGATGGCGACGTCGCCGACGCGCACGACGTCGCCCCCGGAGAGAGGCTCGTGCGCGAACTCGACCCCGGCCTTCGCCGGAACGTGAATGGTCGCGCCCGTGTCGTTTGCCAGGCGTCCCTTCCCGGACACGTGGTCGGCATGGTTGTGCGTCTCGAGGACATGCCGGATCTCGAACCCGTGCTCCTCGGCGAGCGCAACGTAGTCGTCGATCTCCCATTTCGGGTCGATCACCGCCGCTTCGCCGCCGTCCGCGACGACGTACGAGGCGCAGCCGAGGTCTTCGTGTAGCACCTGCCGAAAGAACATCGACGGCATGATACGGCGGTGAGAATCGACCGCCGTGAGCTCGCCGGAGCCGTCGCGGACCTCGGGGTGTTCGTCCCGATCGCGGTCGCGCTGATCGTCTCGAACGGCCTCTCGGCGACCGCGGTCCTCCTTCCGGCCGCCCTGCTCTATGTCACGGCCGCGCTCATCTACCGGCTGCCGGTGCCGGTTCAGCCGCTGAAGGCTTTCGGTGCGATCGCGATCGCAAAGGGGCTCGGATCGGACGAGATCGCAGCGGGAGCACTCCTGCTGGGGGCGATGTTCCTCATCGCCGGTCGCCTCGGCTTGCTCGATCTCCTCGCCCGCGTCTTTCCGCGCGCTCTCGTGCGCGGCGTTCAGCTCACCGTCGGCTTGCTCTTCCTCAAGATCGCCTGGGGTCTGGTCACCGATCCCCCCAAGTCGTTCGCGGCCTACGCACTCGACCCGGGCTGGGCGCTGCCGCTCGGGCTCCTCGCGTTCGCTCTCGCGTTCACGCTCAAGCGCTACGCGATCTCACTCGTGCTCGTCGGAGCCGGCATCGTCGTGGCGCTCGCGCTCGCGGGCGGTCATCTCTCCTGGGGGCCGTCGCACTTCGTCGTACCCTCGTTCGACGGAGCGGTCCTGCTCACTGCGTTCACCGTCCTCGTCCTCCCGCAGGCGCCGCTCTCCTTTGCCAACTCGTGCCTGGCGACGGCCGACGCTGCCCGCGTCTACTTCGGCGAGCGCGGCGAGCGCGTTCGGCCCGGCCGGCTTGCAACCTCCTTCGGCACCGCGAACCTCTTGGCGGGCGCGATCAGCGGGATGCCCGTCTGCCACGGCGCCGGAGGCATGACGGCGCACTACAAGTTCGGAGCCCGCACCGGGGCGGCGCCACTCGTGATGGGCGGAGCGCTGCTCGTGCTCGCGGTCGGCGTCGGATCCGGCCTCGCCGGCGTCCTCCCCGCGTTCCCGCTGCCGGTGCTCGCCGGCCTCCTCGCCTGTGCGGGGGTGCTTCACATCGCGCTGCTTCGCGACCTGCACGGCGCCCGCGACTGGGCCCTCGCGCTCCTCGTGGGCGCGATCGGCTTCGAGGTCAACCTCCTGTGGGGGCTCGCGGCCGGCCTCGCCGTGTGGTGGATCCCGTACGGCGTCGGCCGGCTGCACGAGCGCCTGGCGACCGCACCCGGCTAGACGGTCGCGGTCTCCGGCTTCTCCTCCTTGAGGCGGCGGATGAGGTCGGCGACGTCGGCTACCTCCTGCTCCAGATCCTTCTGGTACTCCTCGAGGTGCCGGAGCCACTCCTCGCGATCGGGGACGCGGCGGCGGCCGAAGCCGGGGCCACACCCATGGCCATGTCTGTGACGACGGTGCATGTTCACCTCCCCTCGTCCTGCTCGTAACGCTCCAGGAATCCAGAGATGACGCCCTGCGCCCCGCGCAGCGCCTCGGCCCAGCGGTCGAGCAGGCGGCGGCCTGTCTCGGTGAGCTCGTAGGTCCGCTTCGCGGGCCCGGGAAGCTCGGCGCTCCATTCGGATTTGACGATGCCCTCCTCCTCGAGGGCACGCAGAACGCGGTAGAGGTTGCCGACATCGACCTGGGTCTCGCCGCCGGCGACCTCGGGGAGGCGCTCGATCAGCTCGTAGCCGTGCATCGGCCGCTCGCGCAGGAGGAGCAGCAGCGAAGGCTCGACGAAACGCTCCACCCGTGCGCGCACCGCCCAATGGCCGGGCCGCACGAACGCGCGGCTGCGGGTACCCCTGTAGCCGTGGCGACCTCTCACGAGCGCCTATAGGTCAAATACATATGTAAGAGACTAGCAGGCGACGCTACTCGTCAGCTCTTGTCAAATACGACCAAGAGCACAAGGCGCTCGTATCCGCTGAAGCGGTGCTCGGCGCCGGCGGGCACGAACGCCGCTGCGCCTTCATCGAGAGGAAGCTCCACACCCTCCGTGGCCAGCGTCCCGCTCCCTTTGAGGACGAAGTAGAGCTCGTCCCACTCGTGCGGCTGCTGTCGGTCCGGCTCGGGCGCGGCCAGGACGTACACGCCCACCTGCAGGCGGTCGGTCTCGTAGACGACTTCGTAGCCGCCCGGCTCGAGGCTCGCGGCCACGCCGCCGAAGCGAAAGGCATGCGAGCGGACGCCACTCATCCCCTCGGGAGGGTAGATGTCGCCGCCGTCGCTGTCGCCCGGGCCCGGAGTCGGCTCGAAGAAGAGCGACTGGTCGAGCTCGTCTGCTTGCCACGGCGGAGCGCCCATCTCGGACATGACTCCTTCATCCTCGCTCACCGGCGCACGAGGCATGTACGGCTAGGCACTATGGCTCCGATGGGTGTAGTCCTGCCCTGGAGCTTCGAGCTTCCCGACGAGGAGTCGCACGGGCTCGAGGGCTACGCGGTGGAGGCCGCCTGGGGACGCCCCGCCGCCCGCGTTCGCATAGTCCTGCGCCTCAACGGAAGCACCTGGCTCGTGGTCGGCAGCGAGCTTCGCGTCGTCCCGCTCGACCAAATCCTGTGGGCCGACCACTCGAGCACCCGCGTGCGTCTGCGACTTTCTGCCGAGCAGCTCGCGACGGTCGATCGCCTCGATCGCGCTCGCGCCGTCCCCCACGAACGCGCGCAGGCGGTCCGGGTGCTCAGGCTTCCCCCCGGCCTTCCGCCCTCACCTCCCGGGCAGCCGACGCGCGGAGGCCCGGAGCTCGTCGTCCCGTTCGCAGCCCTAGCGCTCGGGCTCCTAGCCGCGCTCGCGGTCTTCGTCGGGGCCGATCTCCCCTGGGACCGGTGGGAGTTCTCGCTCTTCGCGCTGCCGGCGGCCCTGCTCACCGTTGCTCTCGTTACGGCGAAACGGGCCGCTGGCGGGTGA
>DASXRO010000194.1:0-2337 GCA_036506555.1 Gaiellaceae bacterium
GCGCGGCGTCCTGCGGCCTTTCTTCCGCCTCTGGTTCGACGGGCTCATCCCGCTCGCCGGCAAAGTGCTGCCAGGCGGCGGCGCCTACTCCTACCTCCCTGCCAGCGTGCGGCGCTTCCCCGGCCCGGAGGATCTGGCCGATGCCATGCGTCGCGCCGGCTTCGAGGAGGTCGGCTGGCGGCTTCTGGGCGGGGGTATCGTGGCCCTCCACGTGGGGAGGCGATCCTAGTGTCGGTGAGCGCGCTGGCGGCGGTCCGAGAGGTTCCGGGCCTCGAGCGCTACCTCGACCTCCTCGAAGAGCGGCTGGGGGAGACCGTCGCCGCCTATCCGGGGCGTCTGGGCGACATCGGAGCCGACACGCTGGCGGCGGGCGGCAAGCGCCTGCGGCCCCTCCTCGTCTTCCTCTCCACGCCAACCGGAGAACGCGACAGTGAGCGGTCCGTGGCCGGCGGCACAGCCGTGGAGCTCGTGCACATGGCCACCCTGGTGCACGACGACCTGCTCGACGGCGCCGACCTGCGGCGCGGGCGTCCGACCGTCTGGGCCGAGCACGGCGAGAGCGCGGCGAAGGCGGCGGGTGACTATCTGTTCGCACGGGCGTTCGCGCAGCTGGCTCGCACCGAGGATCACGGCGCCGTGGCCGTCCTCGCCGACGCGGCTCTCGCGCTTGCGCGGGGCGAAGCTCTCCAGCGGCGCCAGGCTTTCCGGCCGGACACGTCCGTTGACGACTATCTCGCCCGCTGCTCGCTCAAGACGGGAAAGCTCTTTGAGGCGGCGTGCCTCCTCGGCGGCAACGGGCGGGGCCTCGGCCCGTTCGGCCTCGCCCTCGGCGTCGCCTTCCAGATCGCCGACGACATCCTCGACTGCACAGGTGACTTCGATACCACCGGGAAGGCGCCGGGCGTCGATCTCCGCGACGGGACTCCCACGCTGCCCTTGATCCTCGCCGCCCGCGAGGACGCGGAGGTGCGTCGCGCGCTCGCTGGTGACCAGGTCGCGGATGCGCTCGAGCGGGTCGCCGCGACCGGGGCGCTCGAGACCGCCCGCGCGCTGGCGGAGGACTACGCAGCCAGAGCCCGCGCCGCCCTCGACGGCGAGCCCGACCGCGGCTCGCTCGAAGCCCTGACCCACGCCGTCGTGAACCGGGAGACCTGATGGCGGTCCAGACTCACACCGGTCTCGATGCGATCCGGGAGAAGATCGAGGCGAACGAGCGCCTCGACTTCGAGGACGGCCTGACGCTGATGGAATCGGATGACGTCTTGCAGCTAGGGGAGCTCGCCGACGCGGCGCGCAGGCGCCGCGGCGGGGGGGACGAGGTCTATTTCGTCCAGAACCTCTACTTGAACCAGACGAACGTCTGCCGCGTCAAGTGCAAGTTCTGCGCGTTCGCGGTGACGCAGAAGCAGGAGGGCGCCTACACGCACACGGGCGACGAGCTGGTCGAGGACGCGCTCCGCCAGCGCGAGCTCACCGGCTTCACCGAGATCCATATGGTGGGCGGCGAGAGCCCGCACGTCGACTTCGACTACTACGTCGACATCATCCGGAAGCTGAACGAGGCGATGCCGGACGTGCATCTCAAGTGCTTCACGGCGAGCGAGATTCACCACATGACGAAGCTCTCCGGCTTGACCCACGAAGAGGTCTTGCGCGAGCTCCGCGACGCCGGCCTCGGCTCGCTCCCCGGCGGGGGCGCAGAGGTCTTCGCCGACCGGGTTCGCCGCCTCGTCGCACCGGGCAAGGAGCACCCCGACTTCTGGATCGACACGCACCGGACGGCGCACGGCCTCGGCATTCCGACCCACTGCACGATGCTCTACGGGCACGTCGAGACTTACGAGGAGCGGGTCGACCACCTGCTGCGCCTGCGCGCCCTCCAGGATGAGACGGGAGGCTTCCTCGCCTTCATCCCGCTCGCCTTCCATCCCGAGAACACGGTCTTTGAGCGCCGTGGCTGGACGTTCACTCCCGGCTCCGACGACCTCAAGCTGATCGCGGTCTCGCGTCTCCTCCTCGACAACGTCCCGCACGTGAAGGCCTACTGGATCATGATGGGCCTCCCGCTCGCCCAGGTCGCGCTCCACTTCGGCGCCGATGACGTGCAGGGGACCGTTGTACGTGAGGAGATCTTCCACGCCGCCGGGGCGGAGACGGAGACCGAGCAGAAGATCGAGGAGCTCGTCCGTGTGATCCAGGCCGCCGGGCGCGTTCCCGTGCAGCGGGACACGCTCTACAACGAGCTCAGGAGATGGGAATGATCCGTCTCGGTCGCATCAGCTACGTGAACATGGCGCCGATCTTCTTCGGGCTCGACGCGGACGTGGAGGAGGTCGC